>NZ_AP028672.1:3519599-3831965 GCF_041154505.1 Acidovorax sp. A79
TCACGTGGGCAACCCCGCGCTGTTCTCGCAGATTCGCTGGAAGACCTCTGACTTTGTGCCCATCGCGCTGGTGATGCGCGCACCGCACGTCGTGGCGGTCAGTGCCACCCTTCCGGTCAACAGCCTGAAGGAGTTCATCGCCTACGGCCAGAAGAATCCCAAGGGCCTGTTCTACGCATCTTCTGGCAATGGCTCGATTCAGCACATTGCCGGCGAGATGTTCGGCAAGCAGTCCAAGGTCCCTGTGACCCATGTGCCCTACAAGGGCGCTGGTCCGGTCATCACCGACCTCATCAGCGGCCAGGTCGACATGTTCATCACGACGCCGCCCTCCGTCATTGGCCAGGTGCAAGCGGGCAAGTTGAAGGCCCTGGCGTATGCGGGGCCCAAGCGCCATCCATCCCTTGCGAATGTGCCGACCGCTGCCGAGGCGGGGCTGCCCGGCTACGAAGTTGAAAGCTGGTTCGCCGTCTTCGCCCCCGCCAAGACACCCTCCGCCATCACGGCCCGCCTCGCCGCAGCCATCAAGACCATCGTCGAGAGCGACAACTACAAGAAAAAGATCGAAGACCAGGGCGCCTTCGCCGCCTACATGGGCCCCGCAGAACTGGGCAAGTTCGTGGACCAGGAAACAGCCGCGTGGGCCAAGGTGGTTCGCGAAGGCAACATCAAAGCCGAGTGAGGGGGCAAGGGCATGAAATTCGCACTACGTCTACTGACGACGGGTCTGTCCATGGGCCTCCTGATTTCCTGCGCATCCCCCGGTGGTGGCGCTGACACCGGCCTTGCCACGGCACGGACCGAGTCGGGCGTTGTCCGTGGCCACGGCACGGACGTGAAGAAGTTCTACGGCATTCCCTACGCCGCCGCGCCCGCCGGCGACCTGCGCTGGAAGCCGCCGCAGCCAGCCGCCCCATGGACCGGTGTGCGCGACAGCACCTCGTTCGGCGACTACTGCGTCCAGCCGCAGGAGTACCCTGAGCAGCGCGGTGGCATGAGCGAGGACTGCCTGAACCTGAATGTCTGGACACCGGCCCGGCGCAAAGATGAACGCCTGGCGGTCATCGTCTGGATCCATGGTGGCGGGTTCGCGTACGGCGCAGGCTCCCATCCCTCCTACGATGGCGAAGCCCTTGCCCGCCGCGGCGTGGTCGTCGTCACACTGAACTACCGCCTCGGTCTGCTGGGCTTCATGGCCCACCCCCACCTCACTGCGGAGTCGCCCCAGCGGGCCTCGGGCAACTACGGCCTGATGGACCAGGCGGCCGCGCTCAAGTGGGTGCAGCGGAACATCGCGGCCTTTGGTGGCGACCCGGCCAGGGTGACCGTGATGGGCCAATCCGCCGGCGCCCATGCCATCAGCACGCTCATGACCACGGACATGGCCCAGGGCACGTTCCAGAAGGCGCTCATGCAGAGCGTGGGTGTGATGCGCCCGACGATGGCGCTGAAGGATGCGGAGCTGTACGGCCTGCGTTTCGGCAGCGACCTGGGCGCGCTGCGCAAGCTCCCTGCTACCGACTTCGTGGAATTGATCAAGAAGCAGCCCTCTGGCCGGTCTCTCGCCACCGGAAGGCCGGTGAGCATCATCAACGATGGCTACGCCGTGAAGACGCCCGACTACCAGGCGTACGCCACCGGCAAGTTCGCCAAGGTCCCCATCCTTGTTGGAAACAACGAGAACGAAGGGGGCGGGGCCACCCGCAACTGGTCCATCAAGACCGTGGCGGATTTCCAGGGCTTCGTCCAGCAGTCCTTCAAGGGCAGGGAGCAGGCAGCCTGGGCCGCGTACGCCGTGGCCAGCGACGACAAGGTTCCTCAGGCGCTGGCCGACCTCTACGCTGATACGGAGTACCTCTTTGGCACGCGGGAACTGCTGGCGCGTTACCAGGACCATGGCCTGAAAAGCTACCGCTACGTGTTCACCCGCCATCGCAATGAGGCGGCGGCAATGCCCATCCACGGGGATGAGCTGCAGTTCGTCTTCGACAACCTGCAGTCACCGCACCGCGGGAAGAACCGCCCCTTCAATGCCGTCGATGCAACCGTCGCAAGAACGATGGCGGATGCCTGGGTGCAGTTCGCAAAGACCGGCGACCCCAACGGCCAGGGCTTGAGTGCCTGGAAGCCGTACAGCGCCCAAGAGCAGTCGTACATGGAGTTTGGAGCCAGACCGGCCCTGCGCGCAGGCTACAACGGCAAGGGCATCGACTTCGTGCGCGACCACTTCAGCTCAGCGGGGCGCTGATGCACCTGCGCAAGGGGTATCCCCGCCGCTGTCTGGCCACCTAGGCAGGCGCGTCGCCAATCCACTCCGCTGGCCAGAGCCCTTGCTCAACCAGCGAGCGCATTTCCTCGGTCACCAGCGAAATCATGGCCGCGGTCGCCGGCGTCACGGGGCGCGTCATCGAGGTCGCACATGCCACCTGGCGCGGGATGTGCGGCCGGGTGATGGTGGTGACCGCCAGGTGGCCCGCCTGCACCTCGTCGGCAACCGCGCCCGGCGACAGGATGGTGCTGGCCATGCCTTCCTGCACCGCCTTCTTGATGTTCGGCAGCGAGTCAATCTCCGCAATCACTTCCAGCTCCACTCCATGCTCCGCGCACACCCTGTCGATGATCCTGCGCAACCCGTGTTCCTGGGCGGGAAGCACGAGCGGGCGGGAGGCCAGAGACTTCAAGGAAATCTCCCTGGTGGCAGGTGTGTCCTGGGGCGTGGTCACCAGCGCGAGCCGTTCTTCAAGAAGCAGGCGGTACTCGAAAGCCGGCTCATTGCCGGATACGAACAGAACCGACAGGTCCAGCCGTCCGGCGCGCAGCCACTCGCCCAGAAAGCCGCTGTGGCTCTCGATGATCTTGAGCTTCAGCTTCGGGTACCGCGTCCTGGTGGCGCGCAGGATGGGCAGCGTTGCCACCAGCGCCACGGTCGTCGGCAACCCCACGGCCATCTCACCCTGGATGTCCAGTGCCGAATGCTGAACGGCACTGCGGGCCCGCTCGATGTCGGCAAGCACAACCCGCGAGTGTTCAAGCATGGTGCGGCCCGCATCCGTGAGGGTCATTCCCCGGTTCGTCCGCACGAACAGCTGCACCCCCAGCTCGCCCTCCAGCGAGGAAATGCTCTGGCTCAGCGCTGGCTGCGCCACGTGCAAGGTCTTGGACGCAGCCAGCACGCCCCCCGCCTCACAGACCCCAATCAGGTACCGAAGTTGGCGCAGTTCCATTGATATTGATTTTCGCGATATCCAGTAGATGTCGAATGTATTTTACAGATATCAGATGAAAACAGAGACTTGCCCCAGGAGCTAATGATGAACCCACAAAACCACTCTTCGGCCCGTGGCGGCACGCAACCCCTGTCGGGGGTGAAAGTCGTCGACCTCTCGCGCCTGGTGTCTGGAAACATGCTGACCCACGTGCTCGCAGACCTCGGCGCCACGGTCATCAAGGTGGAGCCGCCGCGCAAGGGCGACGAGCTGCGCGCCTGGCAGCGCGAAGGCATGAGCACCTACTGGCTCGCGTACAGCCGCAACAAGGACAGCGTCGAGCTCAACCTGCGCACCGGGGACGACATGGCCAGGCTGACGGGTCTCCTGGCCGATGCCGACATCCTGGTCGAGAACTTCCGCCCTGGCACGCTGGAGCGCATGGGACTCGGCAAGGACCGGCTCAATGCCTTGAACCCGAAGCTGGTGGTGGTTCGCATCTCCGGCTGGGGCCAGACGGGCCAGTTTGCAAGCAAGGGTGGTTTCGGCTCGCTGATTGAAGCCATGAGCGGCTTCGCGGCCATGAATGGCTTCGCCGACCTGCCGCCGGTGCTTCCACCCTTCGCCATGGCCGATTCCGTGGCCGGCATCTACGGCGCCGCGCTGGCGCTCGCCGCGCTCCATGGCCAGCGTGGCAATGCGAACGCATCGGTCCAGGAGATTGACCTGTCGTTGTTCGAACCGCTGTTCTCCATCCTCGGGCCCCAGGCAGCGGAGTTCCAGCTGACGGGCAAGTCGACGCCGCGGTCGGGCAGCCGTTCGCCCACCCATGCACCTCGCAACGTCTACAAGACCCGCGACGAGAAGTGGGTGGCCTTGTCGGCCGGCATGGAGGGCACGCTGGCCCGCTTGTTCGAAGGCATCGGCTACCCGCAAGGTCTTCAGGACCCGCGGTTTTCCTCCCATGAGGCGCGGCTGAAGAACATAGACGCCCTGGATGCGCTCATCCAGGGGCACATCACCCAACTCACGCTGCCAGAGGCGCTGGAGTTCTTCGCGGTGCGGGACATCACTGCCGGCCCGGTCTGTGACATCGCGGACCTGCTGGAGCATCCCTATATCGCGGAAAGCCAGCTTCTGGTCGACCAGGTCGCTCCAGATGGCCGGACGGTCTCCGTCCATGCGGCGCCTTACCGCATCAATGGGCAGCGCCCCCCTATTCGCCGCGGCGCGCCTGCGCTCGGCCAAGACAACACCGCCTGGTTTGGCGCCGCCAAGCCGTCTGCCGACACAGGTTCCGCTGCAGCCGCACAACCGACTTGATGCCATGAAAACTGTCCGCTCTTTCCTCTTCGTTCCGGCCGCCAATGAGAAGCTGCTGCGGAGCGCCGTCACCAAGTCCAGCGACGCTGTCATCCTGGACCTCGAGGATGGAACCCACCCTTCCCAGCGACCGGTGGCCCGTGAGCGGCTCGCGGATTCGATGGGCCGTCTGAAGGCGGTGAACAAGCTGGCCGCCGTGCGCATCAACGGCGACTGGCTCACCGCGGTCGTGGACCTGAAATCCGCGGTGTTGCCCGGCCTGGACATCATCGTGCTCCCGAAGGTGGAGCATGCACGCGACGTTCAGATCATCGCGCAGATGGTCACGGACCTGGAAGCAGCGGCGTCGGTGCCACCGGGGCATGTGCGTTTTCTCCTGCAGATTGAAAGCGCGGCGGCCTTGCCGCATCTCCACGACATCGCGGCGTCTTCGCCCCGCGTGATGGGAATGATGCTCGGCAGTGAGGACTACTCGCTCGATTGCGGAGGCCTCCCGACCGCCGACGCATTGCTCTATCCCAGCATGGCCGTCCTGACCGCGGCACGTGCGGCCCGGATCCAACCCATCGGCTTCATTGCATCGATTGCCGAGCTTGGTACTCCCGAGGACTTCAGTGCCGTGGTGCTGCGTGCCCGCGGGCTGGGGTTTCGGGGGGCCGTCGTCGTGCACCCCAAGTTCGTCGATGTGGTCAACGAGTGCTACACGCCGACCGCCGACGAAATCCAGCGGGCCCAGCGAGTGGTGGATGCCTTTGACGAGGCGTCCGCCCGCGGAGAAGGAGCCATCAAGCTCGATGGAGCCATGGTCGACAAGCCCGTGTACCTCCGTGCCCAGGAGCTGCTCGCGCAGCTCTAGGAACCCCGTTCCCCACACCAGAAATACAGGAGACAACCATGAATCCAACACGCCGCGAGTTCAGCGTCCTGGCCGCAACGGGCCTGCTGGGCTTGAATGCCTTTGCCGATACATACCCGTCCAAGCCGGTGACCATCGTCGTGCCGCAGGCGCCCGGTGGCACCAACGACACGGTCGGCCGCATCCTGGCCCAGAAGCTGAGCGAGCTGAGCAACCAGCGGATCATCGTGGACAACCGTCCCGGCGCCGGCGGGAACATCGGCACCGATTTCGCTGCGCGCGCGCCCAAGGATGGCTACACCTTGCTGTTGACCATCAGCAGCACACAGGCCATCAACCCTGCCTTGTATAAAAAGGTGCCATTCGACCCGGTCAAGGACTTCGAGCCCATCGCCCCCGTGGGCGTCGTGCCCAACGTGTTGGTGGTGAATGCATCCTTTCCCGCCAGGAACCTGGCCGATTTCATCAAGGTGGCTCGCGCCAGCAAGGAAGAGATTCAGTACGCCTCCGCGGGCAACGGCTCGCTGAACCACCTCCTGGGGGCCATGCTTTCCACGAGCACGGGCGTGCCGCTGCAGCATGTTCCGTACCGCGGTGTGGCACCTGCGTTGACCGACGTCATGGGTGGACAGGTCCCCGTGGCCTTCGCCAGCCTGCCCTCGTGCATCGAGTTCATCAAGAGCGGCAAGCTGCGCGCCCTGGGCGTGAGTTCCGCCAAGCGGTCTCCCGCGCTTCCCGATGTGCCCTCCATCAGCGAAGTGGTTCCTGGCTACGTCGGAGACCTCTGGGTAGGCCTGTTCGCGGCACGTGGCACGCCAGCACCCGTGGTATCCAAGCTGACCCAATGGGTCACCGCCGCGGTCGCCGCCCCCGATGTGCTGGAGCGATTCAAGGTTGCAGGCGTCGAGCCGCTGAGCGGGGGGCCGACACGGCTTGCGCAGCTGCTGCAGGAAGACATTGCCCGATGGGCACCCATCGTCAAGGCGTCGGGGGCGGTTGTTGACTAGACCTTTGCCTCTCTCGACGTAGACCCTCTCGTCAGCTGTCCCTGCAATGGGGGACAGCTGATTTTTGCGTTTCCACATTCCTATTCGCCTCCACTACTAAGCTGGCCGTTGCCAGGACCGCCATGAAGATTGCATTCCTTGACCGTTCCACGCTGTCCCCTGACACCACTCTGCGCGCACCTTTGTTCGAGCATGAGCTCGTGAGCTACGAAAACACGCAGCCTGGCGAGGTGGCGCAGCGCATCGCGGACGCCGACATCGTCATCACCAACAAGGTGAAGCTCGGCGCCCAGGCCCTGCAGCAGGCATCCAGGCTGAAGCTGGTGGCCGTGGCGGCCACCGGAACCGACAACATCGACTTGAAGGCATGCGCCCAGCATGGCATCACGGTCACCAACATCCGCAACTACGCTGGAAACACAGTTCCCGAGCACACCTTTGCGCTGATGTTCGCGCTCCGGCGGAGCATCTGTGCCTACCGGGAATCGGTGAGGGCTGGCCGGTGGCAGCAGTCAGGCCAGTTCTGCTACTTCGACTACCCCGTGCGCGACCTCGCCGGCTCCACGTTGGGCATCGTGGGCGACGGCGTGCTTGGCAATGCGGTGGCGGCCATCGGGCGCGCGCTCGGCATGAAGGTGCTCTTCTCGGCCTTCAAGGGCCGTTCTGGCCAGGGCAGCCTCTACACCCCATTCGACGACGTCCTTGCGCGTTCCGACATCATCACGCTCCATTGCCCGCTGAACGCCCAGAGCCACAACATGCTGGGCGCCGAAGAGTTCGCCAAGATGGCGCGCAAGCCGCTCATCGTCAACACGGCACGGGGCGGCCTGGTGGACGAGGCAGCGTTGGCCGCCGCCCTGCGCGGCGGGCAGATTTCCGGAGCGGCGTTCGACGTCGTCTCCGCCGAGCCGCCGCCAGCCGACCACCCCTTCATGGCGCTCCTGGACCTGCCGAACTTCATCCTGACCCCGCACGTCGCCTGGGCTTCCCAGGAAGCCATCCAGGGCCTTGCAGACCAGCTCGTCGACAACCTGGAGGCGTTTGTCCGTGGTGAGCCCGTCAACGTGGTGGGGGCCGCAGCGTGAACCCGATTGCCGACCCCCGGGCGCTTCTTGAGCGCCTCTTCAGGGTGGCGGTGCGGCGCGCACAGCCGTCGGAGACCTTGGCGGCCCATCTACCTCCTGCCCCGAAAGGCCGCACGCTGGTGCTTGGAGCCGGAAAGGCAGCAGGGGCGATGGCGCACGCGTTGGAGGCGGCGTGGCCCGAGGGTGCGCCAATGAGCGGGCTGGTGGTCACGCGATATGGCCACACCCCGCCGCGCCCGAAGGGATTGCCGGAACGCATAGAGATCATGGAAGCCTCTCATCCCGTACCTGACGAAGCAAGCCGAATCGCCGCCGTGCGCACCCATGCAATGACCCGGGGCCTCTGCGAGGACGACCTCGTGGTCTGCCTGATATCGGGTGGTGGCTCGGCGCTGCTCACCCTCCCGGTCGCCGGACTCGATCTGGCCGACAAGCAACGCATCAACAGGGAGCTGCTGGAAAGTGGCGCCGACATCCGGGAGATGAACTGTGTCCGCAAACACCTGTCGCGCCTCAAGGGCGGGCAGCTGGCTGCGGCATGCTGGCCCGCGCAGGTCGTCACCCTCGCGATCAGCGACGTGCCCGGCGACGACGTTTCGGTCATCGCCAGCGGCCCCACGGTGGAGGACGCCACCTCCTGTCGTGACGCGCTCGGCATCCTGGCCCGCTACTCCATCGCGGTGCCAGAGGCGGTCCACGCAGCCCTGGCCGAGGGAAAGCTGGAAACCCCAAAGCCGGGAGACAAGCGTTTTGCGCGGAACAGCGTGCACCTCATTGCCACGCCCCACGAATCATTGCTGGCAGCCGCCGAGGAAGCGCGCCGCCTGGGCATGGAGACGCGCATCCTCTCCGACGACATCGAGGGCGAGTCGCGGGAGGTAGGCAAAGTGCATGCTGCGTTGGCAAGATATGCCCTGCGCGATGGCAACTCCAGAACGAGCCCGTTGCTGCTGCTCTCTGGCGGAGAGACCACGGTCACGGTCAGGTCCCAACCTGCTGGCAGCCTGCGTGGCCGAGGTGGGAGAGCGGGAGAGTTCTGCATGGGGCTAGCCCACGCTCTTCAGGGGGAGCCAGGCGTTTGGGCGCTGGCAGCCGACACCGATGGAATCGATGGTGTTGAAGACAACGCGGGGGCCTTCGTGATGCCCGACACGATCGCCCGTGGCCGCGGGGCTGGCCTCACGCTGGCCGATCACCTGGAGAGAAATGACGCGTACGGCTACTTCTCGGCGCTCGGGGATCTTTTCGTCACCGGGCCCACCCATACCAATGTCAATGACTTCCGAGCGTTGTTGATTCTGTAGAGGTCCTGGAGTGCCCTTTCCCGTTGAACGGAGCCATGAGATATGCCATCCGCATTTTCGGCGTGGGGCGCGCGCCAGGCGCCATGCATGCGCGCTGCCCGCGAAACAGCCCTGGATGCGGCGTGAATGTCGCGCAATGCGAATGAAGTCGCGTCGGTGAAGAAGGTGCCGGCGCCCTCCACCAACATGGCTCGGCTGGACCTGTTGTCCCTGCGGCTGGTGGTCGCCTGCGCGCAAACAGGTTCGTTGACGCATGCGTCTCCGCTGTGCCACATGTCGGTCATGTGTGCCAGCCGTCGCTTGAGGATTCTTGAGGAGCGCCTGGGCGTTGTGCTCTTCTATCGCCGCAAAGGGGGGCTGGTACCGACCGATGCCGGGCACATCGTCGCAACCACTTCGCAAGAGCTGCTCGTGAAACTGGACCAGATGATCGCTGACGCCGTGTCTGCGCCAAGGCCTTCCGGCAACATCCATGAGAACTGCGGCCGGGCTGGCCACCGCCAGGGCACATTGAGCAGTCGCTTGGACAGTGTCCAGCATGCATGAACCCGTGGCCGCCGGGTGCCCGTGATCAGGAGCTTGCGTTTCCTTCGCACAGTGTGTCGATGAACTGCGCAACGAAAGGGCTGCGCAGGGTCTGCTCCCGAAGGCATATCTGCAGATGGCGCATGGCCCAGGTTTCCTTGATATCAAGCACTGCCAGGTGCTGCAGGTCAGCATCCTGGAGCGCTGAGCGTGGCACGACGCCGATGCCAGCCCCGGAGGCCACGAGCTGCGCGATGGCGCGGTAGCCCGATACCTGCACCCGGATATCCAATTTGCCGCCCAGCGCCACCGCGTGATTGGCCAGAAATGTGTGCAGGGCCATGCCGGACTGAAGGCTGACGAAAGGCTCACTCAGGCACGCGCCGAAATTGATGCTGCCGCGTCCCGCCAGCGGGCTGGAACGTGGCACGAGCAAAATCAATTCGTCTTCTCGGTAAGGCAGGTAGCGCAGTTCCGAGTGCGGTTGTTCGACGGCCACGACCCCGAGATCGGCGCGCCCTGCCATGATGGCTGTCACGATGTCCAGGCTCGGCCGCTCCTCCAGGGTGATGCGCACCGATGGATGGCGCGCGAAGAATCGCGCCAGATCGCCAGGCAGGTGACTGCTGATGGCATTGTTGTTGGCGAACAGGGTGATGTGGCCTCGAATTCCATCAGCGAATGGCGCCAGGTCGGCATGCATCTGTTCGAGCTGGGCAATACACCGGCGGGCGTGTTCCAGCATGACGGCTCCAGCCGGCGTGAGTTCCATTCCGCGGGCATGGCGTTTGAAGAGTGGTGTCCCGACGGCTTCCTCAAGCTCCCTGAGGCGTAGGCTGGCTGAAGACGGTGCCAGAAAACAGCGGGCGGCGCCGCGGGAGAGATTCTGTGCATCGGCCACGGCCAGAAACACTCTCAGATCCATCAAGTCGTAGCGCATGAATTGATCCCGCACAGGAGCTTCAGTAGCGCCTAGTATGTACAAAGAGCGTTCGCGCAAGACGAAGGCTGGGTTTGGAAAAACTCGCTTGTTGGCAGAGACGCAGAGTTTGAAACTTCGGCCTATGAACACCGAACTGCTTTCAACCTCCTTGGCGTCGACCGCCCCTTCAAAAAAACCGTTCGAAGGTCTTCTTGTCGTGGCCATGGAGCAAGCCCTGGCGGCACCGTTCGCAACGTGCAGGCTGGCCGAGATGGGCGCACGGGTCATCAAGATCGAACGCCCCGAAGGCGACTTCGCGCGTGGCTACGACCGTGCGGCCAACGGCGAGGCCTCGTACTTCGTCTGGACCAACCGCGGGAAGGAATCCGTGGCGCTGGACTTCAAGCAGCCGCATGACCGCGCGGTGCTCGACGCCTTGCTGGCGAAGGCCGATGTCTTCGTGCAGAACCTCGCTCCGGGGGCGCTGGCCCGCGCCGGGCTCGACAGCGACGCGCTGCGCGTGCGCCACCCCCGGCTCATCACCTGCGACATCAGCGGCTATGGCGCCGAGGGGCCCGCCAGCACGCTCAAGGCCTATGACCTGCTGGTGCAATGCGAGAGCGGCCTGGCGGGCATCACTGGCTCCCCCGAGGCGTGCGGTCGCATTGGCGTATCGATCTGCGACATCGGTGCCGGCCTCAATGCGACGATCGGCATCCTCTCCGCCCTGGCCTCGCGCGCGCGCACTGGCAAGGGTTGCGGCATCTCCGTCTCGCTCTTCGATGGCGCCGCCGACTGGATGACGGTGCCTTACGTGCACGCGATCTACGGTGCCGGCGCTCCCACGCGCCAGGGTTTGCAGCACCCCTCCATTGCCCCCTACGGGGCCTACGCCACGCGCGATGGTGGCAGCGTGGTCATCAGCATCCAGAACGAGCGCGAATGGCGCAACTTCTGCGAATCCTTCCTGGGGCAGGGCGCGCTGGCGCAGGACGAGCGTTTCAGCAGCAACTACCTGCGTGTGCAGAACCGCCTGGAACTCAACGCACTCATCGCCCAGAGGTTCGCTGAACTGGATCTTGCGCAGGCCTTGCAGCAGTTGCAGGTCGCCAACACCGCCTACGGCCAGGTGCGATCCGTTGCCGATATGGCCCGGCACCCCGCGTTGCGCACTTGGCCCATGGCTGTCGGCGACAAGGAACTCGACCTGGTCGCACCGCCCGTCCGCGCCCCCTGGGACAGCGGGCGCTTCACGGCCGCGCCAGGTCTGGACCAGCACGGCGCCGCCGTGCGCGCCGAATTCCTTCCCGCATGACACGAGATCACTCCATGAGCACACTGAACACCTCGGATGGCAGCGCCTTCGATCTGGATTTCCTTCGAACCTGGATGGGCCGGGAGTCTGTCGCAGAAGACACGCTGTCGGTACGCCATGCCCGCCTCATGGCCGCAACGCTGGGGCTGCCGCAGGCGCAATTCGCCGAAGGCACGCCGCTGCCGCCGTTGTGGCATTGGCTGTATTTCCTGGAAGGGCTTCCCGCCAGCGAACTCGGCCGCGATGGCCATCCGGCCCGGGGCGGGTTCTTGCCTCCGGTGCCCCTGGCGAACCGGATGTGGGCAGGCGGTCGCCTCGCGTTCCACGCACCGGTGGCGCTGGGCACCACGGTGCGCAAGCGCTCCGCCGTCACCTCGGTCGAGCACAAGCGCGGCCGCAGCGGCGACCTGGTTTTCGTCACGGTGCGGCACGAGATTCTCGATGGCCAAACGGTGGCGATCACCGAAGACCACGACATCGTCTACAAGCAACCCACGCCGCCTGGCACGACGCGCGCCGCCGCGGTGGCCATGCCGGCACCGAGCCACAGCGAACCTTTCGAGGCGACCTCCACGGTGCTGTTCCGCTACTCGGCGCTCACCTTCAACGGCCATCGCATCCACTACGACCTGGACTACTGCCGCAACGTCGAGGGCTACGCCAACCTGGTCGTGCACGGACCGCTGCAGGCCACCCTCCTGGCGGGGCTGGCGGCACGACTGGGGACGCGGCCGCTCCGGCAATTCCGCTACCGCGGCGTGCAGCCCAATCTGCTTGGCACCCCGCTGACCGTCAATGCGGCGCCCAGCGGCGATGGCCTGACGCTGTGGACTGCGCAGCCGGACGGCGCGGTGTCCATGCAGGCCGAGGCGTCGTTCTAGGCGACCTTTCCCACTTTCGCGAAAACCCGAGCACGGGCCGCCCCTGGCGGCCCGAGGACTCGCCACATCCATACACATCCATAGGAGACAACCATGCCCGCTACATCTCGCCGATTCGTTCTCGCCGCGGCTGCCAAGGCCGCTCTGGCAGTTGCACTGCCGCTCGCCACGCAACTTGCCTGTGCGCAGGACTACCCCACCAAGCCCATCACCCTCGTGGTGCCCTTCGTGGCGGGTGGGACCACCGACATCCTCGGCCGCATCGTGGCGGATGGTTTGGGCAAGAAGCTGGGCCAACCCGTGATCGTCGACAACCGTGGCGGTGCTGGCGGCAACATCGGCGCGGCGGCAGTCGCCAACGCCAAGGCCGATGGCTACACCTTGCTGATGGGCTACAACGGAACGAATGCGATCAATCCATCGCTGTATAAAAAGCTGTCCTGGAATCCCGTGAACAGCTTCGATCCGGTGTCGCTCGTGGCGCGTGTCAACAACGTGGTGGTCGTCAACCCGACACTTCCGATCAAGACCTTGCCTGAACTGGTGGCCTATGCGAAGGCCCATCCGGGCAAGGTGAACTATGGTTCGGCCGGGCCCGGCAGCATCTTTCACCTCGCGGGGGAAATGCTGTCGCAGCAGGCCGGCATTTCCATGACCCATGTGCCTTACAAAGGCGCCGCTCCCGCGCTGACGGATTTGATGGCGGGCCAGACACAGGTCATGTTTTCGACCATACCCACCGCGCTGCCTTTCATCAAATCGGGCCAGTTGCGAGCGATCGCCGTCACCGGCGCTCAGCGATCCCCTGTCTTTTCTCAGTTGCCCACCGCCAGGGAGGGCGGCCTGAAAGACATGGTCGTGGACTCCTGGTTCGGCGTCTTTGCGCCCAAGGGGCTGCCTGCCCCGATCCTTGGCCGCCTGAACCAGGCGCTTCACGAAGTGCTGGTAGACCCCGCCGTCGTGCGGAGTTTGAAAGAACAAGGTGCGGAGCCCGTCGCCTCCACGCCGGCAGAATTGGCCACCTTGTTGGCCAACGACCTGAAAAGCTGGCAGGCCATCGTCAAGAGCGCCAGTGTGTCCCTCGACTGAGGCGGGCCTGGACATGGGAGGGCGAGGCGTTGATGTTCGGCTTGCTGTTGAGAATGGTCTGGGGAGCTGCGCTCCTTTTCGATTGTTCTCAATACTGGAACAGTTAGTTCGCGACCAGGTGGTTTTTCTTTGGATACCCCAGGCGTACAGTTCAACCCATCGATGAGCCGAACCCGCAAGGCGACTCACCGAACCCGGTTCAGAAATGGTTTTTGTCCCGGCTTTTTTGAGACGCTTTTTTAACTTCAAGGATTTTCATCATGAACACGACCGCACGTTTCCTCTCCATCGCCGCTGTGGCTGCTTTCGCTTCTTTCGGTGCCCAGGCCGATGAAGCCGATGCTTCGCAGTTCGCCACCAAGTTCGAAACCAACCGCACCCGCGCCGAAGTGCAAGCCGAAGCCGCCACCGTGGCACAGACCCGCTCCATCGAACCCGCCGGTTCGCGTGTGGTGACCTACAAGTCCACCGCCGACCGCGCCGCAGTGCGTGCCCAGGCCGCTGAAGCCGTGCGCACAGGCCAGATCCCTTCGGGCGAATTCAGCGCCATGTAATTGAATTGACGCAGTTGCGGGCCTTCCCATGGTGGCGGCACTTCGCGGGTGCCGCTGCCATGGGGAGTGTTTTGAACAGACCCGCACTGATGACAAGCAAACTGGGTTCCCTTTGGGAGCCCTTTTTGTTGGTGCAACGCATCCTTGCCAGCGGCGATAGGCCGCGAGTGCGGTGACCGCTCCTGCGCCGTGGTCCCCAGCTTCCCGCGAGTGAGCCAACTCGCAGAATCGGCCCGCATCCGCCGCCTTGGCAGGAATGTGGGCGTGGCGCTCAGTTTGGCAGCACGTTCGCGGCTTCCGCCACCTGCTTCCAGGTTGCCACGTCTTCGGCCATCAGCTGGCGCAGTTGCGCTGGCGGCAGGTAGGCCGGCTGTATTCCGAGTTCCAGCATCCGGTCCGCAACGCCTTTGTCCGCCAACGATTCTTTCAGCGCCTCCGTGAGCTTGAGCGTCAACTCCGCCGGCAACCCCCCGGGGGCCAACAGCACCCAGCTGAGCTCGCTCTTGAAATCAATGCCTTGGTCCGGGTAGGTCCCCACGTCCGGCATGCTGGGCGAGCGTGTTCCGCAGATGCCCAGCGCCCGGATCTTGCCTGCTTTCACGAGGGGCGACGCGGTGCCCATGTCGAGCACCGCCACGTTGATGTGGTTGCCCAGAAGGCCTGTGACCAGGTCGGACGAAGACTTGAAGGGGATGTGGTCGAATTTCGCTCCCGCTTTCTGAACCATGACTTCGCCACACAGGTGACCGGTGGAACCATGACCCCAGGTCGCGTACTGAAGCGGTTTGTCGAGGGTCTTGGAGTGCGCGACCAGCCCCTTGAGGTCCTTGGCGGGAAATGCCATCGTGGAAACCACCACGACCCCTGCGGTACCGATGCGGCCAATTTGAGTGAAGTCCTTCACGGGGTCGTAGGGCAGCTTCGCATAGACGGCCGGCGCAATGATGTGGGACGTCATGCCTCCCATCGTGATGGTGTATCCGTCGCTCGGCGACTTGGCCGCCTGGGCGGCCCCGATGGTCCCGCCGGCCCCCACCCTGTTTTCAACGAAGAACGATCCGTTCAAGCGCTTGCCCATCGCTTCGGCGACCAGGCGGCCCAGGGCGTCGCCGCCGCTGCCCGCGGACAAGGGAAGCAAGAGCTTGATGGGACGGTGGGGATAGTCCTTGCCTTGCGCAAGGGCCGCCACGCTCGCCAGCATCACGAGGCCGGCAAGAACGCGAGATAGCTTGAATGTCTTCGTCATCGGTTGTCTCCTTTTTGGGGTTGCACTGGCCCGTCAGCTGAGGTACTTGAACTTGAAGCCGTGACTGCATGAATGGATGCGGCCGGCGGTCGGCGCGGGGAAGTGCATCGTCAGCAGGACGGACGATGTGTCGGCAAATCGCTCACAAAGCCGTTGCCGCGTCTCCCGCGCCTGCGTGGGGTTCCAGTCGCCGGTGTTGATGAGCCCGGGCTCCAGGAAGATGATGGGGTGATGGAAGATGTCGCCCGTCATGACCCCGTGCTGTCCGTTGTCCTTCACATGGACCGTGACGTGGCCTGGCGTATGCCCTTTGGCATCCTCGAGCCAGACGCCTTTGGCCAGGTCTCCATCCACCCTGTGGTTGGAGTCGACCAACAGGGCCTGCCCGGCCTCCACGACCGGCAGCACGCTGTCCAGGAAGGAGCCCTGGCCCACCGGAAATTCCGGCCCGCTTTGGTGCTGCCGAAGGAAATGTTCGAACTCTTCCCGTGCAAAGATGTACTTTGCGCGGGGAAAAGTCGGCATCCATCGGCCATCACTGAGCACGGTGTTCCACCCCACATGGTCGGTGTGGAGGTGGGTGCACAGAACCATGTCGATGTCCTCGGGGCCCAGGCCCAGGCGTGCCAGATTGCGCAAGTACTCCTGCGACTTGAACATGTGCTGCCACTTCGCGCGGGGCCGGTCCTTGTGATTTCCGTTGCAGGTGTCCACCAGGATATTGGCCGTCCCCGTGCGCACCAGATAGCTGTGAAAGCTCAGGTTGAGTTTCTTCGTCTCTGGGTGAATCAACGTCGGGCCCAAGGCCTCCTGGTGTTTCAAGACTGCTGACGGTTCAATGTTGGGATAGAGCCAAGTGGGGTCTACCCAGAAATTGTCGATTTCCACGACCTTGTCGACCGTGGTGTTGCCCAGGTGGAGCTGTTTCATCGCAGGAAAAGCACGGATGACGACATGCGGGCACCTAGCCAATGTTCTGGCGCGTCACACCCGCTTCACGGGCAATCCGGGCCCACTGGGCGAACTCGTGGGAGATGACCTTCTTGAAGTCCTCCGGCCCGACGAACTCGGCGATGGCACCGAGCTCTTCGATGCGGCTCTTCACGGCCGCAAGGGCCATCGCCTTGCGCACCTCGTCGGCGATGGTGTGCACGGCATCGGCGGGGGTTCCGGGCGGCGCCATGATGCCCACCCAGAACTCCTTGGTCTCGTTGATGACCAGTCCTGCCTCGTCCATCGTGGGGACATCGCGCATGGCCGGCGATCGGTTCCTGGACATGACCGCCAGCGGCTTCAGGTGTGCGCGTGCCGATGAAATCAGCGGAATGGCGCCCATCATGGCATCCACCTGGCCAGCCATCAGCGCCTGAATAGCCGGAGCGCTGCCGGTAAACGGCACGTGCAGCATCTCCCTGGTGCCGGCGGCGCGGCCGAAGAGCATCATGGCGGCCTGGCCGGTGGTGCCCACGCCCCAGGTCGAGAAGCTCACTTGCTGGCGCTTGGCGAGCGCGATGAATTCGCCAACGTCCTTCACGTCCAGGTCCTTGCGCACGGCCAGCGCGAACGGCACGAAGCACAGCACGGCCACGGGGACGTGGCCTTCGGGGCGGAAGTTCGGATTGTTGAAGAAGTGCGGGTAGATGGTGTGGGTGTCGCTGCTGGCGGCCAGCAGGTAGTGGCCGTCTCCTGGCGACTTGCTCAGAATGCCCGATGCCAAGGTTCCCGAGGCGCCAGGCTTGTTGTCCACCACGATGGGTTGGCCCAGGGCATTGCCGATGGCGTTGGAGATCAGTCGGGCAAAGATGTCGGAGTTGCCCCCTGCCTGGCCAGGAACAATCAATTGAATCGGCTTTTTCGCCGTCCATTTGGCTTGCGCCCATGACAGGGCAGGAGCAAACACCGAGGCGGCGACCGCCGCAGTGGTTTTCAGAACGTTTCTGCGCGACTTCATATCATGTCTCCTTTTGCGGTTGAAAATCAGGCCGGGATTATCTGTTTTTGTATCCGGCAGCCCTGGGTGAGATATATGCAGGTATGGAATGCCCTTGTGTCCTTGCATAATTCAATATCCCGTCTTCGATGGCCCCTGCATCGCGGACATTCATGAAGGCCTCGCCATCGAAATTCACATTGGCTCCGTGAACGACCATGAATCCTTCCGCCGGCTCCGGTGCGTCGTCAGGCACGCAAAAAGTGTGGATGGAGCCCGCCGGCTCATAGAGGTAGCTCCCGGCGGTCTGCGGGTTTTGGGGGTACTCGACGTAGTTCCATTGCCCCTTGGTGGTGAAAAAGTGCACCGTACCTGTGTGGAAGTGCTTTGGAAGCCTGGTGCCAGGGGCGAATTTCCCATAAAGCACCCATATTCCATTTTCCCGGTCGAGAAAGAGCGGAATGATTTCTGAGCCCGGTGCTCCGCCCGGGAAATAGTCCATGTTCCTGATATTGACCGTGAGCAGCTCATCTTGTGGGGTCAGCGAGGTGGGGGTTGCCATGGGGTATCCTGTCCGCGTTAATATGAAGAAACGTTTCCGCAAAAACTAAAAATAGGCGTAAAATTGCGGCGATTGAATGATTTGAACGGACGGCGGATTCGATGGCAGCAGTTAGCATTCACGATGTGGCTCGCGTGGCGGGCGTTTCGATCAGCACCGCATCTCGGGCCATGAACCGGGCGGGCCGTGTCAGTGAAGACACGGTGAAAAAGGTTCAGGAGGTTGCGGCGCGCCTGGGTTACCAGCCCAATGCGATTGCGCGGGCCATGCGTTCCAAGCAGAGCCATGCGGTGGGCGTTATCGTGAGCGACATCTCCAATCCGTTCTACGGCCGCCTGGTCAAGACACTCGAGCGCAGCCTGTCCGAAAGTGGCTACGCCTGCTTTGTCGCCAGTTCCAACAACGACATCTCGACCGAAGTCAACCTCGTGCGCCTGTTCAAGAGCCGAGAGGTCGACGGCATCATTCTTGGCCCGTGCCAAACCGACTCCATCGCGCACCTGGTGTCTGAAATCAAAGGCACGCCAACAATTCTGTTCGACCGCGATGGAGGAAACGCACTGAGTTCGGTGAAGGTCGACCACTACCAGGGCACGTGCTCCGCGATGCGCTATCTGATTGCCAGGGGCCACCGGCGCATCGCCCTTCTGACACCGGGCAGCCAGATCCAGCCCATCAAGGACCGGATCCGGGCCTATCAGGACTGCCTCGTGGAAGCGTCCATAGGCTTCGACCCCAGCCTGATTTGCCTGGCGGATTCGTCGATGAACTTTCCTCCCGAGCGGGCCCAGATGCTCCTGAACATGCCGGGAGAGCGGCCAACGGCATTCCTGTGCCTGGGCACGAAGATTCTGGCGGGCGTCCTGGCCGCGATACGCAGCGCTCGGCGGGTCATCCCGAAAGACGTGAGCGTGATATCCATCGGCGACTCGGACTTCTCGGAACTGCACAGCCCGTCCATCACCTCGCTGGCCTGGGACATCAAGGCGTTGTCGGGCGACATCTCCTCGCTGCTGCTCTCCCAGATGCGGGACGAATCCACAGGCCCCCGTTCGGCCGTTGTGGAGATGCGGCTCATCGAGCGGGAGTCGTGCGCGACCATCTAGCGCGCCGGCCTGAAGGGGTGGGTGTTGCACCTACAGGAGCCCGAGTTGCTGAAGCTTGAGGTCCGGCGAGGTGTAGGGGCGCTCGCAGATGATTTTCGCCGAGCCCGGCTTGAACAGGAACGTGGCCGCCATGCGCACCTTGAAGCTCTTGCCGGTCGGCGCAAACGTCCTGTCGCGCACGCGGAACTCGCCCAGGTGAGTTCCGAAAAGGAAGAACTCCACCAGCACGGTGTTCTGTGCATCGTCGGCGGCGATGGCGATGACTTCGTTGGCTTGGTCCGGGAAGGCCTGGCGCGAAGCGTGGAAGTAGGCGCGAACCTGCTCTTCGCCGTCGTAGACAGCGCCATTGCCATACATCTCATACCGCGGGTGCTCGAAGGTGTCGATGACACCGTCCCAGTCCTGGGTGCACTCCAGCGCCATGTGGTCTCGCACGGTCTGGATGCGCGCCTGGCGCAACTCTTCGTTGGTCATGGGTCCTTTTCCTTGTTGTGGAAACGTTTGCGCTATTTTGCGCAGATTCTGCCAAAGGGTTGACCGGGGTTTACCCTGCCATGTCGACAGGTGTTGATTTCTGAAATTCCCCCAAGGCAATAGGCCCACTGCGCAAATTCACCCGACGAACCGCGAGACCGTGGGGTTATCCCCATCCGCTCCGTGACGAGGTTGGCATAGCATGAGAGGAAACGTTTCCTCAAAGGCTGGGCTATGAAACTGAAAGACAAGGTGGTGCTCGTCACGGGTGCCGGTACCCTGCGCAAGGACTTCACGGACGCAGGGCAGGTGGGCAATGGGACCGCGTGTGCGCTCACCTTCGCGCGGGAAGGCGCGATCGTGGTTTGTGCAGACCGCTCGCTGGACGCCGCCGGGCTCGCTGCAAAGATGATTCACGGGGAATCCGGCCGCGCCCAGGCCGTGCAGATGGACGTCACCGACACGGCGCAAGTGAACGATGTCGTGCGCCAGCTTCTGTCGCAGCACGGGCGCATCGACGTGTTGCACAACAACGTGGGCATTGAAATGCAGGGCGACCTCCTGGAGGTGAAGGATGAGGACTGGGACCGGGTCATGGAGATCAACCTTCGCGGAGCGATGGCCACGTCACGTGCTGTGGTGCCCGGGATGCGCGCCCGCAAGTCGGGCTCCATCATCAATGTCTCGTCCACGGCAAGCCTGAAGTGGAGCCCCATGCAGTTTCTGTCGTACAGCACGTCCAAAGCCGGCCTGAACCACATGACCCGTGTCATTGCCCGGCAATATGCCGCGGACCAGGTGCGTTGCAACTGCATCATCCCCGGCATGATCCGCACCCCCCATGCCGACGCTCTGTACGGCGGCGCGGAAGAGGCTGCAGCCGGCCACCGGGCCCGTGATGCGCGATGCCCGATGGGGCGCCAGGGTTCGCCCTGGGACATCGCCAAGGCCGCGCTGTTTCTTGCCTCGGACGATTCGTCCTACATCACCGGGGTCCAGTTGGTCGTCGATGGGGGCTCGAGCTTGTAGCCACACATGGCAGGCAAGGGCCAGCGCTGCGGGTGCGAACAGCGCCCTGGCCGGAGCCTTTTTTGGAGGCGGGAAAGAAAGAAGAATGCCAGCAGGGCGGGGGCGCCGATCGGGCCGATGGGCAAGAATGGAGCGCTGATGAAAGATCCGACCCACACCCTTCCCGCCCTGCGGGGCGGCCTGCTTGCGTTGCTGGCGGCCGTCCTGTTTGGCATCAGCACGCCGCTGGTGCAGAAACTCGGCCTGGGCGTTGGCCCGTTCACCACGGCGGCGCTGCTCTATGCAGGCGCTGCCTTCATCGGCGCACTGCTGCGCCAGCCCGCCGAGCGGGAGGCGCGCCTGCGGCGTTCAGACTTTCCGCGCCTGCTGGCGATGGCCTTGCTGGGCGCCAGCATCGGCCCCGTGGCCCTGGCCTGGGGTCTGCAGCGCACGAGCGGCACCGGCGCGTCGCTGATGCTGACCCTGGAGGCGCTGTTCACGGCCTTGCTGGCATGGCGCCTCTACGGCGAAACCATGGACCGCAGAGTGGGACTGGCCGTGGCACTGCTGCTGGCCGGCGGGATCGCCCTCGTGCTGGACCAGGGGCAGAGCGGAAACAGCAGCCAGTTCTGGGGACTGATGGCCGTTGTGGGCGCCACGGCAGCCTGGGGCCTGGACAACACGCTGTCACGTGCGCTGGCGGAGCGTGACCCGGGGCAGGTCGTGGTGGCGAAGGCCGTGCTGGGCGTCACCGCCACGCTGGCGCTGGCCTGGCTGACGGACGAGCCCGCTCCCGCGGCGGGGCCCGCCCTGGGGCTTCTGGCCGTGGGTGCAAGCGGCTATGGCCTGAGCCTGCATTTCTACCTGCTCGCACAGCGCGCGCTCGGGGCGGCACGCACGGGATCGGTATTTGCCTTTGCCCCGTTCATGGGCGCGGCGCTGGCGCTCATGCTGGGGGATCGCCCCGGGGGGTGGGGCATGCCGCCGGGGGGCGTGCTGATGCTGCTGGGGGTGGCCGTTCATTTGATGGAGTCGCATCACCACGAGCATGCGCACGAGTTCCTGGAACATGAGCACGCCCACACCCATGACGACGGTCACCATGGGCACGCCCATGAGCCCATGCCCGCGGGGCCGCACAGCCATGTGCACGTCCACGGTCCGGTGCGGCACCGCCACGCCCACGTGCCGGATGCCCATCATTCGCACAGGCACTGAGGGGCCCCGCAGCCCTCAGCGCATGCGACGGCGGCGTGCGTCCCGGGCCAGAAATGGGGCTATCCATTTCTGGCCCGGGGTCGGTCCAGGCCGGGCCGGTTCATGGCGGTCGAGATGCCGTGGAATGCCGGGTTTTTCTCACGGAGTCTCCTCCTGAAGGCCTGGCTCGATACCGTCCAGCCAGGCGGTGAAAGCCGCCCGTGCCGCCAGCGGCAAACCGGGTTGCAAGGCTTGCGCTTCGGCGCGCAATGCGCGCGGATCGATGCCCGCCTGCGCGAGTTCGCAGGCATGGCCGACCAGCCATCGCTCGATCTGGCGGGGGTCGGCTTCCAGATGACATTGCAGCGCCAGCACGTGGCGTCCCATGCGGAAGGCCTGGTTGGCGCAGGTGGGTGTACCCGCCAGTCGCGTTGCCCCCTCGGGAATGTCGAAGCGGTCGCCATGCCAGTGCAGCACGGGCATGTGGGCCAGCGCCGCCAGCGGCGATGCCTCGCCTTCCGGGGTCAGCACCAGGGGCGCAAAGCCGATTTCCTTGATGCCCATGCTGGCAACACCCGCACCCAGGGCGCGGGCAATCAGCTGCGCGCCCAGGCAGATGCCCAGCAGCGGTCGCCGGCTTTGCAGCCGCTGACGTATCACCGCCAGCTCGTCGTGGATGAAGGGGTAGATGTGGTCATCGAAAGCGCCGATGGGGCCGCCCAGCACCACCAGCAGATCCGCCGCGGTCGTGTCCACGGCGTGCAGATCATCCGTGGTGGCGTCCAGATAGCGCACGGCATAGCCACGCGCCGCCAGCAGCGGCTCGAGCGTGC
This sequence comes from Acidovorax sp. A79, assembly GCF_041154505.1. Taxonomy (GTDB): domain Bacteria; phylum Pseudomonadota; class Gammaproteobacteria; order Burkholderiales; family Burkholderiaceae_C; genus Acidovorax. The sequence goes on from NZ_AP028672.1 coordinate 3,542,023, forward strand.
CCAGGTCTTCAAAATGCAGATGGCGCAGGGCAATGGCGGTTTTCATGGGCGTGGCTCCTGGGTGCTGGGCTCGCCGGGCCAGTAGTGGCTGTCGGGCAGGGGGCGGGCGCCAAAGATGGCCTGGCCGACACGCACCACCGTGGCGCCTTCCTCGATGGCGATCTCGAAATCGCCGGACATGCCCATGGACAGCTCCTCCAAGGCGATGCTGGCGGGCGCACTCTGGCGCAACTGGTCGCGCAAAGTGCGCAGCAGAATGAAGCACTGGCGCACCCGCTCGGCATCGGAAGAAAACAGCGCGAGCGTCATCAGCCCGCGCACGCGCAGTGCCGGGAAAGCGGGCAGGGCGCGCAGGAACGCCGGAACGTCCTCGGGCGTCAGGCCGTACTTGCTGGCCTCGCCGGAGGTGTTGACCTGCACGAACACATCCAGCGCGCGGCCCTCGGCCTGCAGACGGCGCTCCAGCGCCTCGGCTACGCGCAGACTGTCCAAAGCCTGGAACTCACTGGCGAAGCGCGCCACCAGCCTGGCCTTGTTGGTCTGCAGATGGCCGATGACCGACCAGTGCAGATCGGCCAGGTCCTGCATGGCTTCCCATTTGCCGAAGGCTTCCTGCACCTTGTTTTCACCCAGCAGGCGGCAACCCGCCGCGTAGGCCAGGCGCAGGCTGGACTCGGGCTTGGTCTTGCTCACCGGCAGCAGGCGCACCCCGGCCGGGTCGCGCCCCGCGCGGCGGCAGGCGGCATCCATGCGGGCGCGCACCACCGCCAAGTTGCGCCGCAAGTCATCGACGGAAGCTGCCTGCGGATAGCGGCCATGCTGGCCGTGGCGGGTCTGGGTGTCCGGTGGCTCAAGCATTGGCCTGGTTCCTTTCCCTCTTGACGATCGCGGGCTCTGCGGCCAGTGCCGCGGTGGCGGGGCGCCCGCGGCGCGGTAGCGTGCCATTGAGCACGGCGTGGGCCGCCAGGCCCACCACCAGGCCCCAGAACGCACCACCGATGCCCAACAGCGTGATGTTGGCCGCCGCAGCCAGGAAGGTGATCAGCGACGCTTCGCGCGTCTTCACGTCGGCCAGGGCAGTGGCCAAGCTGCCGCCGATGGTGCCCAGCAGCGCCAGGCCCGCCAGCGTCGTGATGAAGGTCGCCGGGAGGGCCATGAAGACGGCGGCCAGTGTGACCCCGAACACGCCTACGAGGATGTAGCTCACGCCTGCGGCGATGCCTGCAATCCAGCGCTTGGACGGATCTTCGTGCGCCTCCCGGCCCGTGGCGATGGCGGCCGTGATGGCGGCCACGTTGAAGGCATGCGAACCGAACGGCGCCATCAGCAGCGAGCCGAGCCCGGTCAGCGCCACGATGGGATTGGCGCTGGTCTTGAACCCGTCATTGCGCAGCACCAGCATGCCGGGCATGTACTGGCCGGTCAGCGTGATGAGAAACAGCGGCAAGGCCACGCTCAGCAACGCGTTGAGCGAGAACGCCGGCATGGTGAAGACCGGGGCGGCGAGCCTCAACGACAGTCCCGACAGGTCCACCCGGTCCTGCATGAGCAGAAAGAGCAGGCCCAGCGCCAGGATGCCCACGACGGCATAGCGTGCACTGAGCCGCTTGAGCACCAAGTAGGTCGCGATCAGCAAGCCAGCCAGTACCGGATCGATGCCCATGCCGCCGAAAGCCTGGATGCCGAACTGCAGCAGGATGCCCGCGAGCAAGCCTGCGGCCACGCCCGGAGGAATCAGCCGGATCAAGCGGTCGAACCAGCCTGACAGCCCCAGCGCCACAAAGGCCGCGGCAGAGATCAGGTACGCGCCCACCGCTTCGGCATAGGGCGTGGTCGCCAGCGCCGTCACCAGGAACGCTGCAGCCGGCGTGGACCACGCGGTAATGATCGGCTCGCGCGTCCGCCAGCTCAGCACCAGCCCCGTGACACCCACGCCAATCGAGATCGACCACACCCACGATGCCGTCAGCTCCGGGCTCAGGCCTGCCACCCTGGCCGCCTGGAACACGAGAATGAAGGTACCGCCGTAGTTGACGATGACGGAAATGAGGCCCGCAACAATGGGATGGGCGAGATCGGACCAGCGGGAAGAGGAGGCGGGCGGTGGGGACGGCATGTGGGATCGGGGCTCCTGAAAGTGGCGCCATGGAGCGGGCCATGGTGCTGATTTATAGACTTGAAATGGCATACTGTGCCCAGCCAATTTTTCAATGAGATACCGGCCAATTGTTCAAGCATGCGCAACTTGAATCCGTGAAAGCCTGGGTGCTCGATCCAGCGCATGGCGCTTTGCCCCTGCACGCGCGCATTCAGCGCGCCATCCGGCAACTCATCCTCGACGGTGCGCTGGAGGTGGGGGCACCGCTGCCTGCGTCGCGCGCACTGGCAAAGTCGCTGGGCCTGTCTCGCGACACGGTGGAGGCGGCATACAGCCAGCTGCATGCCGACGGGTTTATCGAACGGCGCGTGGGCAGCGGCAGCTTCGTTTCGGAGAGGGCTCAGCGTTTGCGGGGGCGGGGCACGGGGCGGCGCCCTGCGGCACGGCGGGAACCTCTGCGGTTGAGCCAGCGCGGATCGGCCATGTTCCGCGGCGGTGGGGTGCGGGACTTTCTGGCTCCCCGCCCGTTCGCTCCCGGCGTGCCGGAAACGCGCGGCTTCCCGCTGGCCACCTGGGAGCGGCTGGAGCGGCAGGTGCTGAAGGACTGGGGCACCACGGCACTGCTGCACAGCCCACCGCAAGGGATGGAGCCGCTACGGCGTGCGATTGCGAACTACGTCAATCTCGAACGCGGCGCGCATGCCACGGCCGAGCGTGTGCTGGTGCTCACCAGCTCCCAGCAGGCCCTGACCCTGTGCGCTACCGTGCTGCTGGACGCTGGCGACCGCATCTTCGTTGAAGACCCCGTGTACCACGGCGCGCGCAAGGCGTTCGACGCCGCGGGGCTGGAATGTGTGCCCGTGCCGCTGGATGGGGAGGGAATGCGGGTGGAGCCTCTGCGCAAGGCGCGGCAACCGGGCAAGGCGGTGTTTCTCACGCCTTCGCATCAATTTCCGACCGGAGCGACCCTGGCGCTGGACCGGCGGCTGGACATCATCGAATGGGCCCGGCAGCACCAGGCCTGGATCATCGAGGATGACTACGACAGCGAGTTCCATTACGCGGGCAAGCCCACGGCCTGCGTGCAGGGCCTGGACCCGAACCAGCGAACGATCTACATCGGCACATTCACGAAGTCGATGTTTCCGGGCTTGCGCATTGCCTTCATGGTGCTGCCGCCCGAACTCGTGGCTCCGATGACCGCCGCACGCACCCTGCTGGATGGCCACAGCGCGCCGATTCCGCAACTGACCCTGGCGCGCTTCATGGAGGGTGGCCATTTCGGGGCCCACGTGCGGACCATGCGTGCCGTCTATTGTGAGCGGCGCGATGCCCTGGAACTGCTCGTGCGCAGGCACCTGGCGGACTTCGTCGAGCCTGAAGTGCCGGACGGCGGCATGCAAATGCCCTGCCGGTTCATTCGCGACATTCCCGAGCTGGAAGCCATGGGCGCAGCGCAGCGTGCCGGTATCGATCTGCTGGGACTGACGCCATTGCATGCAGCGGGCACGAGCCGGGCCGGATTCCTCATGGGATTTGCCGCGTATGCGCCGAAGGAACTGGAGACCGCTGTGAAGAAGCTCGCGCAGGTGTTGCGCACGCTGGATCGTTGAAGGCGGCCGCCCAGTCCGTGGCTGGGAAGGTTTCGGATCCGTCGAGGTTGCTGCCGAAGCCCCATGGCCATTCTGTGGATGCGCAGCGCGGCCATCCACCCGCAGCGACACCCCCCAGCCGCAAGGCGCCCAGCGTATGGGGGCGGTCTGTCGGCTCATTGGCCACCGGCACGGGCCGGACAAGCCCGGGGTTGTCTTTCCTTCAGGCACATGCCGCGTCCGGGGTGAACGCGGGCGCAGGGCATCACCGCGCGGCATGTGCGGATTTCCAGCCTCTCCGGTTTTTTGGGATGGATTTTCATCCAGGAATGCGGGAAAGGTGCCGCCATGGAAATGGAAATCTCTTTGAAATCAATGACTTCCAAGGATGGCGCCGTGTGGCACATGCGTTGCTAGATGGACATTCGTTGATCGGTTCATCGATTGCAGAAATGGATGTCGTGTGAACCATCTTCTCGCGTGATTTCAAGCCGCCATGAACAAGGCGGCTTCGTCCAACACAGGTTCAGGAACCCCCATCTCCATGCTGTCACACCCCAAGCCGCACGCCCCTCCACCCTGCCTCCACCCGTCTTGCCAGGCAGTCATCGGCGATGACGGCGAGCGCCTGGGGCGTGCATGGGCGCCGCGCACTGCTGCCAAATTCCATCGATAGCCGGATTGCCGAGTGCCAGTCCTCCAACAAGACGGCGGATCGTTTGCCGCGGAACGGCCATCCGGGGCTGTCGGGGCAGTTCCGCTGCGGCATCGAAGGTGGTCGAAGGCTTTCCCTCCCATCGCCTGCGCATTGATGCTGGGTGCCTCGGTGGCATTCGCGAACCCGGCGGACTCCACCCCAGCTGCCACGGACCGCAGTTCCATGGCCTATGACCCGCAGCGGCATGATGCCTTGATCCTGGCGCACCGCGGGGGGCATGTCCCCCCGGCCCAAGCGCTGCAGCAGTTGAAGGACTGGCTCGACGTGCCATTGAGCGACAGCGTGCGCCAGCGTCTGGTCTCCGACGCCGTCGTGATGGCGACCGCCGGTGGTCAGTTCGCCGAAGCCGTGACATTGGGACGCCAGCAAACCCCGGCGGGGTTGAGCGACTACGCGCTGGAGACGCTCGCCGTGGCCGCGCGGCGCGTGCAGGACACCGCGTTGCAAGGCGACACCATCAGCATCTGGCGCGCGCGGCAGCCGCAGGCGCTCGGACCCCGCATCCACGAAGCTTTCTGGCGCCTCGACAGCGGAGATGTCGTGGGCGCGAAAACAATCAGCGAGGCGCTCATGCGGAAAGCGGCAGAGCACATCGAAGTCCGTGTCGCGCTGCTGGAGTTGCGCGCTGCCGTGGCCCGCGCCGAAGACCAGCCACTGATCGCGATGGCCGCCTACGCCGAGGCCGGTGCGCTGCGCCCCGAGCGCCTGGACATTCGCCGCGAGGCCGACTTTCTGCTCGCCGACAACGGCGCGGCGCCTACCGCCTTCGACGACGCCGAAGCGGCCGCAGGGAAAAACCCCGGCGCCTTTTCCGCGCTGGCGCTGTCCATGCTGCAGCAGAAGGCACTGGCCCAGCGGCTGCGCTGGGCCCTCCAGGAGCGCGACCAACGCCGGGGCGTGGCGCGCGTGGTCGCACTCGACAAGGTGCTGGCCGGCCAGGAGGCCGCCCTGGTCCGGCTCGAAGCCGCGGCGCAGCAGGCCCACGGCGCGGACGCCGAGGCCTGGCGCGTGCTGCGCAGGAATCTTGAGTCCGATCGGCTGCTCGCGCTGGTGGAGCGCGGCCGTCCCGGGGACGCCGTCGCGCTCTACGAAACCCTGAGCTTGGCGGGCATCGACCTGCCGTTCCACGGACTCGCCGCGGCGGCCCGCGCTTTCGCGCAGGAGCGCCGTTCGGCCGAGGCCGTGCCCCTGTATGAGGCCGCCATCGCGAAGGGCGGGGCGGACGTGCCGATGCCGGGCGAAATCCACTTCGGCCTGGTCTATGCCTATCTGGACACCGGCCGCTTCGAACAGGCTGAAGCCCTGCTCAAGCGGCTCGAGGAGAGCACGCCGGCGCTCACGCGCCTGGCACCCGAACCTGGCCGGCCCAACAGCCAATACACCGAGGTGATTGGCATGCGTGCGCTGATGCAGCTTTACACCGACCGGCTCGCGCTTGCTCAGCAGAGCTTCACGGCGCTGACGCTGGACGCGCCGCTCAACGCGGGCTATGCCCTTGGCGCCAGTCTCACCGAGCGCTTGCGCGAACGCCCCGAGGCCGGGCTCGCGCGCCTTGAGGCGCAGATGGCGGACCATCCCGACGACATCGGCATGCGCGTCGGCCATGTCGAGGCGCTGCTCGGTGCGGGCTGGTTCGGCGAAGCCCGCCAGCGCGCCGCATCGCTGGTGGCCGATGTTCCCGACAGCCTGCAGGTGCGCGACATGGAACGCAAGCGCGATACCCTCACCGGTGCGCGGCTTGAGGTCGACGCCGCGGCGTCGCGTGGTGGCGCCGTGATCGCCAGCAGCGAGTGGCGCATCGACAGCCGGCTGAGTTCGGGACTCATCGCAGACCAGTGGCGCGTGTTCTACGACCAGTCGCTCGCCCAGGGCAGCACCGAGGCCGGCAACGCCAAAAGGGTCCGTGGTGGCCTCGGCCTGCGCTGGCAGCGCGGTCCCTGGGTGGCCGAAGGTGCTCTGCAGCATGCCGCTGCCGGCCCCTACCGCAACGGGATGGCCGGTCGCGTCGATTACCGCGCCAGCGATGCCTGGCGGCTGTGGGCTGCCTACGATGGCGACAGCAAGGAACTGCCCTGGAAAGCGCGGGTGGCTGGCACAGGCGCGCGCGAGATGGCGGGCGGCGTGGGCCATGTGGTGAACGAGGCGCGCCGCTTCAACCTGCAGTGGCAGCGCCTGGATTTCAGCGACGGCAATGTGCGCAGCGGCCTGGGCCTGGGCTGGACCGAGCGCTGGGTCAGCACGCCGCGCGTCCAGGCCGAGACCCGGCTCGAGGCCGGCACGGGCCGTGGCCGCGTGCTGGACACGCCGTACTTCAACCCGCCGCGCGATGCCAGCGTGCGGCTTGCGGCGCGGGCCCAATGGCTCACGTGGAAGAGCGACGACCGGCAGTTCTTCCAGGCCATCGAGGTCGGTGGCGGCAACTATCACCAGCGCGGCTTCGGCAGCGGCCCGATGTGGAGCCTGCGCTATGAACACAGCTGGAGCCTGGGCCAGCGGCTCACGCTGCGCTACGGCCTGGGCATCGCCAGCCATCCCTACGACGGCGTGCGCGAACGACAGCGCAGCGTCTTTCTGAACTTCTCGATGCCCCTGCAGTGATGTTCGCAAAGAACACCTTCCCCTTCCTGCGGGCCGCCATGCCATGGCTGCTGATCGGGCTTGCGCTGTGCGCGCTGTCCCGGCTTGCGCCCGCCCAACCGCTGCCGCCGGCTGACCCCGACGATGGCGTGAGCTTTCGCGTGATCTCGTTCCATGACGTGCGCACCGGCGTGCGCGCCAGTTTCGAGAGCTCGCCCGATGCCACCGCCATTGACGACCGCACGCTCGTGGAGGTGTTCGCCTGGCTGCAGTACAGCGGCTACCACCCGGTGAGCCTGCAGCAGATCATCGACGCGCGTGCGGGCGGCCGGCCCCTGCCCGTCCGGCCCGTGCTGTTGACCTTCGACGACGGCTACCGCAGCGCCTACACCAAGGTGTTTCCGCTGCTCAAGCGCTACGGGTACCCGGCGCTGTTCGCGCTGGTGACGAGCTGGCTCGAGGTGCCCGAAGGCCAGCCGGTGCACTGGGGCGACAAGCCGGCGCCGCGCGAGAACTTCCTGCTCTGGCGCGAGGCCGCCGAAATGGCGCGCTCGGGCCTGGCCGAGTTCGCCAGCCACAGCGATGCCATGCACATGGGCATCCAGGCCAACCCGCAGGGGAACATGCTGGCGGCCGCCGCCACGCATCGCTACGATCCCGGGACCGGCCGCTACGAAGAAGATGCCGCCTACCTGCACCGCATCGAGACCGACCTGCGCCGCAGCCGGGAGATCATCGAGGCGCGCACCGGCGCCAGGGTCCGCGCCACCGTCTGGCCTTATGGCGCCTACAACGCGATGGCGCTGCGGGCCTCCGAGCGCGCGGGCATGCCGATCACCTTCACGCTGGACGATGGCCCCAATACGGCCGCCGTGCCGCTCGCACGCATCCGCCGCGCGCTGGCCGTCTACGACAATGCGGCGCCCGAATACGCCCAGCTCCTGCGCAGCCCTGCGGGCGGCGAGACGCGGCCTGTCAACCGCGTGATGCACGTGGACCTTGACTATGTGTACGACCCCGATCCGGGACAGCAGGAGCGCAACCTTTCGGCACTGATCGAGCGTGTGGCCGCCGTGCGGCCGCGCTCGGTGTTCCTGCAGGCCTACGCCGACCCCGATGGCGACGGCGTGGCCGATGCCATGTACTTCCCGAACCGCCATCTGCCCGTGCGCGCCGACCTGTTCGGCCGCGCTGCCTGGCAGCTGCGCAGCCGCGTCGGCGTGAAGGTCTATGCCTGGATGCCGGTGATGGCCTACCGTCTGCCGGCTTCGCATCCGCTGTCTGCCCATACGGTGATGACGCGGGGCGGCAAGGCGCCGGCCGACCGCTATCACCGGCTCACGCCCTTCCATCCGGCGGTGCGCACGCTGATCGGCGACATCTATGAAGACCTGGGCCGCTACACCTTCTTCGATGGCCTGCTGTTCCACGACGACGCAATGCTGGCCGACGACGAGGACGCCTCTCCCGACGCGCTGTCCGCCTACGCCCGCTGGGGCCTGCCGCCCGACGTGGGCGCCATCCACTCCGATCCGGCGCTGCGGTCCCGCTGGACCACCGCCAAGACCCGCCACCTCATCGAGTTCACCCAGGAGCTCCTGGGCCGGGTGGGCGCCTGGCGGCCGACGCTGGAAACCGCGCGCAACCTGTACGCCCGGCCCGTGCTCGAACCCGAGGCGGAGCAATGGTTCGCGCAAAACTACGAAGCATCGCTCGCGGCCTACGACTATGTTGCGCTGATGGCCATGCCGCGCATGGAGCGCGAGAGCGATGCCCAGGGCTGGCTTGCCCGGCTGGCGCGCCGCGCAGCCGACACCCCCCGTGGCCTGGACGGCACCGTGTTCGAATTGCAGGCCCGCGACTGGCATACCGGAAAGCCCGTGCCCAACGACGAGCTCACGCGCCAGTGGGCGCAGCTGCAGCGCGCAGGCGTGCGGCACCTGGGCTACTACCCGGATGACTTTCTTGGCAACCATCCCTCGCTCGACACGGTGCGCCGCGCGATCTCGGTGCGCAAGCTGCTGCCGCGCGCGCTGCGCTCGCCGGCGGGTGCCGCGGCGACGGTCCCTCCACAGACGGGGCCTGCGGTCCCTGCGCAGGCCGGGGAATCCCGATGACCTCCGGCCCGTGGCTCGTCCAGGCGCTGCCCTCGCTGCTCTTCGGTTTCGTTTTCTACTACCCGTTCTTCATGGCGTGGGTGTGGATGGCCGGCGGCCTTTCGCACGCGTGGGCGTTCGAACGCAAGGACGACGTAGAGACCGACCCTTTGCTGGCATTGCCCTCGCGGCCGTTCGTCACGGTGGTGGTCCCTTGTTTCAATGAGGCGCCTCACCTGCGAGAAGTGATCGAGCAGCTGATGCGCACGCGCTACCCGAACTATGAAGTGATCGCCGTCAATGATGGCAGCACCGATGGAACTGGCGAGCTGCTCGACGCGATGACGCTGGAGTTCAGCCGCCTGCGCGTGATCCACAACGCCAGCAACCAGGGCAAGGCCGTCGGCCTCAACACCGCGAGCCAGCTCGCGCGCGGCGAGTACATTCTCGGCATCGACGGGGACGCGCTGGTGGACCCCAACGCCATCGCCTGGATGCTGCGGCGCATGCTGGTCTCGGACCGCATTGGCGCCGTCACGGGCAACCCGCGCATCCGTACGCGCACCACGCTGCTCGGGCGCATGCAGGTGGGAGAGTTCTCCTCGATCATCGGTCTCATCAAGCGCTCGCAGCAGCTTGTCGGCACGCTGTTCACGGTGTCCGGCGTGCTCGCCATGTTCCGCCGCCGCGCGGTACTCGAGGTGGGCTTCTGGAGCCCCGATGTGCTCACCGAAGACATCGACATCAGCTGGAAGTTGCAGCTCCTTGGCTGGCGGCTGCGGTTCGAGCCGCGCGCGCTGTGCTGGATTCTGATGCCGGAAACCCTGCGCGGCCTCTGGAAACAACGCCTGCGCTGGGCGGTGGGCGGTATCCAGACCATACTGCGCATCACGCCCTCCATCCTGCGTCTGCGCAGCTGGCGCCTGTGGCTCATCTATGGCGAATACATGGCGAGCGTGGTGTGGGCCTACGCGATGGCGATCGTGCTGCTGATCAGCGCGATGCGTCCGCTGCTGCCGCAGGAGTCGGTCTGGCACTCCACGCTTCTTCCGCACTGGCAAGGCACGCTGCTGGCCATGACCTGCATCCTGCAGATGCTGCTGAGCCTGTGGATCGACCGGCGCTACGACCGCGATCTCATGCGCTATTTCGCGGGAACGATTTGGTATCCGATCGCATTCTGGACCATCACGATGACCACCACCGTGGTCGCGCTTCCCAACGCTCTGATGCGCCGCCGCGGCAAGCGCGCTGTGTGGACGAGCCCCGACCGAGGAGTCTCCGATGTCTCATGAGCCTGACGACCATTCCCTGCCGCCCGCGCCGCACGCCGACGTGCGCCCACCGAGCCGGCGGCATTCCTGGGGGCAGCCAGTGGGCGAGGAGCCGATCATCGATGCCGCCCGGGTTTCGCTGCAGGCGTTCGGCGCGGGCCGGTCGCCGCGGCGCACGCTCGCCATATACCTCTGGCTGCGCGTGCTGCGCCCTGCGCTCACCCTTGCGATCTGGTTCTGTGCGGTCTGGTACGCTTGGCCCTATGTGCTCAATGCCCGCTCGCAGCCCGAAGTGCTACATCTGCTTGGCCTGTACGCGGCAGTGATCGCCGCGATCCTTGTATCGATGTTGGTGGTGGCACCGTGGCGCCGCCGCCAGCATGAACGCGAGGCGCCATCCACCCATGAGCCATCGTCGCTGTCCGCATTGGCCTCCTACATTGACGTGCCGCCCGCCCGCCTGTCGTCCTGGCAGCGCACGCGGCAGCTGCTGGTTCACCACGACCATGAAGGGCAGCTCAGGGATGCCACCGACACCACCCCCGGGGAGCTGGAGCCCGAGCCCCCTGCATCGCGCCGGGGACGGCGCTGATGGAAGAATGGGCCTGCGCCGTGCAGGCAGGTTGACCCCACGGATCGCCCATGACGACACCCCGCAATGCCTCTTCGCTGCGGGTCTTGCCTGCGGCGGATCCGCTGCGCGATGCATCCTCGGGCGATCTCTCGATACCCGCCCGGGCGGGCACGACGCTCCGCTGGCGGTGGCGCCACGTTGTCGTGCTGGCGGCATGCGCGCTGTGCGGCGCGGTCGCCTATGTGGCCACCTTCACTTTCTATCGGGAAGAACAGGCCCGGGGCGCCGCGAAACGCCTCGAGTTTGTCGTGCTCAGCCTGCAGGCGCTCGTCCATCGCAACGAAGCCCTGCCAGGCATCATCGGACTCAAGTCAACGCTTGGCTCGCTGCTGGACACGAACACGCTGGCGGCCCAGGCCGCCGCCAACGCGTATCTTGAAACGGTGGCGAAGGCCTCCGGCATTTCTGCCGTCTACCTGCTGGATGCCGGCGGGACGACGCTGGCTTCGAGCAACTGGAACCAGGTGCTGACCTTCGTTGGCGAGAACTACGCCTATCGGCCTTACTTCAAGGATGCGATGGCGGGCCGCACCGGGCGCTTCTACGGCATCGGATCCACCACCGGCGAAGCCGGCTACTTCCTGGCGGCCGGCGTGGTGGCGCCGGGCGGCGCCCGCGGTGTGATCGCGGTCAAGCTCTCGCTCGAAAAGTTCGAGGAAGCCATGCGGCAGAGCACCGACGTGGTGATCCTCACGGACCGCGAGGGCGTGGTCATTCTCAGCTCCGTTCCCGAGTGGCGGTACCGCACCGTCGCCGCGCTCGCACCGGCCGCGCGCGAGCGCATCCGGCAATCGCGGCAGTATGGGGACCTGCCACTGCTCGCGCTGCCCGGGCCGGGGCTGGATTTCACCCGGTCCCACGCAACGCTCGCGCTTGAAGGGGGCATCACGCACTACACCATGGCGACCCATGCGAGCGAAGATCTGGGTTGGCGTGCCGCACTTCTGGTGGACCAGGCACCCTCGCGCCGCGCCGCCGTCCTGGCCGCACTGGCCGCCACCTCCGTCGCCGCCTTCCTGGGGGCGCTCACCGTCGGCTTTCAGGAAGGCCGGTATCGCCGTGAGGAGATGCGCAAAGCCAAGCGCGCGCTGGTGGAAGCGAGTGCCCGGCTCGAGCAGCGCATCATCGAGCGCACGGCGGATATCAGCCAAGCCAATGCCTCGCTGGAACGCAAGATCGAAGAACTGCGCCGTACCGAGGCGATTCTTCATGAGACGCGGGACGGTGCGGTGCACGCGGGCAAGCTCGCCGTGCTCGGGCAGATGTCTGCGGGCATGGGCCACGAGCTCAGCCAGCCGCTCACCGCGCTGCGGACCCTGTCGGACAACGCGATCACGCTGCTTGACGGCGCGCGCCTGGAAGAGGTGCGCGAGAACCTTCACCTCATCAGCGAACTCACCGCCCGCATGGGGCGCATCATGGCGCTGCTCAAGGCCTTTGCCCGCGCCGACAGCACCAGCCTCGAACCCGTGGCCATGGACATGGCGATCCATCATGCGCTCATGCTCGTAGAGTCTCGGCGGTGCGAGGTGCGGGCGGATATCCTGGTCAGCTCAACGCTGGCGACCCGCCCGGTGCGGGCCGACGCCACCCGGCTCGAACAGGTGCTCGTGAACTTGATGCGCAACGCGCTCGACGCGGTCGAGTCCCGGGCGGAGCGCCTGGTGAGGGTGGCGGTCCGGCAAAAGGGGCGCCATGCCGTCATCTCCGTCAGCGACACGGGCGGCGGCATCGCGCCAGAGGCCATGCAACGGCTGTTCGAACCGTTCTACACCACCAAGCCCGCGGGCGCGGGGCTGGGTCTTGGGCTCGCCCTTTCGCAAAGCATCGTCGAGAGCTTCGGCGGGCGCATCGAAGCGCGCAACCTGGACCGGCAGGGCGCGCTCTTCACCATCACGCTGGAGGTCTATTGATGCCCGTGCCACCCATCCCTGCCGACGAAAGGCCGCGAGTTCTCCTCGTGGATGACGAGCCCGCCGTGCGGCGCGGCCTCGAGCAAGCCATGGTGCTTGCCGGCATCACCGTGAAGGCGGTCGGCAGCGCGGAGGCCGCGCTGGATGTTTTCGAGGACGTGCAGCCGTGGGCCGTCGTGAGCGACGTCAAGTTGCCCGGCATGGATGGCCTGGAGCTGCTCAACAGATTGCGCCAGCATGATCGTGAAGTCGCGATGGTTCTCATCACCGGGCACGGGCACGTCGCCATGGCGGTGCAGGCAATGCGCGAAGGCGCCTACGACTTCATAGAGAAGCCGTTTTCCTCGGAAACGCTGGTCGGCGTCGTGCGCCGGGCCGTCGAGCGGCGCGTGCTGCTGGAAGAAAACCGGCGCCTGCGCGAGCGCTTGCCTTGCGAAGAGGGGCGTCCGCTCATTGGCCAGACACCCGCCATGCAGCGTGTCCGCCAACTGGTTCGCGCACTGGCGGCGACCAACGTGGATGTCCTGATCGCCGGAGAGACGGGCGCGGGCAAGGAGGTCGTGGCACGGGCGATTCATGCCGCCAGCGGCCGCAGCGGTCCCTTTGTTGCGCTCAACTGCAGCGCCCTGCCAGAGAGCGTCATCGAGAGTGAAATCTTCGGCCACGAGGTGGGTGCCTTCACCGGCGCGGCCAAGCGGCGCGTGGGGCGCATCGAGTTCGCCAACAAAGGCACGCTGTTCCTCGATGAAATCGAGTCGATGCCGCTCTCCGTTCAACTGAAGCTGCTGCGGGTGCTGCAGGAGCGCGAGATCGAACGGCTGGGCAGCAATGTCTCCATACCCGTCGATTGCCGCGTGCTCGCCGCCGTCAAGGGGGACCTCAAGGCCATGACGGCGGCAGGCCGATTCCGCGAGGATTTGTTCTACCGGCTCAATGTGGTGACGATCGACGTCCCGCCATTGCGCGATCGCATGCCGGACATCCCGCTGCTCATGGCCCACTTCCTGCGCGAGTTCGCCCAACACCACGGCATGGCGCAACCGGAATGGAGCGATGACGACCTGCGCCGCTGGAAGGCCCACCGGTGGCCCGGCAATATCCGCGAGCTGCGCAACGTTGCCGAGAGGCTTTGCCTGGGCCTGCCCGACGGGCTTTCGCAAGCCGATCCGCCGCCGGTTTCTACGTCGCTCACCGCGCGCGTGGACGAAACAGAGGCCGCGCTGATACGTGAAGCGCTTCGCCAGGCACGGGGCCGCGTGGCCCAGGCCGCCGAGCAGCTCCATCTCCCCCGAAAGACGCTGTACGACAAGTTGCGCCGGCATGGCCTGGTGGCAAGAGACTTCCTGCGCGGCTAGGGTCCCGCTGCGCACGGAAGTCCCCATCGCACAGTCTTCTTCGCTCTATGGTGGCATTCCACGCCCTCTGGATCGCCACCGCTGTCGCTGCGGTGGATGCCTTGTGCTGGCGCCATCGGCCCTGAACCGGTGCCAACGATCCCGTGGCGGCTGGCTCGCGCGGAGGGCGGGGTGTCAGCCCTGCTTGTGCAGCGGCAGCCACAGCGTGAAGGTGGAACCTTGCGCCTGGGCGCCGTCACTGGTGCTCCAGGTGCAATGCGCGCCCAGCGCCAGCGCGCGGCTGTGCACGTTGGGCAGGCCCCGGCGGGCGGGCGCCAGCGCCTCGGACGCCGGGGGGCTGAATGGACGGCCGTTGTCCCGTATGCACACCTGCACGCCGCGCGTGCCATCGCCGCCGCCCTCTGGCGGGGGCCAGACGGCCTCGGCCGTGCTCAGCACGATCTCCGTCGCGCCACTGTGCTTGAGGATGTTGGTGAGGATCTCCTGCAGGATGCGCAGCACGTGCAGCGCGTTTTGCGCGTCCAGCCAGGGCAGCGGCGGCAGGTCGTCCACCTGCCAGTGCATGACCAGTCCCGCGCCCTCCAGCCGCAACCCGAGCCGATAGCGCAGGCCGGCCAGCAGTGCCAGCAGATCCGCATTCACGGGCTCCAGTGAGTCGATGGAGATCTTCAGGTCGTCGATGCACTCCCGCAGCACCTGCGCCACGTCCACGGGTGCCGCCGGCGCAGTCTCTACCAGCCGCAGTGCGCTCATCAGCGAGGAACCCACGCCGTCGTGCATCTCCCGCATCAGGCGCTGGCGCTCGTGCAGCAGCGTCTGCTCGCGCTCGGCGGCGCGCAGCAGCTCGTGTGTTTCGCGCAGCTGCAATTCCTGCGCGGCCAGGCGCTCGGCCTGCACGGCGTTGGCTTGCTCGGCGACTTCCAGCGCCCGGTGGTAGCGCGTGAAACCGACCAGCAGGAACATGGTGAACACGCCCATGTACACGTAGGGCGTGAGGTAGATGTGCTCGATGCTGATGCGGTAGCGCTGCATCGCCAGGTCGTGGACGGCCAGGGGGAACGAGAGCGCCACGGCCCCCGCCAGCAGCACGCTGGACCAGGAGCGTTCGCGCCACGCGCCCAGCGCCGCCACGCACAGCACCACCAGGGCCGGAGGAAACAGCGCCAGGCGCAACAGCGGCAGCATCGCCTCGTGCCGCAGGTCCCACAGTGGCAGGGCCGCCAGCGCCACCAAGCCGCAATAGGCGACCACGGCGCGCGCCAGCCGCGGATAGCCCCGGCCCAGCATCCGGCACAACAGGAAGAAGGAGCAGGCCGACGACCCCAGCGAGCCCACGAGCGTGAGCCAGGAGAACCATTCATCGGGCACGCCGAAGCCCTCGGCATCGACCAGGTAGAACAGCGTGGCCAGCAAGTGCCCCACCGACAGCAGGAAGAACAGCAGGTAGCCCGCCTCGCCCCGGCCGCGCCGCACCAGCCACACCGCCAGCGCGAACACACCCAGCACGAGGTAGGCACCGCGCAGGTAGGCCACCAGGTCGGTCTGCAGCAGGCTGCGCAGCCGCCACCCCGGCCAGAGCGCCTCGGCCGGCCCGGCCCACACGCTGGACAGCGCGCCGCCCACGCCGGGCAGGTTGGCCATGCGCACATGCACCTCCAGGGGAACGCCGGGCGCAGCATGGCCCGCCAGGTCCACCCACACCGGGCGGTTGAAGCTGTTCCAGACCCGGCTGCCGTGCGACTGCCAGACGAGGTGCCCATCGGCATACACCGCCACCGTGCCCACTGTCTGCCAGCGCGGGATGTACAGGCGCGTGCCCTGGGGCGTGGCGGCGAGCGCCTCGCCCGGCACCCGCAGGCGGTACCACCACACCTCGGGTGGCGCATCGGCCTGCGCGGCTGTCGAGACCGTGCTGCGTGCGCGGGCATGTGGCAGGTCCACCGTGCTCCACGGTATGGTGCTCGAAAGCACTGCATCGGGTGATTCGTGCAGCGAGGGCGGCGGCGCCCAGCCCCCGCTGGCGGGATTCCACGCCTGCGCCTGCACCAGGTGCGCGGGCAGCACGCCTGCCAGCGCCGCGCCCCCGGCGGCGGCACCGGCCAGCAAGAACCGCAGCGCCAGGCGCGCGAGATCAAGCCACATCGATCCACCCTTTGCGCGCCGCGGCGCTCACCGCTTCGGCCTGGGTCGTCACCTGCAGCTTGGCGTACACGCGCCGCACGAAGGTACGCACCGTGTGGCGCGACACGCCCATCGCCCGCGCCACCTCGTCCAGTGTGTAGCCGCGTGCCACCATGCGCAGCAACTCGGCCTCGCGCGCCGAAGGTGCCACCTCCGTGATCTCCGCCGCCGCCAACCCCGGCTCCAGGCCCGCTGACGGCTTGGCTGTCACGGGAGACTGCGCGCGGCGCAGCAGCAGCTTGCGCGCCACCATCGGATTGATGGGGCTGCCCCCCGCATGCAGGCTGCGCACTTCGTCCACGACGGCGCTGGGTGGCAGGTCCTTGAGCAGGTAGCCCATCGCACCGGCCTCGATGGCGCCCAGAACATGCGCCTCATCGCCAAAGATCGTGCTCACCATGGCCGCCGCCCCGGGCCAGCGCGCGCGCAGCACGGCCAGCACGTCGAGCCCGCTGCCATCGGGCAGCCCCAGGTCCAGCAGCAGCACGTCCAGCGGCGCATCGTCCGCCTGCAGCGCCGCCAGCGCTTCGGCGCGGCTGGCCGCCACCCACTGCAGATGCATGTCGGCCGCGCCTTGCAAGGCATGCGCCAGCGCGTTGCGGCAGACGAAGTCGTCCTCCACCACCGCCACGCGAATGGCAGGGGGCGCAGGCGCCGCATCCGGCGCCCAGGGAGTTGTGCGAGGAAGGGAAACCATGCGCCGATGCTGCCACAGGCCCAGGTCAAAAGCGCCGGGCCTGGCGGGGCTGCTGTGCCCGGCAGGCCGGCTGCGCCAGCCGGTACGGTGGCAAGCGGCGGATCATGTTCGGTTCTTCGGGCTGCATGCGGGGTCGGTGGGTTTCTGCATGGGTTCAAGGTCGTCAATGCGCGCCCATTCGGCGGGTGCTCTGTCCATGCTGCCATCCCCCGGGGCCCTTGTCATGTCGCCCAAACGGGGGACATACAAAACCGTGCCCATCCGGTAACTTCCGGTCCCGCAAGCAGGGGCCTGCGCCTGAATCCACAAGAACACGGTGGCCGACACCGTTCCATCCAGGGCAAGCCCGAGCGGCTTTTCTCGAACGCACCACGGAGTGAGGAATACATGATTCGGATGGTAGAGGCCGCGATGCGGCCGGGCGCAACGGCGCGCCACAGCTCCCGGCCAGGGCGCAGCGCGGGCGCATCCCTGGAAAGGTCCCGGGCGGTCCGGGGGCTCGCGCTTGCGACGGCGGTGGTCTTGCTGCAGGCCTGCGGCGGAGCGACCTTGTCGTCGTGGATCGAGGCGCCGCTTGTCGCCGACGGCTACACCCGCAACGCGGACTATTTCCCCTTCGAGCCCACGCTGCTCGTGAACCCCGACGCGAATGCGCAGCTGAAGTTCTCGTACGCCACGTTGCCGAGCGGAACGTTGACCAAGCTGGTCGTGGACAAGGCGAGCACGACGGCCTCCGTGGGGCAGGAAGCCTACACGCTGAATGCCGACAAGGTCGCGCGCGCGCGCCTGGTGCTCTATGTGGAGAAAGTGGCCGCGCCTGGCTACATCGCGATATTCAGCGCCCATCAGGACGGTGCCGATTGCTTCGAGCGCGAGGACACGGCACCCCACTGCGGCCAGTCCGTGGCCAGCGCCGATGCGGCCGCCACCGATGCGGACAGTCCCGCGCAGCCCCTGCGCATCACCACGCCGGGTTTCTACAGCTTCGATGTCACCAAGCTGGTCAAATACCGGTTGGCCAACAACGTCGAGTCGATGATGCGTGTGGGCGCGGCCCCCGATCCCAACGACAACACCTTTGGCAGTTTCGAGTTCGCGAGCAAGGAGCTTCCAGCGGGGCAGGCCCATGTACTGCACCAGCCCCAGCTGCTGATCACGCTCAGCGATGCGGTGGGCGCCACCAGGAACGCCTATGCCGCGACCAGCGTGCGCCAGTCGTCCATCGACCCCTCCGTGGCTTCACGGAATTTTGCCCAGGACGAAAATCTGTGGCTGAGCGGCGTCCCGGGCAACCGGGCATATGCGCTGATACAGCCGCAATCATTGCCCACGGGCGCCTTCACCTTGCGCACCGCCCTGAACGAGATGGGTTCCGTGGGGGTCAAGCAAACCATGGTGGCGTTCGTGAATGCGCCGGTGCCGGAACAGGCCACGGCACAGCCGCAGGCGAATTTCTACACCAGGCCGGGATTCACCTCGCAGAACCAGCAGGTCACCTCCTGGAACGGGGGCTGGACCGAACCATCCGCAGCAGCCTTGTTCGCCACCGCACCGCTCGACCGGGATGCGCAGAACCAGTCCCTGTTCGTCGATGCCAGTGAGGGCTATGTCTCCGCGCTCGCGGGTGCCTACAACGCGGATCGCCGCGAGAACTTCGCCATCGCCGGCTCGACGAACCTGCAGGCTCCGCTGACGCTGGACAGCGACAACAACACCCGGACCGGGCACATGCCGCGTTTCGTCGCCGCGATCACGCCCGTGTCGGACAGGATGCGCAATTTCATGAAGTTCGACAGGGACGACAGCGAACACACCCGCAACTACTGCCTTGCGCTGGGCGATGGGATGTGCAACCCGTCGCTGTCGCTGCGCGCGCGCCTGGGGCAGCTCTTCACAAGAAACCCCATCGTCATCGACCCAAGGGCATCGACCCCCGAAGGTTCCTACCTGCCCTATGCGACCCCGATCAACGTCGCGGTGCCGTCCAGCGGCGCCAGCGCGATCATTCAGAGTGATCCCGATCCGGCGGAGCAGGGCTTCATGGGCGATGGCGGCACCGGCTACTACATCTACGACGCCCGGGCCAACCGCGTCGCGGGCCAGTACCAGGGAATCATCAGCATGCCGGGGCACAACCTGCGCGCCGTCATCCACTTCGAGAACCTGCCGCTGCCCGCGCCGTCGCTCGGTGGCCCGGGCACCATCGACATGGTGCCCGGCGCCGCGTCGGTGACGGTCGCGGCCAATGCGCCGATCCCGTTCCGGCTGACCGTGGCCGACCCGGTCAATGCGAACATCGACGATACGACACGCTGGGCGATCACGAGCAGCAACCCGGGCGACACGATGCCGGGCGAGATCCAGCAAAGCGAAGGCAGCGCGGCGTTCGCGGCGACGTTTGCCGGGCCCGGCTCGCGCACGCTCACGGCGACGAGCAAGGGCGACGGCACGATCAAGACGACGATGAACGTCCTCGTCAACCAGGTGGTCCTGCCCGGCCAGGCGATCACGTTCACCTCCACGCCACCGGCGTACCCCGTCGTGGGCGGGGCCTATGCGGTGTCAGCCCTCGGCGGCGGCTCGGGCAACCCGGTCGTGTTCACCATCGATGCCGCCTCGACGGCCGGTGCCTGCTCGGTCGCGGGCAGCGTGGTGACATTTGCCGGCGCGGGCACCTGCACCGTCAATGCCAACCAGGCAGGCGACGCGAACTACGCCGCTGCCGCCCAGGTGCAGCAGACCATCGCCATCCCTGTCACCTACAGCGGCACCACCGTGCCCACCACGGGTGCGGGCGGCCCGGCCAGCGCCAGCTTCACGGGTGGAGGCGCCGGCTGCCGGTTCGACCCCGCCGCCACCGGCTTCATGGCCGCCAGCGCCGCCCCGCCGGGGCAGAGCGCGCCGCAGGGCGCGTTCCGCGTCCGGCTGGTGGACTGCACCCCGGGCGCCACGGTGCGTGTGACCACCCTGTGGCCGCAGCCGGTCGCCGGCTTCACCAAGTACGGCAGGGCCAGCAGCGGCGCCGCCAGCGCCAGCTTCTTTGCGCCGAGGAATCTCACCATCGACGGCAACGCCGTGAGTTTCGACCTGACCGACGGCCAGCTGGGAGACGACGATTGGGCCCAGAACGGCGTGATCGTGGACCCGGTGATGCCACTGGCCGCCGCGGGCCTGGCCACCGCCATTCCCACGCTGAGCGAATGGGGCGTGGTGCTGACGGGGGCCACGCTGGCCGCCATGGCCTTGCTGGGGTTGCGCCGCCGCCGGGGCTGATGGGCGTGCAGGGGCCCTCACGGCGCACGGCCTCTGCCCGGCGCGTGAACGCGGTCATCCCCCGGGCGGGGGAGCCGGTGCCCTGAAGCTGGCGGCCCACGCCGGGAACTCGTCCGCCGGCATGGGCCTGGCAATGAAGTAGCCCTGCGCTATGTCGCACCCCAGATGCAAGAGCTGCTCCCAGTGTTCGCGGGTCTCTATGCCCTCGGCCACTGTCTTGCGGTCCAGGTCATGGACCAGGTCGATGGTGGAGCGCACGATCTTGGCGGAGCTCTTGTCGTGTGTCATGGCGGCGACGAAAGACTGGTCGATCTTGATGCAGTCTACGGGAAGCTTCTGCAGGTATGCCAGGGACGAGTAGCCGGTGCCAAAGTCGTCGATGTACAGCGGAATGCCTTCCTCCCGCAGGGCGTGGAGCACGCCCATGGCGTATTGCGCATCCTCCATGACGGTGCTCTCGGTGATCTCCACCTCCAGCAGCCCGCGTGCCACGCCGCGCTCGCGCTGCCAGTGGCGGAACTTGGCGAACAGCTGCTCATCGCGCAGGTTGCGCGCCGAGAGGTTGACGGCGATGGGCAGGGCGCAGCCCTGGCGCTGCCAGGCCTGGAGTATGTCGAGCACGGACACCAGCATCCATTCCGTCAGCGGCTTGATGAGCCCCGTGTGCTCCGCCAGTTCGATGAAGACCCCGGGCGCCAGCAGGCCGCGCTGGGGGTGGAGCCAGCGCACCAGTGCCTCGGCGCCGCAGACGCGGCCGCTGGCGAAATCGACCTTGGGCTGCAGGTAGACCCGCAGCTGGCCGGCGTCGATCGCGTGGCGCAGCTCGCCCGCCATGTTCAGGCGCTCGGCCTGGTCCTGTTCCTGCTGAGGAATGAAAACGACGTGGTCCACGCCCATTCTCTTGGCCTGGTGAACCGCCTTGTCCATGCGGCGCAGCAGGTCGTGCACGGTTCGCCCGTGCTCCGGGAACAGCGCGATGCCGGCCTTGGCCACCACATCCAGCGCGATGCCGGCCACCGAAATCGGCTGTGACAAGTTCTGCTCCAGCATGTTCACCGTGTGGCGGGCGGCGTGCAGGTCGCTGTCCGGCAAGAGGGCCGCGAACTCATCGCCGCGCAGGCGGGCCACCAGGGCCGATGGCGGGGCGCTGCGCTGCAGCCGCCGTGCGAACTCGCGCAGGATGTCGTCGCCGTGCGCAAAGCCCAGCGCTTCGTTGATTTCGCTCAGGCGCTCGATATTGAATTGCAGCACCGCCAGCGAGCGCGGCTGTTCACCGCCTTCGTGGATGGCGGCGGCCAGCGCCTCTTCGAACTGGAGGGCATTGGGCAGGCCCGTCAACGGGTCATGCCGGGTGAAGTGGTGCATGGCGGCCTGCACGCGCTCCTGTTCGACGCGCGAGCGCAAGGTCGCGATGCCATAGGCCAGGTCATCGCTGGACTCCGTGAGCAGCGCGATTTCGTCCTCGCCAAAGGTGTCGGGTTCCGGGTCGTAGATGGACAAGGCGCCAATGACCCGGCCTGCCACCCGCAGCGGGCACGAGATGCCGGATCTCGGCCCGTGGGGCCTGCCGTGCCAGGGCGCATGGCCGGGGTCGGTGTTCATGTTGCGCACCAGGCAGACCTCCTCGGTCCGGATGGCGCTGGAGGTGACCCCCTGGCCCAGGGCCGTGCCGCTCAGGTCCAGCCCCAGCTGCCGCAGCGCGTCCATGCCGCCGGGGTAGCCGCATTCGGCCATGGGTTCAAGGGGCAGCTCCGGGCGGCTGCCGCAGTACCAGACCACGGCCATGCCATAGCCGCCGGCCGTGACGATGGCCTGGCACATGCTGTCCAGCAGATCCTGTTCCTCGCTGGCCCGCAGCATGGTGCGGTTGCCGGCGCTCAGGGTGCGCAGGGCGCGGGTCGCGTGCTCCAGCTGCCGTATGCGCTGCTCCAGTTCGGTGTTGAGCGTCTGTATGCGGTTCTCGAAGTGCTTGCGGTCCGTGATGTCGGTGCCCAGCACGTAGTAGCCGCCCACCTTGTCGTCCGCCTCGAACCTGGGCAGGTAGCGGATGGCCTGCCAGACCCCGGGGAAGGGCTGCCAGTCATAGGCCTGCGGGGTGCCCGTCAGCACGCCGTCGATCATCGGGGCGGCCTGGCCGTAGCGTTCGTCGCCGAGTATTTCCTGCACCGTGCACCCCGTGATGTCCGCGCGTTCCGGGGCGAAGCTCTGGCGGTACTGGTCGTTCACGTACACATAGCGCCGCTCGGCGCTCACGAACGCGATCAGCGCGGGAACCGCGCCAATGACGCTGCGCAGGTGGTCTTCGCTTTCTTTGAGCTGCGTCGTCCGCTCCCGGACGTGCGACTCCAGCAGGATGTTCTGCGCGCGAATGGTCTGCTCGGCCTGGCGCTCCGCCGTGACGTCACGGAAGACGAGGACCACGCCATGCAGCTGGCCGTTGGCATCCCGGATGGGGGCCGCGCTGTCCGCGATGGGGCATTCCGTGCCGTCGCGCGCGAGCAGCGACGTGTGGTTGGCGAGGGCTTGAATCTCGCCGGTGGCAAGCGCGGCGGCCACGGGCACCAGGGCGGGCTCGCGGGTCTGTTCGTTGACGATGCGAAACACCGCTTCCACCGGCAGCCCCCGGGCCAGCGCGATGGGCCAGCCCGTCAACTGCTCGGCCACGGGGTTCATGCGCAGGATGCGGCCCTCGGTGTCGGTGGCCAGCACGGCATCTCCGATGGAGTGCAGCGTGGTCGACAGGCTTTCTTCGCTGTCCGCCAGCGCGCGCTGGCTGGTTTCGGTTTCGCGCAGCTGCCGGCGGATCAGCAGGTAGGTCGCGCCCAGCAGGGCCACCAGCATCGCGGCGGCGATGGAGCCCGCCACCACCAGTTTCTGCCGTGCCTGGGCATGCGCGTTGGCACGCAGCGTGAGCAGGTGGCGCTCCGCCGTGTCCATGTCGCCGAGCAGCTCGTAGGTGCGTGCGCGCGTGGCCCGCAGCGGCGCGGTGGCCACGAAGGCATTGGCGGCCTCCTGGCCCTGGGTCTTGCGCAGCATCTCGACCTGCCGGGAGATCACCATCCGCTGGTTCACGATTTCCCGCAGCTGGCCCCAGCGCTGGTGCTGGTCGGGGTTGCTGGCGGTCAGCAACTGGATCCTCTCCAGCGTGCGCTCTCTCTGCGCGATGGTGTCGTCGCGTTCGGCGATGTGGGCGGGGTCTCCGCTGAGCCGGAAGTTCTGCGTGGCCAGCTCGATCTGCAGGGTATAGCCACGGGTGCGGGCCAGGTTGTTGAGCACCTCATGGGTATGCGCGAGCATCAGCGCGGTCTGGGACGCATCGTTCGCCACCCGCCAGGTGGCCGCCACCAGCGCCGCCACCACCAGCACGGCGGCGCCGAATGCAATGGCGACCTTGCTTTCGAAACTGGACCAGCGTGCCACCGTATTGACCTTTCCGTGAGGAGACCCGGCCGGATGGACCCGGATCGAACAGTACGCCGGCACCGGAAGGACGGGGTTCGCCATGCCTGCTGCATCGTGCAGCACATCAGGAATCCGTTGGCTGGCTGCTATCGGCCAGGTCGAATATACCGACTGGAGGCCTTGCGGGGAACCAATAGATGGCATGGTGGAGCTCTGTGGGCCCCCTCAGGGCGCGCCGCCCGCCGGTCCCGTGGGGCACGGCGAGTCCCTAGAATCGCGGGAGCCCACCGACCCCCCAAGAAACACGACCATGGAACGAGCAACCCGCCAGCGTGCGGCAATCCACGCCGCGATAGCCACCGCAGGGCGTCCCTTGTCGCCGCAGGAGGTCCTGGAGGCAGCACGCGCCGACATCCCCTCGCTGGGGGTGGCAACCGTCTACCGGAATCTTCGCGCGCTGATGGAGGACGGCACGATCGAGCCGGTGACCCTGCCCGGCAGCAGCGCCCGCTACGAGATGGCGGGGCAGGACCACCATCACCATTTCCTGTGCAGGGTCTGCCACCGCGTGTTCGATATCCATGCATGCCCCGGCGGCTTCGCGCACCTGGCCCCGCCGGGCTTCACCGTGGACGGCCACGACATCACCTTGTACGGCCAGTGCAGCGATTGCCAGCCCCCGCCGCCGGCGAAGAAGGCGCCGGCCCCGGCGCGCCGGGGCCTCACCCGGGGCTGACGGCCTGCCTTTCCCGTGCCCGCCGGTGGCCGCGGCGGGCGGTCGCCGGTTTCCATGCGCACCTGCCGGGGGCGGCATGCCGCTTCGGGCCAAGGGCGCGCGGAGCGTGAGACAATGCCGCCCTGCGCAGCGGCTCCACGGGAGCCCCACTGCCGCTGCCGATCCGAGGGCGCCATGCCGTGGCAGGCACCAGGCCCGGCGGCAACGCCAGGCAACGGCGTGTGAATGCGCGGCCGATGTGCCGGTACCCGCCTGCACAGCCGAAGGCCCTTGATTTGATGAAGGAATCAAGGGCCTTTTCTTTTCAATGGGCGCCCTGGGCGCCGGACGGTTTCCCCCGGCATGCCTCGCGGCATGCCATTCACCCTGTTCCACGCGGCCACCGCCGCCACTCGCCGGCCCGGGCACGACAGTTCGGCCGTGCAGAGTGACTTCGCCACCGATTCTCTGACCTCCCATGACACCCTTCCTGAAGGACACCACCCTCGGCATCGACTTTGGCACTTCCAACTCCGCGATGGCCGTGCGCCAGGGCACCGGGCCCGCGCGGATGATCGCGCTCGAAGGAGGCGCCCCCACACTGCCCACCGCGCTGTTCTTCAATGCGGAAGACCACCGCACCCACTTTGGCCGGGATGCCGTGGGGCAGTACCTGGCGGGCACGGAGGGGCGCCTGATGCGCTCGCTCAAGAGCCTGCTGGGCAGCGCGCTGCTGCAGGACAAGACGGCGGTGCACAACAAGCTGGTGAGCTACCAGGACATCATCAGCCTCTTCTTGCGCATGCTGGTGCAAAAGGCGCGCGATGACCTGGGCGGCATGCCGGCCCGGGTGGTGATGGGGCGCCCGGTGCATTTCGTGGACGGGGACGCCGGCCGCGACCAGCAGGCGGAAGATGCGCTGCGCCAGGCCGCGGTGGACGCGGGGTTCGCCGAGGTGTCGTTCCAGCTGGAGCCCATCGCCGCCGCGCTGGACCACGAGCAGCGCATCACGCACGAGTCGCTGGTGCTGGTGGTGGACATCGGCGGGGGCACGTCGGACTTCACGGTGGTGCGGCTGGGGCCGCAGCGCATGGCGCGCGCCGAGCGCGGCAGCGATGTGCTGGCCACCACCGGCGTGCACGTGGGCGGCACCGACTTCGACCGGCGGCTGAGCCTGGACCTGCTGATGCCCCTGCTCGGATTTCGGCACACCGGCCCCGCGGGGCGCGAGGTGCCCAGCCGGGTGTTCTTCGACCTGTCCACCTGGCACCTGATCCAGTGGCTGTACTCGCCGCGCGCGCTGCGCGACGCGCAGAACCTGCGCACCGACTATTCAGATGCCCGGCTGCACGCGCGGCTCATGCGGGTGCTGCACGAGCGCCTGGGGCACCGCATGGCCAACACCGTGGAGCAGGCCAAGATCGCCGCGTCCCTGGGCGATGCCGACGCGCCCATGCCGCTGGACTGGATCGAGACCGGGCTGGCTGAATCCGTCACCCCCGAGGGGCTGGCGCGGTTCCTGTCGCAGCCCCTCGAACAGGTGGTGGCCTGCGCGCAGGAATGTGTGCAGCTGGCGGGCCTGGGGCAGCAGGGGGTCGATGCGATCTATCTCACGGGCGGCTCGTCGGCCCTGCGGCCGCTGCGCCAGGCCCTCAAGGCGGCATTTCCCGGCACCCCCCAGGTGGAAGGCGACCTGTTCGGCGGCGTGGCGGCCGGGCTGGCGGTGTCGGGGTGAGAGTCCGGCGGGAGGTGCCGCGCACCCTGGCCGGTGCCGGTACTCGCCGTGGCGGGTTGGTTTGCTATTGAAAATGTAGCTGTTGGCGCTTTTCTGCCAAGGGTCTAAGGCCAATTTTGCATGAAATCCGGGCCGGAATCAGTCCGCGGTGCCGCTGTCTGCACCCCCGTCGTCCGCACCGCTGCGCTTCCATGCCAGGGCCGTGTCGTACAGCACATTGCGCGATGCGCCGGTGATCTCGGCGGCCAGGCGCACGGCGGTTTTCAGTGGCAGCTCCTGCACCAGCAGGCGCAGCACCCGCAGGCTGGAGCCATCGTCGCTGGCCACCGCCACGGGGTGCAGCAGCACCACGAACTCGCCGCGCGAACGCTGGGGGGCGCCGTCCAGCCACGCCGCCAGCTCATGGGCGGGCCGCGTGGTCACTTCCTCGAACTGCTTGGTCAATTCCCGCGCCAGCGTCACCGGGCGATCGCCCAGCACCGCCAGGGCCTGGGCCAGTTCGCCGATGCGGTGCGGGGCTTCGAGCAGCACCACGCAGCGGGGCTCATGGGCCAGCTGCTGCGCAATCACCGTGGCGCGTTCGGCGTTCTTGACGGGCAGGAAGCCCGCAAACACGAAGCCGCCGTGTTCGGTGCTGTGGGCCACGGCGCCAGCCACGCTCAGCGCGGTGGTGATGCTGCTGGCGCCGGGCAGGGGCACGGCGCGCAGGCCGGCCGCCTGCACGGCGGCCACCAGCCGGGCGCCGGGGTCGCTCACGCCGGGCGTGCCCGCGTCGCTCACGTACGCCACGCGCTGGCCTTGCTGCAGCCGCTGCACGACGTTCTGAGCGGCTTCGGCCTCGTTGTGCTGGTGCACGGCCAGCAGCTGCGAGGCCCCCTTGTCGATGCCATAGGCGCGCAGCAGGGATTGCGTATGGCGCGTGTCCTCGCAGGCCACGGTGTCGGCCATCTGCAGCACATGCAGCGCGCGCAGGGTGATATCGGCCAGGTTGCCGATGGGCGTGGCCACCACGTACAGGGCGCCCTCGGGATAATGCTGCGCAGCCGCCGCTTCACGCGCGGCGCCCTGGGCTGAAGCGAAAGATGCGCTCAATGAAATTCCTTGGAAAGAGAAAACCGGCGGAAGCCCCTGGCCCGGCCGCCAAACCCGCCACCACGCGCGAGCGCGGCAATGCGGCGGAAGACCAGGCCCTGGCCCACCTGCAGGCGGCGGGCCTGCAACTGGTGCAGCGCAATTATCGGACGCCCGGGCGCGGCGGCGGCGAGATCGACCTGGTGATGCGTGCACGGGACGGCACGCTCGTGTTCGTCGAGGTGCGCAGCCGCGCGGGCCGCGCGTTTGGCGGCGCAGGGGCCAGCATTGGCGCCACCAAGCAGCGGCGCATCATTTTCGCGGCCCGGCACTACCTGCTGCGCCTGCCTTCCCCGCCGCCGTGCCGCTTCGATGTGGTGCTGGTCGAGGAGTCCGTGCAGTGGCTGCAGGCCGCCTTCGATGCGCAGTAGGCGCGCGCCCGGTGGCCGCCATCCCTGGCGCCGGCGCCATGCAGGGAACTACGGTTTGCTACAAAAGCTGTAACACGCGGCGGGTATCATCGGGCCCTCATGCTTGAGCAACGCATCCAACAGCATTTCATCGACAGCGCCGACCTGAAGTACCAGGCCGCGCAGGTTCTGAGCCACCCCATCGCCGCCGCCGTGCAGGCCGTGCTGGCCTGCGTGACCAGCGGCGGCAAGGTGCTGGCCTGCGGCAACGGCCCCTCGGCCGCCGAGGCGCAGCAGTTCGCCGCGTTCTGCGTGGCCGGTTTCGAGCGCGACCGGCCCGAGCTGGCCGCGCTGGCCCTCACCTCCGACAGCACGCTGCTCACGGCCGCCACGGGTGGCAGCCACGATGCGGCGCAGCAGTTTGCGCGCCAGGTGCGAGCGCTGGGCCAGGCGGGCGACGTGCTGCTGGCGCTGTCGGTCACCGGCAATGACGCCAACCTGCTGGCCGCCGCCGAGGCCGCCCACGAGCGTGACATGACCGTGGTGGTGCTGACCGGCCGCACGGGCGGCAAGCTGGCCGCCCTGCTGCGCGAGACCGATGTGTTGATCAGCGTTCCGCACGACCGCGCCGCGCGCGTGCGCGAAGTCCATGCCCTGGTGCTGCATTGCCTGAGCGATGGCGTGGACGCCCAGTTACTTGGCGAACAGGAGATTCCCCTATGAAGCAAACCACCCTGAAACGTACCCGGCGCACCGTGTGCACGGTGCTGGCCGCCGCCGCGCTGGTCACGGGCCTGTCGGCCTGCGCGCCGTTGATCGTGGGCGGCGCTGTCGTGGGCGGCGTGATGGCCGTGGACCGCCGCACGACCGGCACGCAGATCGAGGACGAAGGCATCGAGCTGCGCGCCGCCAACCGCATCCGCGAAACCCTGGGCGACCGCGCCCATGTCAACGTGACCAGCTACAACCGCCAGGCCCTGCTGACCGGCGAGGTGCCGAACGCCCAGGACCGCCAGACCGTCGAGCAGATCGTGTCGCAGGTGGAGAACACGCGCTCGGTCGTCAATGACCTGGCCGTGATGCCCGCCAGCAGCCTGAGCCAGCGCTCCAACGACACCTTCATCACCGGCAAGGTGCGCGCCAGCCTGGTGGACGCCCAGGACATCTCGGCGAATTCCTTCAAGGTGGTGACCGAGCGCAACATCGTCTATCTGATGGGCCGCGTGTCGCAGCGCGAGGCCAACCGCGCCACCGAGATCGCCCGGGGCGTGAGCGGCGTGAGCAAGGTCGTGCGCGTGTTCGAGATCGTCTCGGAAGAAGAGCTGCGCCGCATCGCGCCGCAGCCCGCGCCAGTGACCACCGACAACAGCGCATCGCCCGGCGGTTGAAAGCGGGCGGTCAGGCTCGATAGCCTGCACAGCCCCTGAGTGGAAACATCCCGGTTCGCATGACGCGGACCGGGATTTTTTCTTGGAGACCCTGCATCGCGCGTTGCGGCATGAAGCTGGCACGGCACAAGCGAGTGCACCCGCAGAGCCGGCTTCGCCAGGCCGAAGAGGCCGCGCGCGCTTCTGGCGCGTGCCACCGGGGCGCCGCAGGCGACCCAGGGGGCTATGTCAGCCTTTTGATCAGGCTCGACGTGTCCCAGCGGTTGCCGCCCATCTTCTGCACATCGGCGTAGAACTGGTCCACCAGCGCCGTCACGGGCACGCGCGAGCCGTTGCGCTTGGCTTCGTCGAGCACCAGGCCCAGGTCCTTGCGCATCCAGTCCACCGCAAAGCCGAAGTCGAACTTGCCGTCCACCATGGTCTTGCCACGGTTGTCCATCTGCCAGCTCTGGGCCGCGCCCTTGCCGATCACCTCCAGCACCTGTTTCATGTCCAGGCCCGCGTTCTGGCCAAACGCCACCGCCTCGGACAGCCCCTGCACCAGCCCGGCGATGCAGATCTGGTTGACCATCTTGGCCAGCTGGCCCGCGCCGCTGTCACCCAGCAGCGTGAAGGCGCGCGAGAACGCCATGGCCACGGGCTGGGCCGCCTCGAAGGCCGCCGCGTCGCCGCCGCACATCACGGTGAGCAGGCCGTTTTGCGCGCCGGCCTGGCCGCCGGAGACGGGGGCATCCACGAAGTGCAGGCCCAGGGCACGGGCGGCTGCGTACAGCTCGCGCGCCACCTCGGCCGACGCGGTGGTGTGGTCCACGAAGATCGCGCCCGGCTTCATCCCGGCAAAGGCGCCGTCGGCTCCCAGGGTGACGGAGCGCAGGTCATCGTCGTTGCCCACGCAGCAGAACACGATGTCGGCACCGGCCGCGGCCTCGCGCGGCGTTGCGGCATGCCTTGGCGCCTTGGCGCCGGCGTACTCCGCGCACCAAGCTATGGATTTTGTAGCGGTTCGGTTGTAGACCGTGACCTCATGCCCGGCCAGCGCGAGGTGGCCGGCCATCGGATAGCCCATCACGCCCAGGCCCAGGAAGGCGACCTTGCGGGATGGGGTTGCGTCGTAGTTGCGGGGATTGGTGCTTGGCATGGGAGTGGTTCTTGCAAAAAAAGGCCGCCACGGGGGCAGCGTTTGAAACTGGCGCGGCCCAGGCCAGCGGACGCCGTGGAACTGGCTTTGCCAGGCCACCAGCGTCGTCCCCCTTCCCGCGCGCAGCGCGAGAGAAGGGGGAAGCGGCGCAGCCGCTCAGGGGGTTGTCACACAATCGCGAAGTGCTCGGTGCCCGAGGCAAGGTCCGGCGATTTGGCGCGCTGGCTGTTGAGCTTGATCTGCAGGCGCAGGTCGTTGAGCGAATCGGCGTTGCGCAGCGCGTCTTCATAGCTGATCACGTTGGCCTCGTACAGGTCGAACAGTGCCTGGTCGAAGGTCTGCATGCCCAGGTTGCGGCTCTTCTTCATGATCTCCTTGATCTCGGAGACATCGCCCTTGAAGATCAGGTCGGAGATCAGCGGCGTGTTCAGCATGATTTCCACGGCCGCAGCACGGCCCTTGCCGTCCTGCTTGGGGATCAGGCGCTGGGACACCATGCCGCGCAGGTTGAGCGACAGGTCCATCAGCAGCTGCGCGCGGCGCTCTTCGGGGAAGAAGTTGATGATCCGGTCCAGCGCCTGGTTGGCGCTGTTGGCGTGCAGCGTGGCCAGGCACAGGTGGCCGGTTTCCGCAAAGGCCACGGCATGCTCCATGGTCTCGCGGTCGCGGATTTCGCCCATCAGGATCACGTCGGGCGCCTGGCGCAGCGTGTTCTTCAGGGCTGCTTCCCAGCTGTCGGTGTCCAGGCCCACCTCGCGCTGCGTCACCACGCAGTTCTTGTGCGGGTGCACGAATTCGATGGGGTCTTCCACCGTGATGATGTGGCCGAACGAGTTCTCGTTGCGCCAGTCCACCATGGCGGCCAGCGTGGTCGATTTGCCCGAGCCCGTGGCACCCACCAGGATGCACAGGCCGCGCTTGGTCATCGTCACTTCTTTCAGCACCTGCGGCACGCCCAGGCCGTCGATGGTGGGCAGCGTGAGCGGAATCGTGCGCAGCACCATGCCGACCTTGCCCTGCTGGATGAACGCGTTGACGCGAAACCGCCCGATGCCGGCGGGCGAGATCGCGAAGTTGCACTCCTTGGTGCGTTCGAAATCGGCCACCTGCTTGTCGCTCATGATGGCGCGCGCCAGCGTGAGCGTGTGGTTGGGCGTGAGCGGCTGGGGCGACACCTTGGTCACCTTGCCATCGACCTTGATCGCGGGGGGGAATTCCGCCGTGATGAACAAGTCGCTGCCATTGCGGCTCACCATCAACTTGAGCAGGTCATTGATGAATTTACTGGCCTGATCGCGTTCCATCAGAATTTCTCCCGGGGGTGTTCGTCTGTCGGGTGGTCGTTGTGCAGGTGGTATCCGCGCATCATCATTTCTGGTTGTCGCTCAGGCGGGCGCTCACCACGCGCAGGCGCAGCGACAGCTTGCGGGCCAGCAGCGCGATCAGGCTGGCGGCGAGCTGCGGGTCCTTGGTCATCATGTCGTCCATGGCCTCGGCGCTCAGCACGGCGATCTCGCAGTCGGTGAGCGTGGTGCAGGCCGAAAAGCGGATGCCGCTGTCGAGCAGCGACATCTCGCCCAGGATGTCGCCGGGCCGGGTCTCGGCCAGGCGCAGCTGTTCGCCCCAGGGCTGCACGCGGTCCACCGCGATGGTGCCGGTGAGCAGCACCACCATGAAGTTGCCGTATTCGTCCTGGCGGATCACGTCGCGGTTGGACGGGATGGCCGCGAATTCGAAGAAACGCTCCATGCGCTCCACGGCGTCCTTGTCCAGGTGCGCCATGTACTTGTCCTTGGCCCACAGGCCCTGCAGCAGCTTGCCGCCACGGCTGGTGGGCAGGCGCTTGGCGCCCACTTCTACCGCACGCGCCTCCCAGGGCACGAGCATCGAATCGTCCACGCCCTGGCCGGCGAAGGCCGTGGAAAACAGCACCGAATCCGTGTTGTCCTCCATGGGCTTGCCGCCGCGGGTTTTCATTTTCAGAAGGCTCAGAATGCCTTTCATACAGTGCTCCGGTGTGCGGCAGCTCGTCGGGCCGCAGGGTACATGGGTGCCGCGCGCGGATCAGCCCGGGAAGTTTTCGGGGATCTTGGCCTTGGCGCGCGCCTCGGCCGGGCTGATGATGTTGCGGCGAACGAGGTCGGTGAGATTCTGGTCCAGCGTCTGCATGCCCACGCTGTTGCTGGTCTGGATGGTGGAGTACATCTGCGCCACCTTGGCCTCGCGGATCAGGTTGCGGATGGCGCTGGTGCCCAGCATGATCTCGTGCGCCGCCACGCGGCCCGAGCCGTCCTTGGTCTTGCACAGCGTCTGCGAGATCACGGCCTGCAGCGATTCGGACAACATCGCGCGAACCATTTCCTTTTCTTCGGCCGGGAACACGTCGATGATCCGGTCGATGGTCTTGGCGGCGCTGGAGGTGTGCAGCGTGCCGAACACCAAATGGCCCGTTTCCGCCGCCGTCATGGCCAGACGGATGGTTTCCAGGTCGCGCATTTCGCCCACCAGGATGGCGTCCGGGTCTTCGCGCAGCGCGGACTTCAGCGCGGCGGCGAACGACAGCGTCATCGGGCCGACTTCACGCTGGTTGATCAGGCACTTCTTGGATTCGTGCACGAACTCGATCGGGTCCTCCACCGTGAGGATGTGGCCGTACTCGGTTTCGTTCAGGTAGTTGACCATGGCGGCCAGCGTGGTGGACTTGCCCGAGCCCGTGGGGCCGGTCACCAGCACCAGGCCGCGAGGCTTCAGGGCCAGGTCGCCGAAGATCTTGGGCGCGTTGAGCTGCTCGAGCGTGAGGATCTTGGAGGGAATGGTCCGGAACACGGCGGCCGCGCCGCGATTCTGGTTGAAGGCGTTGACGCGAAAGCGGGCCAGGCCTTCGATCTCGAACGAGAAGTCGACCTCCAGGAACTCTTCATACGTCTTGCGCTGCGAGTCGCTCATGATGTCGTACACCATGGCATGCACCGTCTTGTGGTCGAGCGCATCGACATTGATGCGGCGGACATCCCCGTGGACCCGGATCATGGGCGGCAGACCGGCTGAAAGGTGCAGGTCGGAGGCCTTGTTCTTGACGCTGAAAGCGAGCAGTTGGGTAATGTCCACGGAATCCCTCTATCGTTTGATACGCTGTCAAACATTATGACCACGATTGCTAACAACCTCCAACAGGTTCTGGGCAGGATGGCGCGGGCGTGCACAGCCGCCTCGCGCGACCCGGCCAGCGTGTCCTTGCTGGCGGTTTCCAAGACCTTTGGCGCCGACGCCGTGGCCGAGGCCGTGGCCGCCGGGCAGCGCGACTTCGGCGAGAACTACATCCAGGAAGGGGTGGACAAGATCATCGCCCTGCGCGCCGCCGCGCCCGGCGTGGCGCTGCAGTGGCACTGCATCGGGCCCATCCAGAGCAACAAGACGCGCCTGGTGGCCGAGCACTTCGACTGGGTGCACACGGTGGACCGCCTGAAGATCGCCGAGCGCCTGTCGGCGCAGCGGCCGGAGCACCTGGCGCCGTTACAAATATGCGTGCAGGTGAACATCGACGGCGGGGCCACCAAGTCGGGCGTGGCGCCGGCCGACGCGCTGGAACTGGTGCGTGCTGTCGCGAAACTGCCACGGCTGGTGGTGCGCGGGATCATGAGCATCCCGGACCATGCTCCTGAATTCGAAGCACAGTTGGCCATCCACACCCGCGCCCGAGCGCTTTTTGACGAGATATGCGCCCTGAACGAGCCAGGCTTGGCTCGTTTTGACACGCTCTCGATGGGCATGACGGCCGACCTGGAGGCCGCCATCCACGCCGGCAGCACGATGGTGCGCGTGGGCACCGGCATTTTTGGAGGTCGGACTTACCCCGCCTGAAGCATGAGCCGGTCGATCAGCCCGGCAGCTGGAACCGCCCCACGCAGTCCAGCGCCGCTGTCACATCGGCCTCGCTCACGTCCAGATGCGCCACCCAGCGCAGGCGCGTGGCGACGCCGTACAGGCTGCTCGTCACCCGCACGCCGTGCTCGGCCAGCCAGGCGGTGAAGGCCGGGGCCACATCCGCATGCAGGTCGGTGAACAGGATGTTGGTCTGCCAGGGGTGGACCGTGATCTTGCCCTGCAGCACCGGATGGCGCTGGTTGATATCGCTCAGCCCCTGGGCCAGCCGTGCCAGGTTCGCATGGTCGTCGGCCAGTCGGCGCACGTGGTGCTCCAGCGCATGGTGGCCTGCTGCGGCCAGCACGCCGGCCTGGCGCATGCCGCCGCCCAGGATCTTGCGGGTGCGGCGCGCCTGGCGGATGAAGTCGCGCGAGCCCAGCACCAGCGAGCCCACGGGGGCGCCCAGGCCCTTGCTCAGGCACAGCGACACCGAATCGAAATGGCTGCACAGCGAACGCGCCTCGTCGTACACATCGGTGCCGTGGCGCGCCGCGTTGGCCGTGGCGGCGTTGAACAGGCGAGCGCCGTCCAGGTGCATCGCCAGCCCCCGGCTGCGCGCCAGATGGGCCACCTCGGCGATGTAGGCGGGCGGCAGCACCTGGCCGCCGGTCGTGTTCTCCAGCACCACCAGGCGGGTGCGGGCAAAGTGCGGGTCGTCGGGCTTGATGGCGGCGGTGATGTCGGCAATGCGCAAGGTGCCGTCGGGCTGCGTCTCCACCGGCTGCGGCTGGATGGAGCCCAGCACCGCCATGCCACCGGCCTCCCAGCGGTAGGTGTGCCAGCTCTGGCCCACGATGGCCTCGTCGCCGCGCTGGCAGTGGCCCCACAGCGCGATCAGGTTGGTCTGCGTGCCCGAAGGTGCGAGCAGCGCGGCCTCGAAGCCCAGCAACTGCGCCGCATGCTCCTGCAGTGCGTTCACGGAAGGGTCGTCGGCAAACACATCGTCGCCCAGCGGGGCCTTGAACATGGCCTCGCGCATGGCGGGCGTGGGCTGGGTGACGGTGTCGCTGCGAAAGTCGGGCATGGGCGCGGTCCTCGTGGGTCGGGTCAATGAATGCAAAGACCGGCCATGTTAGTCGCGTTGGCCTCCCCTGCGGCCGCAAGGCGCTCGGCCGGCGACATGGGCGCTGCCGAGGCCAGGGACGCCGAGCCAGGGCCGCCCCGCAGCGAGGGCGTCGTCCCCCTGGGGGGAAGGCGCCGAAGGCGACTCAGGGGGGCTACGGTCTGGTCATCTTGCAGTCCGTGCCTTGCGCCAGCTCATTGCCGGTGTAGGCGGCATCGGTGCGGAAGCCATAGTTCGTGCCTTCCCAGCCCACCTTCACGGTCTTGCCGTCCACCGGCGCGATGGTGTTGACCACCTGCGGCAGCAGCAGCTGGTGGTCCTCGCCGCGCATGCGCACGGGGCCCACCACCGAGTCGATGGTCAGGTCTTCCAGCGCGCGGGCCACCTTCACCGGGTCGGTGGACTGTGCCTTGTTGATGGCCGCGGCCAGAAAGCGCGGCGTCATCTCGATGCGCGGCGCGAGGAAGTCCTTGCCCGTCTTGGCCTGGTAGGCCTTGGCGAGCGCGTCCACCTTGGGGGTGTCGGCCTGGCCCGGGTGCCATTCGGCCACCCATGTCAGCTGGCCCTGCTTGGCCTGCGACACCGCCAGTACCGTGCCGGGAATGGAGCCCGCGCTGTGGTTGAAGTAGCGCAGGTTGTAGCCCGCGTCACCCGCCGCCTTGAGCAGCAGTGTCATGTCCTGCCCCCAGTTGCCGGTGATGACCGAGTCGGCCTCGGTGCTCTTGACCTTGGCGAGATAGGGCGCGAAGTCCTTCACGCGGCCGATGGGGTGCAGCGCCTCGCCCACGAACTGGATGTCGGGGCGCGCCAGGCCCACCATCTCGCGGCCGTAGTGCGCCCACTGCTTGCCATGCGCGTAGTCCTGGTTGAGCAGGTACACCTTCTTGATGTCCGGCTGCTTCTTGATGTAGTTGGCGATGGCCTTCATCTTCATGGCCGTGTTGGCCTCGAACTGGAAGTGCCAGAAGTTGCAGGCCTTGCCGGTGAGCTCGGGGTCGATGGAGGAGTGGTTGAGCACCAGGATCTCCTTGCCCGGGTTGCGCTGGTTGTGGCGCGCCGCCGCCTGCACCAGCGCCGTGACCACCGACGAGCCCGAGCCGCCCGTCACGATGGCCTTGGCCCCCTGGTCGATGGCCGCCTGCAGCGCGCTCTGGCTCTCCTGGGCCGAGAGCTTGCTGTCGAACTGCAGCAACTGCAGCTTCGTGCCCTTGAGCACGCCGCCCTTGGCGTTGATGTCCTCGATGGCGTACTGCGTGTGCGTGAGCATGAGCTCGCCCACGTTGGCGAAGGGGCCCGAGAGCGGGTCGATGTAGGCGACCTTGAAGGTCTCCTGCGACCAGGCCGTGGAGGCGGCGGCGGTGCACAGCAGGGCCGCACAGGCGGCCAGGGGCGTGAGGGAACGCGTCAGGGGGTGGCGCAGCATGGTGCTTGTCTCGCTTTCTTGTCGTGGTGAGACCGGGGCGGGCTTGCCACCCCGGCGGGAGGGAGAAGGCTGGGCCCGTCAGTCGAGCGCGATGCCCAGGCTGCGTATCAGCGGGTGCCAGCGCGACACCTCGGCCGTGATCATCTGCGTGAACTCCTGCGGCGTGTTGCCCACGGGCTCGATCCCCACCTCGCGGTACCGGGCGCTGGTCTGCGGCGACAGCAGGGCCTGGGCGATGGCTTTCTGCAGCGCCTGCACGGTGGCATCCGGCGTGGACGCATGCACCGCCACGCCCACCAGCGCCGTGGCCTCCACGCCCTTGAGTCCCAGTTCCTCGAACGTGGGGACATCGGGCAGGCGCGGGTGGCGCCGGCTGTCGGCCACCGCCAGCGCGCGCAGCTTGCCCGCCTGCAGGAAGCCGCCCGCGGCCGCGTAGTCGCTCATCACCGCCGGGATCTGCCCGCCCGCCAGGTCGGCGAGCGCGGGCGACGATCCCTTGTAGGGGATGTGCGTCATCTTCAGTCGGGCGTGGTGCATGAGCATCTCCATCGCCATGTGCTGCGGCGTGCCCGCGCCCGCCGAGCCAAAGTTGAGCGTGCCGGGCTGGCGCCGCGCCTGCTCGATGAACTCCTTCGCGTCCTTGGCGTCGCAGGCGGGGCCCACGACCAGGATCATCGGGGCGCGCGCCAGCAGCGTCACGAGCTTGAGGTCCTTGTCGGGCGCGTAGCCGAGCTTGCGGTACAGCACCGGGTTGAAGACCAGCGTGCCGTTGTCCACGTTGATGAGCGTGTGCCCGTCGGCCGGGCCGCGCAGCACATCGGCCACGGCGATGGCGCCATTGCCGCCGGGCTTGTTGTCCACCACCACGCTCTGGCCCACGGCGGCCGACATGGGCTGGCCCACCGTGCGCGCCATGAAATCGGAGCCGCCGCCCGCGGGGTAGGGCACGATCCAGCGCAGCGGCTTGGCCGGGAAAGGGGCGGAGGCGTGCAGCGCGCGGCTCAGGCCGAGCGATGTGGCGCCGAGCAGCGCCAGTGTGGATCGTCGTGACAGCAGCATGGTGGCTAGGTTTCCTTGAGGGGTGTGTGGGGGCGAAAGACTCTCGCCGCGCTCAGCGCGCGGGCCGGCGCCGGGCGCGCAGGCCCAGCACCCGGTAGGCCAGCGTGGACAGCTCCTGCGCCACTTCGTCGGCCGACAGGCGGCCGTCCGGCCGGTACCAGTTGTAGAGAAAGCCCGGCAGGCTGCAGGCCGCCAGGGCGGTGATCTTGGTGTCGTGGAACTCGAACATGCCGTCCTCGCGGCCTTCCTCGAGCAGGGCGCAGAGCTTGTCGTAGAAATGGTTGGCCAGCTGCTTCTGGGTGGCCAGGTATTCGGGGCGGTACACCTGGGGTTCGCGGTACGGAAAGAACGCCGACGGGTGGTGCGCGAGCGTGGCGCGGATCAGGCGGTCGATGCCCTCGGCCACCTTCACGTGCGCGGGGCGCGGGTCGTCCTCGGCGAAGTCCATGGCCGTGAAGCACGCTACGGCGGGTGCCCACGACAGGGTCTCGAAGATCTCCTGCTTGTTGCGGAAGTAGTAGTAGACGAAGGGCTTGGTCACCCCCAGCTTCTGCACGATCTGCTCGATGGTGGTGTTGGCGTAGCCCTGCGCATCGAACAGCGCCTCTGCTGCGCGCAGGATGCGCTCGCGCTTCTCGTCCGACCCGGCCGTGGCGGCTTTCTGCCGGCCGCTGGCCTGCATGGGGAGCTGCTGGCCCATGGCAGGCTGTCCTTTGTGTGACGGTTGATTTATACCCATGGGTAGCATTGTTCTACCAGTCGGTATATATTGGCAAGACGCTGGCGGGCAGGGGTGCCTATCGCAAACCCTTAGCAAGCCCTTAGAACCAGCGATTCCAGACACCTCGGAGACAACGCCATGCCACAGACCGCACCGCAGCTGCCGCTGCACGAACACCTGCGCCGCCACGCGCGCGAAACGCCCGACCGCACCGCGTACCTCTGGTACGGCCAGCCCGTCACCTGGGCAGAGCTCGACGCGGCCAGCGACGCCTTCGCCGCGCGCCTGCAGGCGCTGGGCGTGGGCAAGGGCGAGCCCGTGGCGCTGTTCATGAACAACTGCCCGCAGTACGTGATGGCGCACTACGGCATCCAGAAGATCGGTGCCATCGTCTGCCCCTGCGGGCCGCTGAACAAGGAGCACGAGCTGGAATACCAGCTCACCGACCTGCAGGCGCGCGTGATCGTCGCGGCCGACGTGCTGCTGCCCGTGGTGGACAAGGTGCGCGCCAGCACGGCGCTGCGGCACGTGTTCGTGGTGCGCTATGCCGAGCTGCTGCCCGACGGCGCGCTCAGCATCGACGCGCCCGCCGAGCTGCTGGCCATGCGTGCCGCCATGGCGCCAGCCCCCGCGGGTTGCGAGGACTTCCTGGCCGCCACGCGCACCGGGCAGCGGCCCGCGCCCGTGGCGCTGTCCATGGACGATGTCTCGCTCATGACCTACACCTCGGGCACCACGGGGTTGCCCAAGGGCGCGATGCTGAGCTACGGCAACGCCACCTTCAAGACCGCCGCGTCGGCCGACTGCAATGGCATGACGCAGCAGGAGACGCTGCTCGCGGTGGCGCCGCTTTACCACATCGCCGGCATGGTGATGGGCGTGAACCTGCCCGTCTACACCGGCGCCACGGCCGTGCTGCTGTACCGCTTCGATCCGCTGGGCGTGGCCCAGGCGCTGGAGCGCCACCGCATCACCTGGTGGTACAGCATCGCGCCCATGAACGGCGCGCTCATGCAGGTGCCGGGCGCGCGCGCCATGGACTGGAGCGCGCTGCGCCGCAACCCGGTCACGAGCTTTGGCATCACCTTCACCGAGGCGCTCGCCCAGCAGTGGCGGCAGTTCGCGCCCCATTGCATCGCGCACGAGGCCGCCTACGGCTTGAGCGAAACCCACACGGTGGATACCGCCATGCCCGTGGACGCGATCCGCTGGGGCACCCAGGGCAAGCCCGTGCCGGGCAACACCTTGCGCATCGTCGACCCCGACACCGGCACCCCGCTGGCCACGGGCGAGGTGGGCGAGATCACCATCCACGGCCCCGGCAACTTCAAGGGCTACTGGAACAAGCCCGAGGCCACGGCCAAGACCCTGCGGGACGGCTGGGTCTACACCGGCGACATGGGCAAGATCGATGCCGACGGCTACGTCACCTTCATCGGCCGCTTCAAGGAGATGATCAAGGTCTCCGGCTACAGCGTGTTCCCGGAAGAGGTGGAGACCCTGCTCATCAAGCATCCCGCCGTGGCCCAGGCCGCCGTCATCGGCGTGCCCGACGCGGAAAAGGGCGAGGTGGTGCGTGCCTTCATCGTGAAGAAACCCGGCCAGGACGTGGACGCCGCTGCCCTGGTGGCCTGGTGCCGCGAGAACATGGCGCCCTACAAGGCCCCGCGCGAGGTGCGCTTCATCGACGCGCTGCCGGCCACGGGCGCCGGCAAGGTGCTACGCCGCCTGCTGCGCGACCTTTGAACCAGAAACGATTCCAGCGCTTGCCCATCCTGCGCTGGCAGCTCCACCAACCATAGCAACACCCCATGCCATCGCCCGCTCTGTTCACCAAAGTCCTTGTCGCCAACCGGGGGGAGATTGCGCTGCGCACCGTGCGCGGCCTTCATGACCTGGGCATCGCCAGCGTGGCCGTGTTTGCCGATGACGATGCGGCCAGCCCGCACGTGCAGGCCGCGGGCAGCGCCGTCGCCCTGGGCGCCACCGGGCCCGCCGCGTACCTGGACGGCGCGCGCATCATCGCCATCGCGCAGG
Source organism: Acidovorax sp. A79 (assembly GCF_041154505.1). Classification (GTDB taxonomy): domain Bacteria; phylum Pseudomonadota; class Gammaproteobacteria; order Burkholderiales; family Burkholderiaceae_C; genus Acidovorax. The sequence continues at coordinate 3,582,517 of NZ_AP028672.1, forward strand.
CGCAGGGCTGCGACGCCGTGCACCCCGGCTACGGCTTCCTGAGCGAACGCGCCGACTTCGCGCGCGCCTGCGCCGGGGCCGGCCTGCGTTTCATCGGCCCCACGCCCGCGCAGCTCGCGCTGTTCGGCGACAAGGCGCAGGCCCGCGCGCTGGCGCTGCAGCAGGGCGTGCCGCTCATGCCGGGCACCCAGGCGGCGGTGACGCTGCAGGAGGCGCAGGCCTTCTTCGCGCAGCAGGGCGGCGCCGGCATCGTGATCAAGGCGATTGGCGGCGGCGGCGGGCGCGGCATGCGCGCCGTGCAGGCGCAGGACGACCTGCCCGCCGCCTACGCGCGCTGCCGCAGCGAGGCGCAGGCCGCGTTTGGCGTGGACGGCGTGTATGTGGAGCGGCTCATGTCCAACGCGCGCCACATCGAGGTGCAGGTGCTGGGCGACGGCCAGGACGTGGTCGCGCTGGGCGAGCGCGAGTGCACGCTGCAGCGGCGCTTTCAGAAGGTGGTGGAAATCGCGCCCAGCCCTTCGCTGCCCGCGCCGCTGCGTGAACGCATCATCGCCGCCGCGCTGGCCATGGCGCGCGCGGTGGCCTACGAGGGCCTGGGCACCTTCGAGTTCCTGGTGGACCTGGCCTCCAGCGACGTGCCCTTCGTGTTCATCGAATGCAACCCGCGCCTGCAGGTGGAGCACACCATCACCGAAGAGGTGACCGGCGTGGACCTGGTACAGGCGCAGATCGCGCTGGCGGCCGGCCGCAGGCTGCAAGACATCGGGCTCGACCCCGCCGCGCCGCCCGCCGTGCGCGGCTTTGCGGTGCAGTGGCGCATCAACGCCGAGACGCTGGACGCGCAGGGCGGTGCCACCCCCGGCAGCGGCACGCTCACCCGCTTCGACCTTCCCACCGGCCCCGGCGTGCGCGTGGACACGCACGGCGCAGCGGGCGCCACGCCCTCGCCGCACTACGACACGCTGCTGGCCAAGCTCATCGTGCACACGCGCAGCCCACGTTTTGCCGATGCGCTGCGCCGCTCGCAACGCGCGCTGGCCGAGTGCCGCATTGAGGGCGTGGCCACCAATCTGGCGCTGCTGCAGGCCCTGGCCGCGCGGCCCGAAATGGAAAGCCAGCAGGTGCATACGCGCTGGCTGGAGTCGGTGCTGCCAGAACTGCTGGTTGCTACCAAAAATATAGCTGCTGGCGCATATGATTCGGGCGCTAGCGCTCAAAATCCCCAAAATCCGTCAGCGCCCGCACCCGAAGGCGCCGTGCTCGCTCCCATGCCCGCGCGCCTCGTGCAACTGAGCGTGTCCGAGGGCGACGTGGTGGCCGCGGGTGCCGAGCTGGCCGTGCTCGAGTCCATGAAGATGGAGCACATGCTGCTGGCGCCGAATGCGGGCCGCGTGCGCGCGCTGCTCGCGGTGCCGGGCGGCTACCTCGTGCAGGGCCAGCCGCTGCTGGTGCTCGATGCCGTGGAGGGGGCGGACACCGCCCAGGACGCACAGGGCGCGCAGCAGGACCTGGATGCCATTCGCCCCGACCTGCAGCGCGTGCGGGACCGCCACGCCTTCACGCTCGACGCCGCGCGGCCCGAGGCCATCGCCAGGCGCCACGCCCAGGGCGGGCGCACCGCGCGCGAGAACATCGCCGACCTGTGCGACGCGGACAGCTTCATCGAATACGGCACGCTGGCCATCGCCGCGCAGACGCGCCGCCGCAGCCTGGATGACCTCATCGCCAACACGCCCGCCGACGGCATGGTCACGGGCATCGGCGGCATCAACGGTGCGCTGTTCGGGCCCGAGAAGTCCCGCGCCGTGGTCATGTCCTACGACGCGACCGTGCTCGCGGGCACCCAGGGCGCGCGCAACCACGCCAAGACCGACCGCATGCTGGGCGTGGCGCTGGCGCAGAAACTGCCCGTGGTGCTGTTCGCCGAAGGCGGCGGCGGCCGCCCGGGCGACACCGACATGCCCGTGGTGGCCGGCCTGCACGTGCACACCTTCGCCAGCTACGCCGCGCTCTCGGGCCAGGTGCCGGTGATCGGCATCGCGGCGGGGCGCTGCTTTGCGGGCAACGCGGCCCTGCTGGGCTGCAGCGACGTGATCATCGCCACGCGCGGCAGCAACATCGGCATGGGCGGCCCGGCCATGATCGAGGGCGGCGGCCTGGGCGTGTTCAAGCCCGAGCACATCGGCCCCAGCCGCGTGCAGCATGCCAATGGCGTGATCGACGTGCTGGTGGACAACGAGGCCGGGGCCGTGGCGGCCGCGCGGCACTACCTGTCGTTCTTCCAGGGGCGCACCGGTGCCTGGACGGCGCCGGACGCACGGGCCCTGCGCTCCGTGGTGCCCGAGAACCGCCTGCGCGTGTACGACACCCGCGCGGCGATGGCCGGCCTGGTGGACGACGGCAGCCTGCTGCTGCTGCGCACCGGCTTCGGCGCGGGCATCCACACGGCGCTGGCGCGCATCGAGGGCCGCCCCGTGGGCATCCTGGCCAACAACCCGCTGCACCTGGGCGGCGCCATCGACGCCGATGCGGCCGACAAGGGCGCGCGCTTCATGCAGCTGTGCAACGCGCACGGCCTGCCCATCGTGAGCCTGGTGGACACGCCCGGCTTCATGGTCGGCCCCGAGGTGGAGGCCACGGCCCAGGTGCGCCACGTGAGCCGCCTGTTCGTCACCGCCGCCAGCCTGCGCGTGCCGTATTTCAGCGTGGTGCTGCGCAAGGGCTACGGCCTGGGTGCCATGGGCATGACGGCCGGGGGCTTTCACGCGCCGGTGTTCACCGTGGCCTGGCCCACGGGCGAGTTCGGCGCCATGGGGCTCGAAGGCGCGGTGCGCCTGGGCTTCCGCAAGGAGCTGGAGGCCTTGCCCGAGGGCGCCGAGCGCGACGCGCTGTTCGCCAAGCTGCTGGCCAGGTCGTACGCCAACGGCGAGGCGCTGCACATGGCGACCACGCTGGAGATCGACGCGGTGATCGACCCGGCCGACACGCGCGCATGGCTGGCACGGGGCCTGGCATCGGCGCAGGTGGCGCCGCCCGGGCACCGGTTCGTGGACACCTGGTAGGGCAGCGCGCGGGCCGCGCGCTGCATGCTAAGCTGGCCCGCCTTGCCCGCCCCACGCCGGGGCGGCGCCCCTGTTTGACGGAGACTTTTCACCATGCCCGGACTGCTGCCCGATATCGATCCCGATGGTTTGCTCGAGTTTTCGGTGGTCTACACCGACCGCGCGCTCAACCACATGTCCAAGCGCTTCACCGGCGTGATGCAGGACATCCTGGCCACGCTCAAGGAGGTCTACCACGCCCACACCGCCGTGCTGGTGCCCGGCAGCGGCACCTTCGGCATGGAGGCCGTGGCGCGCCAGTTCGCCAATCGCGAGAAGGTGCTCATCGTGCGCAACGGCTGGTTCAGCTACCGCTGGACGCAGATCTTCGACGCCGACAAGGGCCTGGGCGGCGGCTCCGTGGTGTGCAAGGCGCGCCCGCAGGGCAGCGGCCCGCAGGCGCCCTGGGCGCCGTGCCCGGCCGAGGAAGTGGCGGCCACCATCCGCGCCGAAAAGCCCAAGGTCGTGTTCGCGCCCCATGTGGAAACGGCCAGCGGCATCATCTTGAGCGACGACTACCTGCGCACCCTGACGGCCGCGGCCCACGAGGTGGGCGCGCTGTTCGTGCTCGACTGCGTGGCCTCGGGCGCGATGTGGGTGGACATGCAAGCCACCGGCGTGGACGTGCTGATCTCGGCCCCGCAAAAGGGCTGGAGCGGCTCGCCCTGCTGCGCCATGGTGATGCTCAGCGAGCGCGCGCGCCAGGCCATCGACGGCACCACGAGCAGCAGCTTCTCGTGCGACCTCAAGAAGTGGATGCAGATCGCCGAGGGCTACGAAAAGGGCCAGCACGCGTACCACACCACCATGCCCACCGACGCGCTGGTGCGCCTCTCCGAAGTGATGGCCGAGACGCGCGAATACGGTTTTGCCAAGGTGCGCGACGAGCAGATCGAGCTGGGCGCCAAGGTGCGCGCGCTGCTCGAGTCGCGCGGCTTCCCGAGCGTGGCGGCCGAGGGCTTCAAGGCCCCCGGCGTGGTGGTGAGCTACACCACCGACCCCGGCATCCAGAACGGCAAGAAGTTCATGGAGGTGGGCCTGCAGACCGCCGCCGGCGTGCCGCTGCAGTGCGACGAGGGGCCGGACTTCAAGACCTTCCGCATCGGCCTGTTCGGCCTGGAGAAGTGGCACAACGTGGACCGCACGGTGGGCCACCTGAGCACCGCGCTCGACCAGGTGGCCCCGCGCGGCTGAACCGGGCCGCCGCCCGTGTTTCGCGGGCCTCTTGAAAAAAAAGCCACCTGCGGGTGGCTTTTTTTCGTGGTGGCCGGGCGCGGTGGCGGTGCCTGGGGGCTCGGCACGCACCGGGCGGCAAGTGCGCGCCGCGGACCGCCCGAGACCGCAGATGCACACGGCGCGGTGATTCGCTTGTGCAGAGAATCCCTAGGGGGCCTGGGTTTCGCGCTCGGCCTCTTCGGCCGCGTGGGCGCGCGCGATCGCCAGGATCACGTCGCGCGCGAGGCGCCGCTTGGGCACGGGCAGGCGCAGGTAGATGTCGAACAGCTCGCGGTCCTGGTAGCCCAGGCCCGCATGCCACTGCGCCTGCCGCTCCCGCACGCGCAGGGGCTCTGCATCGCCGTAGCCCAGCTGCTGCACCGGCACCTGCAGCCATTCGGCCAGGGTGGTGAGCTTCTTGTGGTCGGGCATGGTCTCGCCCAGCAGCCAGCGGCGCACGCCGTGCAGCGTCATGGGCTTGCCCCAGTGGCGGGTGTTGAACTCGCGCTCCAGCACCGCCGGCCTGGGTTCATAGCCTGCGTCCATCATCGCCTTGCGTAACCGGTCCGCAAACTGTCTTTTTGCATCCTGCATGCAGTCACACTAAAAAGGCGCGCAGGAGCTGCGGTGATTCTTGTATATAGTCACGCAATCAATTTGCTCGTTGGTTACGTAGCGGGTCTGCCCGCCAATTCAGGGGCAACGAGCGGCCTTGCAAGGAGGGTGGCGTGGCTGTCGAACACCGAAGGATGGAAACCTGGGAAGCCCGGCGGGAGCGGGTGGGCTGGTTTCCCGGTGCCTGCATGCGCGCGGCAGCCCTGCCGGGCGGGCGGCGGCCGCGCGGGTGGCCCGGCCGCCGGCCCATTGTGCGGGGTTCTGCATTGCGCCACAGTCACCCATGTACTTGCGCGGCGGTGACGCCCGCGGTGCGCGGGCTGCCGCACTGACAGGGGGCCGGGACGTGTGCAGCAGCGGCCCCCGCCACCCCCGCGAAGGATCGCTGCCGCCCTGCGCAGGGCGGGACCACCCCGTGGGGGGCTGTTCGCAGGACGGCGCCCGGCCGGTGGCGGCGGTGGCAGCGGTGCCCGCCCCGCCCGTGGACGACCGTGAACGCCAGCGACTCATCCTGACGCCCGCCCAGCGGCAGATGATCCTGGCGAACGTGCGGCGGTTGCGGGAGCTGCGGGAGGAGGAGCGCGCCGCGCGCGGCATCCTGGCCAGGGAGCCCGCGCCCCGCGAATGACAGTGGGTGCGCCTGGACGGCCGGGGCGCGAGTGGAGACGGGGCATGCGCCGGGGCCGGGCATGGTAGGGTGAATGCATCTTGAATCCCCCGCCGGCCGGCCGCCCCGCCCGCCCGCATGCTGCATGTCCGATGCCATGACCCCGGAATCCGAACCGCTGCCACAAGCCCTTGCCCTGCAACGTGCGAGGCGCCACGCCCTCGGGCTGCTGGTGCTGGTGTCGGCCGTGTTCGTGGCCACCAGCGTGGTGGAGCGGGGCCTGTGGCTGAACTGCCTGAAGGCCGTGGCCGAGGCCGCGATGGTGGGCGCGCTGGCCGACTGGTTCGCGGTGGTGGCGCTGTTTCGCCGCCCGCTGGGCCTGCCGATCCCGCACACGGCGGTCATCGCTCGCAACCAGGCGCGCATCGGCCGCAACCTGGCGGTCTTCGTGCGCGACAAGTTCCTGGACGTGCCCTCGCTGGTGGCGCTGATCCGCCGGCACGACCCCGCCGAGCGGCTGGCGCAGTGGCTCACGGCACCCGGCAACGCCGCGCTCCTGGGCCACCAGGCCACCCGCCTGGCGTCGGCCGCGCTCGAGACGGTGCAGGACGCTCAGGTGGAGCGCTTCATCCAGAAGGCGGCGCGCGCATTGATCGGGCAGGTGGACATGTCGCGGGCCCTGGCGGCGGTGCTCGACACTCTCACGCACAACGGCCGCCACCAGGCGCTGCTGGACGACGTGCTGGGCAAGCTCATCGAGCTGCTGCAGAACGAGCAGACCCGTGCCTGGGTGGCGCAGACCATCGTGGCCTGGCTCAAGAAGGACCACCCGCGCACCGAGAAGCTATTGCCCAGCGACTGGCTGGGCGACAAGGGCTCGGCCCTGCTGGCGCGCGCGCTGGAGAGCGTGATGGCCGATGTGGCCGCCAACCCGCAGCACGCCTTGCGCGCGCAGTTCGACGCAGCGGTGCAGCGCTTCATCGGGCGCCTGCGCGGCGACCCCGATTGGGCGCGCAAGGGCGAAGAGATCCGCGCCTGGCTGCAGACCGATGCCACGGTGGGTGGCTATGTGCAGGCGCTGTGGCAGGACCTGCGCGGGGCGCTGCAGCGCGATCTGGCCGACTCGGATTCGGTGCTGGCGCGGCAGGTGCGCAACCTGGGGCAGTGGCTGGGTCAGTCGCTGGCGGGGGATGCGGCGCTGCGGCAGTCGCTCAATGCGCGGCTGGAGGAGTGGGTGCGGGGCCTGGCGCCGGAGGTGTCGCAGTTCGTGGCGCAGCACATCGAGGACACGGTGCGGCGCTGGGACACCGAAGAGATGACGCGGCTGATCGAGCTGAACATCGGCAAGGACCTGCAGTACATCCGGATCAACGGGACGGTGGTGGGCGGGCTGATCGGGCTGGTGCTGTTTGCGGTGTCGCACGCGGGGGAGATTTGGCGGGCGGTGGCGGGTGGCTGAGCCTGCCGAACCCAGGGCGCCACTCCATCCGTTCGGGCTGAGCTTGCCGAAGCCGGGGCGTACTGGTTGGCAAGCTTGCTGGTGTTGGGGGCGGAGGCCGGGAGTCGCCCGGCGTGCGAGTAACTTTCTTTTGCTTCGCCAAAAGAAAGTCACCAAAGAAAAGGCGACCCCCAGCCTGCGACCCCTTCGCGATGCGAAGGGGCAACCTGCGTCGGGGCGGTTGCGGGGTGCGCCGTGGAACTCGCTTTGCTGCTGCGCAGCGCCGCTCGGACAACCACGGCGAGTCAGTTCACGAGGCATGCGCGCTTCGACGCGCATGCTCACCCCACAACCGCCCCGCCGCAGGCGCAGCCAGCAGGGGTGGGGGAGCGGAACAGCCAACAGCCGAACAGCCACACGGGCCATCGCGTTGCTCGGCCGCGGCTGGGCTGCGTCAGCTAGCGTGCTGCCTGATCCGCCACCATGTTGGCCGCGTGTTCTTCCTGCAGATGCTGCGCAATCTGCGCCCAGGCCAGCTTGGCGTCTGCGTCTTGGGCCCAGGCGTAGCAGCTGGCGATGTGCATGGCCGTCACCGCATGGTGCGGGTCGAGCGCAAAGGCCACCTCGCACTGCAGCGCCGCCTGCCGCCACATCGCGGTCGCATCTTCAGATCCTTCTTTCTGCAGCGCATGGGCCTCGGCCACCCACGCCTGCCCCAGTCGGAATGCCGCAGCGTGCTGCCCGGGGTCGGCGTCATGCGCCCGTTGAAACAACACTCCCGCCTGCCGCCACAGCGCCCGCGCTGCGGCGAAGTCTTGCGTGGCTACGGCTTGCGCCTGGGCGACGAGGGCGTTGCCGGACTGGAGGAGGGTGGAGGGGGAGTCGCTGAGCATCTGGTCAAAATGGCAGAGGATAGGTGTTCGGATTGTCGGCGGTTTGCCGGCTGCTATCGCTCCGTACCGACCGTTCGTGTTCAGTCAGAAACGAACTTCAACGCCTTTGGGGGCTTAATAAAACAACGTCTTCAAGAGCGTTGCCACAGCTACTTCAACACCAAAAAGCGCATAGCACGCGCGGATCAAAAATGCGTCCTGCGGATGGGTCTGCGCTAGTTGCGCCATCGCATAAGCGTGTGAGCTTGCCTTGAATTGATCAAGAAACTTGCGATGCTTCTTCGTTTTTACGGCGATGACGATCCACTGAACCAACGCGAGGGCAAAGCAGATAAGCAACAGTGTGTCAAAGCTCAAGATTTTCCTGGTCTGAAAGCGATTCAAGCGATCTTACTGACCGGAATGCTAACTTCGACTTAGTCAACAAACCGGGCAGGTGGGGCCGCTGTCCTCAAAACCTCGGCAAATCCGGATGCTTGATCGCCCCCCCGCGCACCAGCATCTTCCCGTACTCCGCACACCGGTTCAGCGTGGGAATCACCTTCCCTGGGTTCAACAGCCCCGCCGGGTCAAACGCATGCTTGAGCCCGAGCATCTGCGCGTTCTCCTCGGCCGTGAACTGCACGCACATGCTGTTGAGCTTCTCCACGCCCACGCCATGCTCGCCCGTCACCGTGCCGCCCATGGCGACGCTGGTCTCCAGGATGTCGGCGCCAAACAGCTCGCAGCGGTGCAGTTGGTCGGCATCGTTCGCATCGAACAGGATCAGCGGGTGCAGGTTGCCGTCGCCCGCGTGGAACACGTTGGCGCAGCGCAGCTGGTATTTCTTTTCCATCTCCTGGATGGCGAGCAGGATGTCGGCCAGGCGCTTGCGCGGGATGGTCGAGTCCATGCACATGTAGTCGGGGCTGATGCGGCCGCTGGCGGGGAAGGCGTTCTTTCGGCCGCTCCAGAAGCGCAGGCGCTCGGCTTCGTCGTTGCTGACCGAAATGGCGGTGGCGCCTGCAGCGCGCAGCACGTCGCTCATGCGGCCGATTTCTTCCTCTACTTCTTCGGGCGTGCCATCGCTTTCGCACAGCAGGATGGCTTCGGCTGTCAGGTCGTAGCCCGCGTGCACAAAGTCTTCGACGGCGGCGGTCATGGGCTTGTCCATCATCTCCAGGCCGGCGGGGATGATGCCGGCCGCTATGACCGCGGCCACCGCGTCGCCCGCTTTGCGCACGTCGTCAAAGCTGGCCATGATGCAGCGCGCCAGCTGGGGCTTGGGGATGAGCTTGACGGTGACCTCGGTGGTCACGGCCAGCATGCCCTCGCTGCCGATCACGGCGGCCAGCAGGTCGTAGCCAGGGGTGTCCAGCGCATCGCTGCCGAACTCCACCGGCTCGCCTTCCACCGTGAAGCCCTTCACCTTGAGCACGTTGTGCACCGTGAGACCGTATTTCAGGCAGTGCACGCCGCCCGAGTTCTCTGCCACGTTGCCGCCGATGGTGCAGGCGATCTGGCTGCTGGGGTCGGGCGCGTAGTACAGGCCGTAGGGCGCGGCGGCCTCGCTGATGGCCAGGTTGCGCACGCCGCACTGCACCACGGCCGTGCGGCTCACCGGGTCGAGGTCGAGGATGCGGTTGAACTTGGCCAGCGAGAGCGTGACGCCCAGGGCATGCGGCATGGCGCCGCCCGACAGGCCCGTGCCCGCGCCGCGCGCCACCACGGGCACCTGCAGGTGGTGGCAGGCCTTGAGCACGGCCTGCACCTGCTCGTATGTTTCGGGCAGGCACACCACCAGCGGGCGCTGGCGGTAGGCGGTGAGGCCGTCGCATTCGTAGGGGGTGGTGTCTTCGGCGTGCCACAGCAGCGCGTGCGCGGGCACCACGCGGCTCAGGGCCTGGACAACCTCGGCCTGGCGTGCGGCGCGTTCGGACAGGGCTGTGGTGGGTTCGGCGGCAGTGTTCATGGCCGCCACTGTAGAGGAAGCCCGCGCGCGGGAGCGTGAGTTTTCTTGCAGCGGTCTGTGAAATGGCCTGGGTGTGGCCGTTTGCTATCAATCAATGAGCGGCTGGCGCATATGGGCAAAGCGCTGGAGGCTCCTTTGTCTTGAATTGGGCCGGTGGGCGGCCCGCAGCCCCCCTCCTCACCCTCATCCTCCTCACACCGGCCCGGGGCTCACCGGGCGTTGGCTGCCTTCCAGAAGCCACAGGCGTTTGCTGGCGCGCGTCATGGCGACATACAGCATGTTGCGTTCGCGATAGGCCTCCTGCCGGGCGGCACTGCGCGGAAAGCGCCCGCGCTCCACCAGGGGCACGGCCACATGGTCGTATTCATGCCCCTTGCAGCGCTCCACCGTCAGCAGCTGCAGGCTGGAGGCTTCCTGCTGGGTGTGCTGGTGGATGCTGGCCTGCACCATGAGCGTGAGCCGGCCCAGGAACTCGTCCACGGACAAGCCGGCGCAGATGCGGGCCAGCGCTGCCAGGCTGTCCCTGCAGTAGCGCAGCTCCTGCGGGCTGATGGGCGCCTGCGCGAAGAAGCGGTGCACCAGCGGGTGCGCGCACAGCTGCCCGGCGTCGGCGCAGGCCTCGGGGGGCAAGGCCAGCAATTGTTCGCACACGGGGGACGCCACCGGGGCCTGGGGGTTGAAGCTGGCGCGCACCAGAAACCGGCGCACCAGGTCCTGCCTGCCGATGAGTTCCGCCGCCACGGCGCGGGTGTCCATTTCGACGGGGGAGTCCTCCACCAGCGCCTGCATGTCGAACGCGCCGTTGGCCAGCACGTCCTGGTCCGGCTGGCTGCCGCGCCGCACGTAGCGCAGCAGGCCTTCCATGGCGCTGCTCAGAATGCCCTGCGTGAGCCGCACGCCGGTGCCGCAGCCCTGCATGGCCCCCATGATGGCCAGCACCAGGGCGATCTCGCGGCGCTGGTAGAAGCGCTTCAGCCCCAAGCAGGCGTAGTGCACGCCTTCGTGGGCGAACATCCATTCCAGCAGGATGGAGTCTTCCGGCGACCGCAGCACCACGTTCAGGCAAGGAGGGGGCGTGGTGCCGCCGGGCGCGGGGGGCTGCTGGTGCAGCACGGCGTCGTGGATCGCCAGCAGTTGCCGGGCGCAATCCTCGTCGTCGGTGTAGCTGCGCCGCTCGAACGCGGAGGGCTTGGTGGGGTAGTGCGCGGCAAATTCCACGCCGAACAGGGGGTTCAGCCCCTGGCAGATGGCGTTGCCGAAGCGGTAGGTGGTGTTGAGGGCGACCACCTGGGTGTCCGCGGGCAGCTCCTGCCGGATGCGGGCCAGGCTGTCGCCGAAGACGGAGAACGCGCCGGGCAGGATGTGCTGGTTGAAGTCTCCCGCGCCGACGAACAGACCGTTGCCGCCCTGCACCAGATGCCGCAGCACCAGCATGGCGGCTTCGTCCAGGTCCTGCAGCTCATCGAACAGCACCGCATCGAAGCGCCCCTGCAGCGGCGCGAAGGCATCGCCGAAATCCAGCTCCCCGAGCTGCGTGGCCACTTCATACGTGCAGTCGCCCGGTGCGTAGAAATGCGGCTCGTGGTTCAGCCCCCGGCGCAGGCGTTCGTACTTCACCAGCAGCTGGTAGAGCCCGTAGTCGAGCTGGTGCTCGCGGCAGTAGGGCAGGGCGCCGAGGTCCGAGCGGTCCATGTCGCGCAGCAGCAGTTGCTGCTTGGCCCGGGCCTCGAAGTCGGCGAAGGCCTGCACGTCCAGTTCACGCGACAGGAAGTCGCCGGCCTCGGGCGCCCTGTCCAGCGCCGGGTCCTGGAGCAGCGCGGTGTGGGCCTGGCGGACCAGCAGGTTCTTTTGCAGGGGCTCGGTGACACGCACCAGCTCGTCGCCCTGTTCCTTGAGCACGGTGGCGCACAGCTGCTCCACGGTCATGATCTGCACCTGGCGCGGAATGGCTGGAACGAGCTTTTCCAGGCGCTGCGCAATGGCGGCCAGCCCGGCCTCCGAATACGCGAGCATCAGGATGCGGCTTGCGCCCTGGGTGCGCAGGAGGTCGGCGGCCTTGATGGCCAGGGTGGTGGTCTTGCCCGTGCCCGCGAGCGCGTTGACCAGCACCGCGCTCGCCGTGGCGTTGAGCACCGCGTTCTGCTCCAGCGTGGGGTATCTCTTCTTGAAGTGGGCGTCTTGTGGCACGGCGTGGTGAGATGGTGGAGAGGTCAAGAGACAGGACAGGCGAGAGGCGCGTGCCGGGTGACGGCGGCAGGCGGGCTGCGTGAATCTGGAACCCTGCGCGCCACAGGGGAGGGCGGGGTGGATCCGGTGTGCTATAAAATGTATAGCTATTGACGCTTTATAGGTAAGCGCTGGGGGCCAGAATGGCCTTGAATGCGGCGAGGGCTCAGGCCATGGTCTTGCGCAGCCACTCGGCGAACGCCGCGCACTCCCAGCGGTCCATGGTGCCCGTGCGCCAGCACAGGTAGTGTGCGTGGGGGCTGGTCGTATCGGTGTCGAACAGGCGCACCAGCGTGCCGTTCTCCAGCCACGGCGCCCCGAGCTTCAGGCGCACCAGCGCCACGCCCATGCCGGCGGCGGCGCCGTCGCACATCAGGCCGATGTCGTTGAACTGCGAGCCCTCGCTGGGCTCGGCCCAGTCCAGGCCCGTGGCGGCAAACCAGGTGCGCCAGGGCTCCAGCGGGCTGCGCAGCAGGGGCACGCCCTCCAGGTCCTCCGGCCGGTCGAACGGGCCGTGTTCGCGCACGAACGCGGGCGAGGCCAGCGGCGTGACCACGTCGCGGGCCAGCTCCACATGCTCCACGTCGGCGTAGTGACCGGGGCCAAAGCGCACCATCAGGTCGGCGTCCTCGGCCACCACGTCCAGCAGCGGGATGGACACCTGCAGCGCCAGGTCGATCTCGGGGTAGGCCTCGGTGAACTGGCGCAGGCGCGGAATGAGGATGGTGCGCGCGAACGTGGGCGTCACGGCCAGCTTGAGCCGCCGGCGCCCGGGCGCCGCAGCGGCCCCCGGAAACCGCTGCAGCGCGCCCAGGCCCTCGCGCACGTGGGCCAGGTAGGCGCTGCCCTCGGTGGTCAGCGAAAAATCGGCCCGCCCGAACAGCCGCACGCCCAGGATCTGTTCGAGCTGCTTGACCCGGTGGCTCACCGCGCTGGGCGTCACGCACAGCTCGTCCGCCGTCTGCGTCACGCTGCGCAGGCGGGCCAGGGCTTCAAACGTCAGCAGGCACTGTATCGGCGGGATGCGCCGTGCCGCGCTGCTGAGGAAGGAGGACGGAGCTGCCGTGGCCATGGGGCAGAACGGGCTAGCGGAAAACCACGGTCTTGTGGCCGTTGAGCAGCACGCGGTGCTCGCTGTGCCACTTCACGGCACGGGCCAGCACCTGGCTTTCGGTGTCGCGGCCCCGGGCCGTGAGGTCTTCCACCGTGTCGGTGTGGTCGGCGCGGGCCACGTCCTGCTCGATGATCGGGCCTTCGTCCAGGTCGGCCGTCACGTAGTGCGCCGTGGCGCCGATGAGCTTCACGCCCCGGTCGTGCGCCTGGTAATAGGGCTTGGCGCCCTTGAAGCTGGGCAGGAAGCTGTGGTGGATGTTGATCGCCCGGCCTGCCAACTTTTGACATAGGTCAAGAGAAAGCACCTGCATGTAGCGCGCCAGCACCACCAGTTCGGCGCCCTCGGCCTCGATAATCTCGTACTGCTTCGCTTCGGCCTGGGCCTTGGTCGCCGCGGTGACGGGAATGTGGTGGAACGGCACGTTGTAGCTGGCCGCGAGCTGGTAGAAGTCGCGGTGGTTGCTGACAATGGCGCGGATGTCGATGGGCAGCAGGCCGCTTTTCCAGCGGAACAGCAGGTCATTGAGGCAATGGCCTTCCTTGCTGACCATGAGCACCGTCTTCATGGGGGCGGCCGTGGCGTGCAGGCTCCAGCGCATGGTGTGGGGCTCCGCGAAGCTGGCCAGGCGGTTCTTGAGCGTGGCGTGGTCATGCTGGTCGCAGGCGAACTGCACCCGCATGAAGAACAGGCCGGTGGCGTGGTCGTTGTACTGGGCGGCTTCTTCGATGTTGCCGCCGTGCTCCAGCAGGAAGCCGGAGACTGCGTGCACCAGCCCGAGGCGGTCGGGGCAGGACAGAGTAAGGATGTAGGCGTTGGTCGTCATAGCTGCCCAATTGTCGCAGCATGGCTACAGGCGCCCAAGGAACGAGGGAATCGATGGTCAATCCGGGCGATGCCCCGCGTCTTGCCCCCTGGCGGGGGATGCTGCTGTACCTGGTGCTCGGGGTGGCCTGGGTGTTCGCGGGCGACGCGCTGCTGGCCCGCTGGGTGACCGACCCGGCCCAGCTCACGCACTGGCAGACCTGGAAAGGCTGGGGCTATGTGCTGGCCACCAGCGTGCTCGCCTGGTGCATGCTGCGGCGCATGCGCTACGCCGAGAAGGTGCGCTGGGCCATGGCCCGGGAGCTGGCCCAGGTGGTGCGCCATGCACCCGCGGGCTTCGCGCGCGTGGCGCCGGACGGCCGCTTCCTCTGGGCCAATGAGCGGCTGTGCGAGCTGCTGGGCGTGTCCCTGGCGCAGGTGCGCCACCTCAATTTCCACGATGTGATGCAGTCCCCCGACCCCGAGGGGGCCACCGCCCAGCTGGTGCGCCTGCTGGCGGGAGAGATCGACCACTGCGTGGACGAGCGCGAGTGCCGGCGGCCCGGCGGGACGCGCGGGGTGCCGGTGCTGTGCACCGTGACGCAGATCCCCGAAGCGGGCGACGAGCCCGCCCACCTGGTCTGCGTGGTGCAGGACCTGGACGAGATCAAGGCCGCGCGCGCCGCGCTGCAGACCAGCGAGGCCCGCCAGCGGCTGGCCGCCACGGTGGTGGACAACACCATCGAGGGCGTGGTGGTCACCGATGCGCACAGCCGCATCCTGTCCGCCAACGCGGCCGTGACACGGCTCCTGGGCTATACCGAGGAGGAACTGCTGGGCAAGACGCCGCGCGTGTTCAAGTCCGGCCGGCACGACAAGGCGTTCTACGAGGCCCTGTGGAGCACGCTGCGGCGCACGGGCCACTGGCAGGGCGAGATCTGGAACCGGCGCAAGAGCGGCGAGGTCTTCCCCGAGCACATGTCGCTGTCGGCCGTGCGCGACCCGGCGGGCGAGGTCACGCACTACGTGTGCATGTTCACCGACATCTCCGAGGAGAAGGCGCACCAGCGGCAGCTGGAATTCCTGGCGCACAACGACGCGCTCACGGGGCTGTCCAACCGCGCCTGGTTCGGCCACCAGCTGGAGCAGGTGGTGCAGGAGGCGCGCGCCAGCGGCGAGCACATCGCCGTGCTGCTGCTCAACCTGGACCGTTTCAAGGACGTGAACGACAGCTACGGCCACACCACGGGCGACGAGGTGCTCAAGCACATCGCGCGGCAGGTGCAGTCGGCCCTGCGGCCCGGCGACGTGCTGGGGCGGCTGGCCGGCGACGAGCTGGCCGTGGTGGCGCGCCACCTGCGCCATGCGGACGGCGCTGCGGCCGTGGCGCGCCACCTCATCACCGCCGTGGCCGAGCCCTGGCGCTCGCCCGACGGCTTCGAGGTGGTGGCCGGCGTGAGCGTGGGCATCTGCATGTTCCCCGAACACGCCGCCACCACCGAACTGCTGCTGCAGGGCGCGCACGCTGCGGTGTACGGCGCTAAGGCCCGGGGCCGTGGCGCGTGGTGCTTCTTCCACGAAGCCATGACCCAGGCCGCGCGCGAGCGGCTGGCGCTCGAATCGCGCCTGCGCCTGGCGCTGGCCCAGGGCCATCTGCAGATGCACTACCAGCCGCAGGTGGACATCGCCAGCGGGCGCATCCTGGGGGCCGAGGCGCTGGTGCGCTGGAACGACCCCGAGGAGGGGCTGATCTCGCCCGCGCGCTTCATCCCCGTGGCCGAGACCTCGGGCGTGATCGGCCCGCTGGGCGAATGGGTGCTGCGCGAGGTCTGCCGCCAGGGCCAGCAGTGGCGCGCCGAGGGCCTGCCCGACCTGACGCTGGCCGTCAACGTGTCGCCGCGCCAGTTCCACCTGACCGACCTGGCGGGGTGCACCTCGGCGGCGCTGGCCGACTCGGGCTTTCCCAGCGAATTGCTGGAGCTGGAGATCACCGAGTCCGCGCTG
The DNA here is from genome assembly GCF_041154505.1 of Acidovorax sp. A79. GTDB lineage: Bacteria > Pseudomonadota > Gammaproteobacteria > Burkholderiales > Burkholderiaceae_C > Acidovorax. The sequence goes on from NZ_AP028672.1 coordinate 3,598,482, forward strand.
GCCGAGCGCACCGAGGAGGCGCGCCAGGTGCTGATGCGGCTGCGCAGCGTGGGCGTGCGGATCGCGGTGGACGACTTCGGCACGGGGTACTCATCGCTCGCGCAGCTCAAGCGCTTTCCCATCGACGTGCTCAAGATCGACCAGGGCTTCATCCGCGACATCCCCCAAAGCGCGGACGACATGGCCATCAGCGCGGCCATCATCGCCATGGGGCACAGCATGGGGCTGTCGGTGCTGGCCGAGGGGGTGGAGGACGAGGGCCAGCTGGCCTTCCTGAAGGCGCGCGGATGCGACGCCTACCAGGGCTACCTGTGCAGCCGCCCGCTGCCCGCCGACGGGTTCGCCGCGCTGCTGCGGGAGCGTGGCGAGCCGCGCTGAACGCTCGCCCCGCCGCCGTCAGCCGCCCGTGCGCGCGCCCTGGCCCCACTGCTGGCGCAGTTCCGCGCAATGGTCTCGGGGCGGCGGGGCGGGGGTCTCGATCACCGCATCTGCTTCGTTTTTGATAGCTTCCTGCGCTTTGCCTGCTTGCGCCAGGGCCACCTTTGACCTGAGATCCGAGGGCCAGTGCGTGGGCACGCCCAGGCTGCGCAGCACATGGCCGCCGCCGGCCACCAGCAGCACGGTCTGGCCGGGGCGCAGGGCCTCCCGCGCGGTGCGGGCCATGCTGGCGTCGCGCGCGATCTGGATGCGGGCCATGGGGGCGATCTGCGCCTCGGGCAGCAGGCCGCAGTGGCCCTCGCGCAGCGCCTCGTGCTGGCGCTGCAGCGCGGCGGCGGGCAGGTGCCGGTCCCACGCGGATTCGCCCATCGCCGCGCGCATGCCCGCGCGCGGCAGGTTGCCGCCCAGCACCGGCACGCCGGCGGCCACGGCTGCCATCACCACGGGGCCATAGGCCTGCCAGGGCCAGGCGGCGTCCTTCCATTGCAGGGCGGCCTGCACCTGGTCCGGGGTGGCGTCACGGGGCAGGCCGGTGGTGCCGTTCCCGCGCTCGGCCATCTCCAGCACCAGGGCCGCCAGCTGTCCGCGCGCCGCCAGCCACTGCACGGCCTCGCGCTGCAGGCGCTGGTGCTCGGGGGCATCGTGTTTTTCGCCCAGCAGCAGCACGTCGGCGGGCAGCAGGGCCTCAAGGCGCGCGGGCCAGGCGGCGGGCGACACCGGGGCGCTGGATTCAGGGCTGGCGCAGGCGCTCAGCGCCGCCGCCGTGGCGGCGGCCCAGGCCAGCGTACAAGCCCGCCAGCGGCCACGGGCCGGGGCCGAAGACGGTGCAAAGGTGCTCGGGTGCTGTGTGTGCATGGGGCGATGCTACGCGGCTGCGACTTGACGCAGGTCAAGACTTCGGGCGAACCCCCTGCCTACACTGGGCCGATGCGCTCCAAGCCCACCCTGACCACCAAGCTCCTGGCGATGGGTGGAGGCTTTCTGCTCGTGGCCCTGGCCTCCATCAGCCTCACGCTGTGGGTGACCTGGAAGCTGGAGGGCGGCGCGGCCGCCGTCAATGAGGCGGGCCGGCTGCGCATGAACATGCTGCGCATGGTGCTGGTGCTGCAGACCGAACCGCCCGAGGCGGTGCAGGAGCGCGCCCGCCTGTTCGATGCGAGCCTGGAGCTGCTGCGCACGGGCGATCCTTCGCGGCCGCTGTTCGTGCCCTGGAGCGCCGAGACGCGCACGCGCTTCGACGCGATCCGCGCGCAGTGGGCGCAGGCGCGCAGCGGCTGGGTGGCCACGCAGCCACCCGACCGCGCGCGTACGCTGGCGCAGGCCGACGCGTTCGTGCAGCAGGTGGACGGCTTCGTCGACGCGATCGAGCTGCAGATCGCGGGCTGGACGGCCGCGCTGCACCTGTTCCAGCTGTTCATGATGGCGCTGGCCATCGTGGCGGCCGTGACCTTCATGGCCGTGAGCTACCTGCTCGTCATCAACCCCGTGGCGCGCCTGCAGCAGGCCCAGGCCCGGCTGCGCCAGGGCGAGCTGGGCACGCGCCTGCCGGTCGATACCGATGACGAGTTCGGCCAGCTCTCGGCGGGCTTCAACCTCATGGCGCACGCGCTGCAGGCCTCGCACGACGAGCTGGAGCACAAGGTGCGCGACAAGACCGCCAGCATCGCCGTGAAGAACCAGCGCCTGGCCGCGCTGTACGAGGTGAGCGCGCTGGCGTCCACCGCGGGCAGCCTGGAGCTGCTGGCCCAGGGCTTCGTGCAGCAGATCCGCCGCGTGGCCGGGGCCGACGCGGCGGCCGTGCGCTGGTCCAACGAGGCCAACGAACGCTATGTGCTGCTGGCCGGTGACGGCCTGCCGCGCTCCATGGCCGACGGTGAGCACTGCCTGCACACGGGCAGCTGCCTGTGCGGCCAGCCCCAGGCCCAGGCGCGCACGCGGGTCATTCCCATCACGCCGTCCACCCACGTCGCGCTGCCCCACTGCCGCGAAGCGGGCTTTGAAACCATGGTGACCATCCCCGTGCAGATGCAGCAGCGCCTGCTGGGCGAGGTGGACCTGTTCTTCCGCTCCCAGGTCGAGCTGACCGACGAGCTGCGCGACCTGCTCGAAGCCATGACGCGCCACCTGGCCAGCGCCATGGAGGGCCTGCGCGCGACGGCGCTCGAGCGCGAGGCGGCGGTGGCCGAGGAGCGCAGCCTGCTGGCGCGCGAACTGCACGACTCCATCGCGCAGTCGCTGGCCTTCCTCAAGATCCAGACCCAGCTGCTGCGCGACGCGGTGGCGCGCGGCGACGAGGCCAAGCGCGACCGCAGCATCGGCGAGCTGGACGTGGGCGTGCGCGAGTGTTATGCCGACGTGCGCGAGCTGCTGGTGCACTTTCGCACGCGCACCAGCGAGGAGGACATCGAGTCCGCCCTGCGCGCCACGCTGTCCAAGTTCGAGCACCAGACCGGCATGGCCACCGTGCTCAGCATGGTGGGCCATGGGCTGCCGCTGCCGCCGGACCTGCAGATCCAGGTGCTGCACATGGTGCAGGAAGCGCTGTCGAACGTGCGCAAGCATTCGGGCGCCACGCGCGTGGAACTGCTGGTGCACCGGCACCCGCGCTGGCGCTTCGAGGTGCAGGACAACGGCAAGGGCTTCGACGTGGCCAGCGTGCCGCCCGACTCGCTGCACGTGGGCCTGGGCATCATGCGCGAGCGGGCCCAGCGCGTGGGGGCGGCCCTGCAGGTCGAATCCGCGCCGGGCCAGGGCACGCGCGTGTGCATCGAGCTGCCCACGGTGACGGCCGCCGCCCCCATGCCTGCGCCGCCGGCGCACCCGCCCGCCACCCCGCCATCCGTGGCCCGCGCCTCGCGCGGCACGCCGCCTGGCGCGGACACCCCCTCTGCCGCAGCCACCAGCCCGGTGGCGGCGCACGCACCATGAACAACACCACCACCACCGCCCCTTTTCCGGCAGCTGTCCCTGCGCACCCGGACGCCCCGGTGCAGCCGCCGGTGACCCTGCTCGTGGTGGACGACCACACGCTGTTCCGCCGGGGGCTGATCGCCCTGCTGGGGCAGGACGCGGGCCTCCTGGTGCTGGGCGAGGCGGGCGACGCCGCCGAGGCGCTGCGCCTGGCGCCCCAGCTGCGGCCCCAGGTGATCCTGCTGGACAACCACCTGCCCGGCGTGATGGGCGTGGACGCCATCCGGGGGCTGCGCGAAGTGGCGCCCGCATCGCGCGTGCTCATGCTCACCGTGAGCGAGGATTCGCAAGACCTGGCCGCCGCGCTGCGCAATGGCGCGCAGGGCTACCTGCTCAAGACCATCGACGGCGACCTGCTCGCCCAGGCCATCCGCCGCGCGGCACGCGGCGAGCCGGTGGTCAGCCCCGAGCTCATGGGCAAGCTGGTGGCGGCGTTCCAGTCGCAAGGCGCGCCCGAGGCGCCGCCAGCCCACGCCCTGGCGTCCGCGCCCGCGCCGCTGCAGGCCGATCCCGCGGGCGGTGTGGCGCCGCTCTCGCCGCGCGAGGAGGACGTGCTGCGCGAGATCGCGCGCGGCGCGAGCAACAAGGAAATCGCGCGCACCCTGGACATCGCCGAGACCACGGTGAAGATCCACGTGCAGCACATCCTGCGCAAGCTGGGCCTCACCTCGCGCGTGCAGGCGGCGGTCTACGCCTCGGACCGCCAGCGCACGGAGTAGAGGGTGCCCACGGCCGCCATCCCCGGTGGCCGCATGCGGTGATTTGCTACTGAATTGGTAGCTTTTGGCGCTTGTCCATCCAGCGCGAAAGCCTGTTTTCTCTCGATATCCAACCCCGGTGGGCCCGGCATTGGCGGCCCGTGCGCGCGCGCCGGGGACTTTGCTGCACCCAGACGGCCCCGGTGTCCATAGTTCCTTCGGACGATGCGCGGGCCTCGCGGCGCCCTCCGGCCTAGTCCTTCTGCCGTGGCGCGGGTGTGCTTGCGAAGGATGTTCAGGGCGGCCCTGAAAACGGACCATACAGCCATACCCCAAAGAGAAGAAGGAAGAGGAACCGCGCAATGGCACACACCACCTTGCCCCCGGGCGAAAGCCCACAGCGCACCCGCCAGGCCTGGTCGGTGCTGATCGTCAGCACCTTCGCATTCACCGTCTGCTTCATGGTCTGGATGATGTTCGGCGTCATCGGCATCCCCATCAAGAAGATGCTCAACCTGAACTCCACGCAGTTCGGGCTGCTCATGTCCATGCCCGTGCTCACGGGCTCGCTGGTGCGCGTGCCGCTGGGCATCTGGACCGACCGCTTCGGCGGCCGCATCGTGATGGCCGCCGTGATGGCGACCACCGTGCCCGCCATCTGGATGATGGGCTACGCCACCGAGTACTGGCACTTCCTCACCATCGGCCTGTTCGTGGGGCTGGCGGGGGGCTCGTTCTCGGTGGGCACGCCCTACGTGGCGCGCTGGTTCCCCAAGCACCGCCAGGGCACGGCCATGGGCGTGTACGGCGCGGGCAACTCGGGCGCGGCGGTGAACAAGTTCGTGGCCCCGGTGCTGCTGGTGGCCTTTGGCTGGACCATGGTGCCGCAGGTGTACGCGGCCATCATGCTGGGCACGCTGGTGCTGTTCTGGCTGTTCAGCTACAGCGACCCGGCCCACCTGGTGGGAAGCAACGTCAAGTTCACCGACCAGCTCAAGGCGCTCAAGGACCCCAAGGTACTCAAGTACTGCCAGTACTACAGCATCGTGTTCGGCGGCTACGTGGCGCTGTCGCTGTGGATGGTGCAGTACTACGTGGGCGAGTTCGGCCTGGACATCCGCGTGGCGGCGTTGCTGGCCGCCTGCTTCTCGCTGCCCGGCGGCGTGCTGCGCGCCATCGGCGGCATGCTGTCTGACAAGTACGGCGCCCACAGCGTGACCTGGTGGGTGATGTGGGTGAGCTGGATCTGCCTGTTCCTGCTGAGCTACCCGCAGACCGACTTCACCATCGCCACCGTCAACGGCCCGAAGACCTTCCACATCGGCCTGAACGTCTACCTGTTCACCGGCCTGATGTTCCTGCTGGGCATTGCCTGGGCCTTCGGCAAGGCCAGTGTCTTCAAGTACATCAGCGACGACTACCCCCACAACATCGGCGCCATCAGCGGCATCGTGGGCCTGGCCGGCGGGCTGGGCGGCTTCATCCTGCCCATCCTGTTCGGCGCGCTGATGGACCTCACCGGCATCCGCTCCAGCGCTTTCATGCTGATGTACGGCGTGGTGTGGGTCTCGCTGATCTGGATGTACTTCACCGAAGTGCGCAACACCCGTCTCATGGGCTCGCCGAACGCCGCCGCACCGGCTGGCGCCCGCTGATTTTTCAAGGAACCTCACCATGTCTGCCACCACCACCAGCGGGCGCCAGGGGCGCCTGCTCACCCTCTGGGCTCCGGAGGACAAGTCGTTCTGGGAGCGCGAAGGCGAGGCCGTCGCCAAGCTCAACCTGTGGATCTCGGTGCCCGCGCTGTTCCTGGCCTTCGCCATCTGGCAGGTCTGGAGCGTGGTCGCCGTGAGCCTGCCGGGCCTCGGGTTCAAGTATTCGACCAACCAGCTGTTCTGGCTGGCGGCGGCGCCCGCGCTCTCGGGTGCCACGCTGCGCATCTTCTATTCATTCATGGTGCCGCTCGTGGGCGGACGCCGCTGGACGGCGATCTCCACCGCCTCGCTGCTGATCCCCGCCATCGGCATCGGCTTTGCGGTGCAGGACAACACCACGGCCTACCCCACCATGCTCATCCTGGCGCTGCTGTGTGGCCTGGGCGGCGGCAACTTCAGCTCCAGCATGGCCAACATCAGCTTCTTCTTTCCGAAGGAGCGCAAGGGCTCGGCGCTGGGGGTGAACGCGGGCCTCGGTAACCTGGGCGTGTCGGTGGTGCAGTTCCTGACCCCGCTCGTGGTCACGGCCGGCATCTTCGGCATCTTTGGCGGCGAAGGCCAGACCATTGTGAAGAACGGCCAGACCGTGCAGGTGTGGACGCAGAACGCCGCCTTCATCTGGGTGCCATGGATCGCGCTGACGGCGCTGGCCGCCTGGTTCGGCATGAACGACATCGCCGACGCGCGCGCCTCGTTCGCCGCGCAGGCCGCGATCTTCAGGCGCAAGCACAACTGGCTGATGTGCGTGCTGTACCTGGGCACCTTCGGCTCGTTCATCGGCTATGCGGCGGGCTTTCCGCTGCTCATCAAGAGCCAGTTCCCCGGCGTGAACCCCCTGGCCTACGCCTGGCTGGGCCCGCTGGTGGGCGCCGTGATCCGCCCCTTTGGCGGCTGGCTGGCCGACAAGCTCGGCGGTGCGCGCGTCACGCTGTGGAACTTCATCGTCATGGCCATCGCGGTGGTGGGCGTCACGTTCTTCCTGCCCTCCGGCGGCCCCGGCGGCAACGAAGGCCAGTTCGCGGGTTTCTTCGTGTGTTTCCTGGTGCTGTTCCTCACCACCGGCATCGGCAACGGCTCCACCTTCCGCATGATCCCCGTGATCTTCCTGACCGAAGCCATGCGCGGCGTGGACCGCAACGACCCGGCCGCCATCGCGCATGCCAACAAGGAAGGCAACACCCTGGGCGCGGCCACGCTGGGCTTCACCGCCGCCATGGCCGCCTACGGCGGGTTCTTCATTCCCAAGAGCTATGGCAGCTCGATTGCCCTGACCGGCAGCCCCCATGCCGCGCTGTGGACGTTCTTCGCGTTCTACATCGTCTGCATCGTCATCACCTGGTGGCACTACGCGCGCAAGAACGCCGCCATGCCTTGCTGAGCACACCTGAACAAGACAGAACAAGGAGCCCCCGATGAGCCATTTCCTCGATCGCCTTTCGTACTTCTCGCAGCCCCGCGAGACCTTTGCCCAGGGCCACGGCGAAACCAACGGTGAAGACCGCACCTGGGAAGACGCCTACCGCGACCGCTGGGCGCACGACAAGATCGTGCGCAGCACGCACGGCGTGAACTGCACGGGCAGCTGCAGCTGGAAGATCTACGTCAAGGGCGGCATCGTCACCTGGGAAACCCAGCAGACCGACTACCCCCGCACCCGGCCCGACCTGCCCAACCACGAGCCCCGTGGCTGCGCGCGCGGCGCCAGCTACAGCTGGTACCTGTACAGCGCCAACCGCGTGAAATACCCCATGGTGCGTGGCCGCCTGCTCAAGCACTGGCGCGCCGCCATTGCCCTGGCCAAGAGCCCGGTGGACGCCTGGGCCAGCATCGTCGAGAACGACGCTTCCAAGCGCGAATGGCAAAAGCAGCGCGGCCTGGGCGGCTTCGTGCGCAGCACCTGGGACGAAGTCAACCAGATGATCGCTGCGGCCAATGTCTACACGATCAAGAAACACGGCCCGGACCGCATCATCGGCTTCTCGCCCATCCCGGCGATGTCGATGATTTCGTACGCCGCTGGCAGCCGCTACCTGAGCCTGATCGGCGGCGTGTGCATGAGTTTTTACGACTGGTACTGCGACCTGCCTCCCAGCAGCCCGCAGACCTGGGGCGAGCAGACCGACGTGCCCGAGTCGGCCGACTGGTACAACAGCTCGTACATCATTGCCTGGGGCTCCAACGTGCCCCAGACGCGCACGCCCGATGCCCACTTCTTGACCGAGGTGCGCTACAAGGGCACCAAGGTGGTGTCCATCACGCCCGACTATTCCGAAGTCGCCAAGCTCGGCGACCTCTGGATGCACCCCAAGCAGGGCACCGACGCCGCCGTGGCCATGGCCATGGGCCATGTGATCCTGAAGGAGTTCTACTTCAAGGACGGCGGCAAGGGCCGCTCGGCGTACTTTGACGACTACGCCCGCCGCTACACCGACCTGCCGCTCTTGGTGGTGCTCAAGGAAAAGACGCTGCCCGATGGCCGCACGGTGATGGTGCCCGACCGCTATGTGCGCGCCAGCGACTTCCCCGGCCAGCTCGACCAGTCCAACAATCCCGACTGGAAGACGGTGGGCTACGACGAGCTGGGCCAGGTCACGCTGCCCAATGGTTCCATCGGCTTTCGCTGGGGGGCCGACGGCCGCCCCGACCAGGGCCTGTGGAACCTGGAGAACAAAGAGGCACGCACCGGCAACACCGTCAAGCTCAAGCTGTCGGTGATCGAGGACGGCGCGCAGGCCCATGACGTGGCCGACGTCGCCTTCCCGTACTTTGGCGGTGTGGCAACGCCCAACTTCACGGCCAACGAACAAGGTGGCGACGTGATGGTGCGCCGCGTGCCGGTGTCCCACCTGGAGCTGGCCGGGCACGAAGCCCAGGGCCGCGTGATGGTGGCCACGGTGTTCGACCTGCTGGCGGGCAACTACGGCATCGACCGAGGCCTGCCCGGCGAAGAGCCCGGTGGCGGTTACGACGCCGACCGCCCCTACACCCCTGCCTGGCAAGAGGCCATCACCGGCGTGCCGCGCGAGCAGATCATCACCGTGGCGCGCCAGTTCGCCGACAACGCCGACAAGACGCATGGCAAGTCCATGGTGATCATCGGCGCGGCGATGAACCACTGGTACCACTGCGACATGAACTACCGCGGCATCATCAACATGCTGATGCTGTGCGGCTGCATCGGCCAGAGCGGTGGCGGCTGGGCGCACTACGTGGGCCAGGAAAAGCTGCGGCCCCAGACCGGCTGGACGGCGCTGGCGTTTGCGCTGGATTGGATCCGCCCATCCCGCCAGATGAACAGCACGAGCTTCTTCTACGCCCACACCGACCAGTGGCGCTACGAGAAGCTGGGCATGGAGGAAATCCTCTCGCCCCTGGCCGACAAGAAGGCCTACCACGGTGCGCAGATCGACTACAACGTGCGCGCCGAGCGCATGGGCTGGCTGCCATCGGCTCCCCAGCTCAAGACCAATCCCATGCAGGTGGCCAAGGATGCCGCTGCCGCGGGTATGGACGCGAAGGATTACGTCGTCAAGTCTCTGAAGGACGGCACGCTCACGATGAGCTGCGAAGACCCGGACCATCCGTCCAACTGGCCGCGCAACATGTTCGTGTGGCGCTCCAACATCCTGGGCTCGTCGGGCAAGGGGCATGAATACTTCCTCAAGCACCTGCTGGGCACCACCCACGGCGTGCAGGGCAAGGACCTGGGCAAGGACGAAGCCAAGCCCGAGGAAGTGCAGTGGCACACCCACGCGCCCGAAGGCAAGCTGGACCTGCTGGTCACGCTCGATTTCCGCATGAGCACCACCTGCCTGTACTCCGACATCGTGCTGCCCACGGCCACCTGGTATGAGAAGAACGACCTCAACACCAGCGACATGCACCCCTTCATCCATCCGCTGTCCACCGCGGTGGACCCTGCCTGGCAGGCCAAGAGCGACTGGGAGATCTACAAAGGTTTCGCCAAGGCCGTGAGCGAGGTCAGCGTGGGCCACCTCGGCGTCGAAAAGGACGTGGTGCTCACGCCCATCATGCACGACACCCCCGGTGAAATGGCGCAGCCCTATGGCGTGCGCGACTGGAAGAACGGCGAGTGCGAACTCATCCCCGGCAAGACCGCGCCGCAGGTCACGGTGGTCGAGCGCGACTACCCTAACCTCTACAAGCGCTTCACCGCCCTGGGCCCCTTGATGGACAAGGCAGGCAACGGCGGCAAGGGCATCGGCTGGAACACGCAGACCGAAGTCGGCCAATTGGGCGACCTGAACGGCCGTGTGAAGGAAGAGGGCGTGACGCAAGGCATGCCCCGCATCGTGACCGACATCGACGCCACCGAAGTGGTGATGATGCTGGCCCCCGAAACCAACGGCCACGTGGCCTGCAAGGCCTGGGAGGCCCTGGGCAAGCAGACCGGGCGCGACCACGTGCACCTGGCGCTGCACCGCGAGGACGAGAAGATCCGCTTCCGCGACATCCAGGCGCAGCCGCGCAAGATCATCAGCTCGCCCACCTGGTCGGGGCTGGAGAGCGAAAAGGTCAGCTACAACGCCGGCTACACCAACGTGCACGAGTACATCCCATGGCGCACCCTCACGGGCCGCCAGCAGTTCTACCAGGACCACCCGTGGATGCGTGACTTCGGCGAAGGCTTTGTGAGCTACCGCCCACCGGTGCACCTGAAGACGCTGCACGAGGTCGAAGGCAAGAAGCCCAACGGCAACAAGGAAATCCAGCTGAACTTCATCACGCCGCACCAGAAGTGGGGCATCCACAGCACGTACAGCGACAACCTGATGATGCTCACGCTGAACCGGGGTGGCTCGGTGGTGTGGCTGAGCGAAGACGACGCCAAGGTCGCCGGCATCGTGGACAACGACTGGGTCGAACTCTTCAACGCCAACGGCGCCATCGCCGCCCGCGCGGTGGTGAGCCAGCGCGTGAACCCCGGCATGGTGATGATGTACCACTCGCAAGAGAAGATCATCAACACCCCCGGCTCCGAGATCACCGGCACGCGCGGCGGCATCCACAACTCGGTCACCCGCATCGTGCTCAAACCCACCCACATGATTGGTGGCTACGCGCAGTACAGCTACGGCTTCAACTACTACGGAACCATCGGCACCAACCGCGACGAGTTCGTGCTGGTGCGCAAGATGGACCGCGTGGACTGGCTCGACGATGAGCCCGTGTCCAGCACGGCAGCCCACGCCTGAAGCCGAAGACAAGGAGAAACACGATGAAAATTCGCGCACAAATCGGCATGGTGCTGAACCTGGACAAGTGCATCGGTTGCCACACCTGTTCCGTCACCTGCAAGAACGTCTGGACCAGCCGCCCCGGGGTGGAATACGCCTGGTTTAACAACGTCGAAACCAAGCCCGGCATCGGCTACCCCAAGGAATGGGAAAACCAGGACAAGTGGAACGGTGGCTGGGTGCGCAGCCCCGACGGCTCCATCGCGCCCCGCCAGGGCGGCAAGTGGAAGCTGCTCATGCGCATCTTCGCCAACCCCAACCTGCCGCAGATCGACGACTACTACGAACCTTTCACGTTCGACTACGACCACCTGCAGTCCGCGCCCGAGAGCAAGGCCGCGCCTACGGCCCGCCCGCGCAGCCTGATCACCGGCAAGCGCATGGAGAAGATCGAGTGGGGCCCGAACTGGGAAGAAATCCTGGGCGGCGAGTTCAGCAAGCGCAGCAAGGACAAGAACTTCGACGATGTGCAAAAGGACATCTACGGCCAGTTCGAAAACACCTTCATGATGTACCTGCCGCGCCTGTGCGAGCACTGCCTGAACCCGGCGTGTGTGGCGTCGTGCCCCAGCGGCTCGATCTACAAGCGCGAGGAAGACGGCATCGTGCTGATCGACCAGGACAAGTGCCGTGGCTGGCGCATGTGCGTCAGCGGCTGCCCCTACAAGAAGATTTATTACAACTGGCAGTCGGGCAAGGCCGAGAAGTGCATCTTCTGCTACCCGCGCATCGAGGCGGGCCAGCCCACCGTGTGCTCCGAGACCTGCGTGGGCCGCATCCGCTATCTGGGCGTGCTGCTGTATGACGCAGACCGCATCCAGGAAGCCGCCAGCGTGGAGCGCGACCGCGACCTGTACCAGGCGCAGCTCGACATCTTCCTGGACCCGAACGATCCGGACGTGATCAAGCAGGCCCGCATCGACGGCATCCCGGACAGCTGGATGGACGCCGCCCGCAACAGCCCGGTCTACAAGATGGCCGTGCAATGGAAGGTGGCCCTGCCGCTGCACCCCGAATACCGCACGCTGCCCATGGTCTGGTATGTGCCGCCGCTCTCGCCCATCACGGCCGCCGCCAACGCAGGCCATGTGGGCGTGAATGGAGACATCCCGGATGTGTCGCAGTTGCGCATCCCCGTGCAGTACCTCGCCAACCTGCTGACCGCTGGCGATACCGGCCCTGTGGTGCGGGCCCTGGAACGCATGCTGGCCATGCGCACCTACCAGCGCGACAAGCATGTGGAGCAGCGCCAGAACCTGGCCGTGCTCAAGCAGGCGGGCCTGTCGATGGCCGAGGTGGAGGAGATGTACCACGTGATGGCGATTGCCAACTACGAGGACCGCTTCGTCATCCCATCGGCCCACCGCGAATATGCCGAAAACGCGTTCGACATCCGGGGTGGTTGCGGCTTCTCGTTTGGCAACGGCTGTTCCGATGGCGCCACCGAGACCAGCATGTTCGGCGGAAAGAAGCCCCGCACGATCCCGATCAAAGCCACGGTCTGAAGCACAGGCAAAGGAATCACCATGTTCAAGAAGAACCCGACCTCCGTGCGCCTGACCCTGCGCGCCCTGGGCTACCTGCTGAGCTACCCCGATGCGCAACTGCGCGGCGTGATGCCGCAGCTCATCGACGCGCTGCAGGTGGAGCAGGCCCTGACCCCCGAGCGCATGGCCGAGCTCGAAGCCGTGTGCCAGCACCTTGCGGCAATCGACCCGCTGGAAGCCGAAGCCCGCTACGTGGACAACTTCGACCGGGGCCGCCAGACCTCGCTGCACCTGTTCGAGCATGTGCACGGCGACTCGCGCGACCGGGGTCCGGCGCTCATCGACCTGCTGCAGACCTACGACAAGGCGGGCCTGAAGTTCGAAGCCGAAGAGCTGCCCGACCACCTGCCGGTGGTGCTGGAGTTCGCCTCCACCCAGCCGGTGGAAGTGGCCAGGGAGTTCCTGGGCGAAATGGCCCACATCCTGAACGCGCTGTTCAGCGCGCTGGTGGCGCGCAACAGCCCCTATGCCAGCGTGATTGCTGCGGTGCTCGAAGTGTCGGGCCAGCGCGTGCAGTCGGTGGCGCTCACGCCCGAGCCGCCCATGGACGAGGCCTGGGCCGAGCCCGAAGCGTTTGGCGGTTGCAGCACCCAGGGCCAGTCCAAGCCCGACCAGCCGCAGCCTCTGCATTTTGTTCGTACCCCCCGCGCCGAGCGGGCACCAGAAGGAGTCTCCGTATGACCGCCTGGCTTGACACCCTGTTGTTTGGCATCTATCCCTATATTTGCCTCGCTGTCTTTTTCATCGGCAGCTGGGCGCGGTTCGACCGCGACCAGTACACCTGGAAAAGCGATTCCTCCCAGCTGCTGCGCACCGGCAGCCTGCGCTGGGGCAGCAACCTGTTCCATGTGGGTGTGTTGTTCCTGTTCTTTGGCCATACCGTGGGCATGCTCACGCCGCACTTCTTGTATGAGCACTTCATCGGCGCAGGCGCCAAGCAGCTCATGGCCATGGTGTCGGGGGGCATTGCAGGCCTGATGGGTTTCGTGGGCCTGTCCCTCCTGCTGCACCGCCGCCTGTCGGATGCGCGCATCCGCGCCACCTCCAAGACCAGCGACATCCTGATCCTGGTGCTGCTGTGGGTGCAACTGGCGCTGGGCCTGGCCACCATTCCGCTATCGGCACAACATCTGGACGGCTCCATGATGATGCGCCTGGCTGAGTGGGGGCAACGCATCGTCACGTTCCGCAGTGGCGCGGTCGACCTGCTGGCCGGTGCGGGATGGATCTTCAAGACGCACATGTTCCTGGGCATGAGCATCTTCCTGATCTTCCCCTTCACCCGCCTGGTGCATGTGTGGAGCGGCTTTGGCACGCTGGCCTATGTGCTGCGCCCCTACCAGGTGGTGCGTGCGCGCCGCCTGAACCTGCCGCCCGGCCACATGCAGTCGCAAGACCGCCGTGGCGCTTGATTTCGCATCACAAAAGGAGCACACCATGAGCGGATGTGGAACCGGTAGCTGCGGTTGCGGCACCAGCGCAACCAGCCAGAGCGCCCCCCAAAGCATGCTTTCCCCGGAGCAGACGGCCGCCTACGAGGCGCTCTCCGCCACGGTAGGAGCGACTGCCATGGCAGACTCGCCCGCCATGGCAACCCCTCAGCCCATGGGGCAGGCCCCGGTGGCGCGCATCAACGGCGTGGCATTGAATTCAACGGCCGAGTGGCTGGATGAGGAGGCCCTGCGCCAGCGTGCCTGCACCGAGCTGCTGCGACAGGCGGCCCAGCAAGGCGGCCTGCTGGCGCAGGACGACGTGCCGGGTGTCGAAGGTGCCATCAGCACCGAGGCCTCGAATGCCATCGAGCAGCTGCTGGAGCGCGAGCTGCCCATCCCCGACCCGTCGGAAGAGGCCTGCCGCCGCTACCACGACGCCCACCCTGCGGCACACGCCCATGGCGGGCGGGCCCAGCTGCGCCACGTGCTGTTCGCCGTGACGCCGGGTGTGGACGTGAAGCAGCTGCGCCTGCGTGCCGAGGCCATGTTGATCGACCTGCGCTGCGCGGACGATGGGGGCGCGAAGTTTGCCGAGGCGGCTGCGCAGTGGTCCAACTGCCCCAGCGGCCAGCAAGGCGGCGACCTGGGCTGGCTGACCCGCGCCGACTGCGCCCCCGAGTTCGCCCGCGAGGTGTTTGGCAGCGCCGAGATCGGCGTGCTCGCACGCCTTGTGCACAGCCGGTTTGGCCTGCATGTGGTGGAGGTGGTGGCCCGCGACCCGGGGCAGCAGCCGTCGTTCGAGGAAGTGCGCCGGGCCATCGCCCTCACGTTGCGCCAGCAGGCCTGGGTGAACGCCCTGCGCCAGTACCTGCAGGTGCTGGCGGGCGCGGCCGTGGTGGACGGCGTGTCGCTGGACGCGGCCGACTCGCCGCTTGTACAGTAGTTGCACCGCACGCCACCCGATTGCCTGCCCATGCCCGACGAGCTGCTTGATCGCCTGCGCCGCTTCCACAACGACGCCTTTCCCCAGTACCGCGAGCAGTTCCAGGCGCTGGTGGACGAAGGGCAGCACCCGACCACCCTGTTCATCGGCTGCTCCGACTCGCGCCTGGTGCCCTATCTGCTCACGGGCGCGGGCCCGGGGGAGCTTTTCCTGGTGCGCAACGTGGGTGCGTTCATCCCGCCGTATGACGGATCTCACGGTCACCATGGCACCACGGCGGCCATCGAGTTCGCGGTGCTCAACCTGCAGGTGCGCCGCATCGTGGTGTGCGGCCACAGTCACTGTGGGGCTATCAAGGCGATGTATGGTGAGGTTTCGCCCGAAGCGCCCAACCTGAACCGCTGGCTGGACCTGGGGCGCGAGGCCCTGCTGCCGATGCAGGCTGGCCCCGAGGTGCTGCGCCGCACCGAGCAGCGCGCGGTGGTGCTGCAGCTCGAACGCCTCATGGAGTACCCCATGGTGCGCAGCCGCGTGCAGTCAGGGCAGATCAGCCTGCACGGCTGGCACTATGTGATCGAGGAAGGAGAAGTCCATGTGTTTGATGTCAAGACGGGCGGTTTTGTGCCGGCCTCGCGGGCGGACAACAGCGGAACCGGTCCTTACCATCCGTACGTGGAGCATGATGGGCAGGTTCTTCTGGACGAGCTTTGACCTTGTCGGGCATGCTCGTGGCAGATCCGCGAGGAATGAGTCCCTCTTGATGGAACGCAAGACCTCACTGGCGTGAAACCCAAATCATCGGCCCCCATGAAACGCGAACCCCAGCCCCCCCTCAAGCCCACCTCGTCCCTGCAGCCCATCAGCCTGGATGTGCTGCGCGAGAAATACCTCAAACCCGGGGAAACCACCGCCGACGAGCTGTACCAGCGCGTGGCGCGGGCCCTGGCCTCGGTCGAAAAACCAGAACTCCGCGAAAAGTACGAAACCCTGTTCCTGGCCAACCTGAAGGCGGGCGCCATCGGAGCGGGCCGCATCATGAGCGCGGCGGGCACCGACATCCAGGCGACGCTCATCAACTGCTTCGTGCAGCCCGTAGGCGATTGCATCCAGGGTGTGGACGACGAGGGTTTCCCGGGCATCTACGAGGCGCTGCGCGAGGCAGCGGAAACCATGCGCCGGGGCGGCGGCGTGGGCTACGACTTCTCGCGCATCCGGCCCAAGGGCGCGCAGGTCAAGGGCACCGCGTCCATGGCCTCGGGGCCGTGCAGCTACATGAACGTGTTCGACCAGTCGTGCTCCACCGTGGAGAGCGCGGGCGCGCGCCGGGGCGCGCAGATGGGTGTGCTGCGCATCGACCACCCGGATGTGCACGAATTCATCACGGCCAAGCGCACGCCGGGGCGCTGGAACAACTTCAATGTGTCGGTGGGGGTGTCCGACGAGTTCATCCATGCCGTGCAGAACAGCGCGCCGTGGGAGCTGGTGCACAAGGCACGCCCCGGCACTGCCCTGCTGGCCCAGGGAGCCCGCCAGCGCGCCGATGGCCAGTGGGTCTACGCCACGGTGCCCGCGCGCGAGCTGTGGGACACGATCATGAAGTCGGCCTATGACTTCGCCGAGCCCGGCATCCTGTTCCTGGGCCGCATCAACGAAGACAACAACCTGCACTATTGCGAAGACATCGCGGCCACCAACCCCTGTGGCGAGCAGCCGCTGCCGTCGTACGGGTGCTGCGACCTCGGCCCCATCATCCTGACCCGCTTTGTGCGCCACCCCTTCGGTTTTGGGGGCGTGGCCGCGTTTGATTTCGATGCGTTCACGAAGGCCGTGGCGCTGCAGGTGCGCGCGCTGGACAACGTGCTCGATGTGACCTACTGGCCGCTGCCGCAGCAGCGCGACGAGGCCATGGACAAGCGGCGCATCGGCGTGGGCTTCACCGGCATGGGCAACACGCTGGCCATGCTGTGCCTGCGCTACGACCTGCCCGAGGGCCGCACCATGGCCGCGCGCATCGCCGAGTGCATGCGCGATGCCGCCTATGCCGCCTCGGTGGACCTGGCGCGCGAGAAAGGGGTGTTCCCCAAGTTCCAGGCCGAGCCCTACCTGTCGGAGGGCACGTTTGCCAGCCGCCTGCCCGATTCGCTCAAGGCCGCCATCCGCCAGCACGGCATCCGCAACAGCCACCTGCTGTCCATCGCCCCCACGGGCACCGTGAGCCTGGCCTTTGCCGACAACGCCTCCAACGGCATCGAGCCTCCTTTCTCGTGGATGTACAAGCGCAAGAAGCGCGAGTCCGACGGCAGCACCTCGGAGTACGCCGTCGAGGACCACGCCTGGCGGCTGTACCGCGAGCTGGGCGGCGATGTGGAGGCCTTGCCGGACTACTTCGTCTCGGCGCTGGCCATGCCCGCTGAAGGCCACATTGCGATGATGGAGGCCGTGCAGCCCTTTGTGGACACGGCTATTTCGAAGACGGTGAACATCCCGGCCGACTATCCCTACGAAGGTTTCAAGGACCTGTACCTGCAGGCCTGGCGCGCCAGGCTCAAGGGCCTGGCCACCTACCGGCCCAATGCCATCCTGGGATCGGTGCTGGAAACCCATGCCGCGCCTGAACCAGCATCTGTAGCACCCCCCGCACCTGCGGTGGACCCCATGCGTACCGTGATCGAAAGCCGCCCCCAAGGCGGCCTTTCGGCCGTGGCCGAAAAGCTCGAATACTGGACGCAGGAAGGCCACAAGACGCTGTACCTCATCGTGTCGTTCCTGCCCGTGCCCACGGGGGTTGGCAACGGTACGGTGGACCGCGCCATCGAGTTCTTCATGCCCGTGGGCCAGAGCGGTGAATCGCAGCAGTGGATCACCTCCAGCATGCGCATGCTGTCGCTGGCGGCGCGCGGCGGCTTCCTGGAGCGGGCGCTGTCCGACATGCGCAAGGTGGCCTGGGACCGGGGCCCGGTGCGCCTGGGGCAGCACCGCAAGGACGATGGCACCCTGGTGCCCATGTGGCACGACTCCGAAGTGGCGGCCATGGCCTATGCCATCCAGAACATCCTGGCGCGCCGCGTGGCCGACCCCGTGCAGCAGCAGCTGCCCCTGGACGAACCCGCGCCGCCGCCGGTGGCCGTGCCGCGGGCCATGGCGGGCAAGAAGTGCAGCGAATGCGGCGCCCACGCCGTGATCCGCAAGGACGGCTGCGACTACTGCACGCAGTGTGGACACCTGGGGACCTGTGGGTGACCTCCCGGCCGGTCATTCCCGTGCGCCCCGCGGCGGGAAAACCCTCGCCTGAGGTGCTGGCCGCGCTGGACACACGGTGGCGTTGGCGCTACCTCATGCTGGCACCGCACCGGCTGGGTTTCTTCCTGGCCATGGTGGTGCTGGTGGCGTCGGGGGGATGGTGGGCGCTGGTGCAGGTGGCCAGGTCCACCGGTTGGTGGGGCCTTTACTATGCGCTGTCCCCCACGCTCGTGCATTCGGTTGTGATGGCATTCGGCTTCATCCCGCTGTTCTTTGCGGCTTTCCTGTTCACGGCCGGCCCCAAATGGCTCGGGGTGGCGCCCCTGCCGGCGCAGGCGCTGCGCGCACCCCTGGTGGCGCAGGCCGCGGGCTGGCTGCTGTGGCTGGCGGGCGCGCATTGGCGCATTGGCGCGGCCCTCGCGGGGCTGGCGCTGGCGGCCGTTGGCCTGGTGTGGATGTCGGCGCTGTTCTGGGGCCGTGTGCGCCAGAGCCAGGCGCAGGACCAATTGCATGCGCGTGTCGTCGCGGGCGCCTGCGCGCTGGGCTGCCTCAGCCTCGCGGGCCTGTGGCTGAGCCTTACCGTGGGAACACATGCGCTCGCCCGCGCCTGGGTGTTCACCGGCCTGTGGGGGTTTGTCGTCGTGGTCTACGTCACGGTGGCGCACCGCATGATCCCCTTCTTCACCTCCAGCGCCATGCCCATGGTGCAGGCGTGGCGGCCCTTCTGGGTGCTGTGGCTCATGCTCGCCGCCGCGCTGCTGCAGGTGCTCGCCGCTTGGCTGGAGTGGGCCGGGCTGCCCGCCACCCGGGCGGGGCCCGCCTGGATGCTGGTGCATGGCACGCTGCAGCTGGTGGTGGGGGGCGTGCTGGTCTGGCTGGCCTGCGTGTGGGGCCTGGTGCAAAGCCTCAGGAACCGGCTGCTGGCGATGCTGCACATCGGATTTCTGTGGCTGGGGCTGGCTTTCGTGCTCGGAGGCCTGTCGCAGTGGCTGGCCTGGGGCTTTGGCCTGGGAACGCTGGGCCTGGGCGCGCTGCACGCGCTGACCATGGGCTGCCTGGCGTCGCTGATGCTGGCCATGGTGACGCGGGTGTCGTGCGGGCACAGTGGCCGGGCTCTGGTCGCCGACCACATCGCGTGGTCGCTGTTCTGGCTGCTGCAGGCGGCCACGGTGCTGCGCATCGCGTCGGCGGTGCCGGGTGTTTTCGGTATCGCGTGGGCCTGGCTGCTGCCCCTGGCAGCGTGCCTGTGGGCTGTCACCATGGGCGTGTGGGGCGTCCGGCTGGGCCGGTGGTATGGCCGGGTGCGGGCCGATGGCCGTCCGGGCTGAAGCACCTTTTCAAGGATATTCCATGGCTGTCATTCCCTGGCCTTTGAACCACACGCCCCGGCCCGCGCCCCCTGCGGCGCATGGCGCTGCACGCGCGGCCGCCGCGCCGGAGGATGTCGCCGCCATGGCCGCGGCGCTGATCCAGTCGCGCCAGACCATCCTGCCCAAGCGGCTGGCCGCCCCGGGGCCGAGTGCCCTGGAACTGGCGCAGATCCTCAACGCCGCGTCCCATGCACCGGACCACGGCCAGCTGGTGCCGTGGCGCTTCGTGCTGGTGCCCGAGGCAGCGCGCCCGGCGCTGGCCGATGTGTTTGCCCAGGCCCTGCGCGAGCGCGATCCCGCAGCCACGCTGGCGCAGGCCGAGCAGGCGCGCGAGAAGGCCTACCGGGCACCGGTGCTGATGCTGGTGGTGGTGAACGGGCAATGCGGCGACCCCGGCATCGACCTGTCCGAGCGCCTGGTTTCCGCGGGATGCGCGGTGCAGAACATGCTGCTCATGGCCACCGCGCAGGGGTATGGGTCGGCGCTCACGAGCGGCAAGGCCCTCACGTCGGGCGGGCTGCGGGGGCTGTTCCAGCTGGCCCCCTGGGAGCAGGCGCTGTGTTTTGTCAGCATCGGGACCGTGCAGTCGCGCAAGGCCGCGCGTGCCCGGCCCGCGGCGGACAGCTATGTGAGCACGCTCGACGCGCAGCAGGGCGTGGTGCTGCCTGGCTTCTGAAGCGGGGCGCGCCCGGCGATTCCTTTCCTTTCATTTCATTTCATAGAAACCTTCATGGACATTTCCAGTTTTGACGACCTGCTGCAGGCTGCGCGCCTGCAGCCCGAGCCCCAGCGCCTCCTGTTCGTGTTTGCCGCGGTGGAACTGCCGGACGACGCCAGCCCGGCCCAGCGTGCCCGCTTCGAAGCGGGGCAGGGCGGAGCCCTGGTGCCGCTGATGTGCGTGGACAAGGCGCCGCAGGAGCTGCTTTCGTTCAGTGCGCTGGTGGAAGAGGCCAGCCAGTTCAGCGCCCCGGGCCATGACTGGGCCATGGTGTTCGCAGCAGCCCTGTCGGGCACGCTGGACAAGGCACCCACCAGTGCGGATGCCCAGGCGCCCCTGCAACGCATGGTCGATGCGATCAAGGGCGGGTCCCATGGGGCGTATATACCCTTCGACCGGCAGGGACAGCCCGTCCGGTTCGGCTGAGGCGCAGATGGCCTCGCCCGCCCCATCCGCCCGCCATATCCCCGGTTTCAGCGCGCCGGCCGTCGGGTTCGAGCAACCCTTCGCCATGCTGGAGGCCTGCCATGAGCGCGTGCAGCGTTCGCTGGCCTTGCTGGGCCGCCTGCGCGCCCATGTGCGCCTGCAGGGTGCCGACGAGAGCGCCCGCCAGGCGGCGCGCGACGTGCTGCGGTATTTCGACATCGCCGCACCGCTGCACCATGAAGACGAGGAACTCCACGTCTTCCCGCTGCTGCTCGCCCAGGCCGAGCCCGGGGTCCAGGCGCTGGTGCGCAGCCTGCAGGACGACCATGTCCGCATGGTGGCGGACTGGGCTGCAGCACGGGTTGCGCTGCAGGCGCTGGAACAAGGAGTCATCCAGGGATTCGCGGAATCGGAGGAGGCGCTCCTTGATCGATTTGCGGACCGCTATGCAGGCCATATCCGCCGCGAGGAGCAGGAGGCCTACCCGGCGGCGCTGCACCTGCTGGAGCCCGCTGCGCTGGACGGGATGGGGCGGGAGATGGCGCGCCGCCGCGGCGCTGCCTGAGCGCTGACAGGTTCCACCAGTGCGCTCTGTGCGTCTTCGAGGGGGGCACGGTATCCGCTTTTCATGGCTGTTCGCCTTACAGAGAATGCTTGGCGGTTGCTCCTGGAGCCAACCCTGCTGGCGTCGGACGGCGGTTGGGTACTGCGCAGGTGTTTACCATGATGGGATGTCAACCTCTCATCCGTACCGGGAAGCACCTTGACCGACGCAAAGAAACCCCATTTCGGCCAGTCCTTCAAGCCTGGCGCCATACCATCCAGCCAACCCAGTTTCAAATTCGGAATCAATTACGGGACGGGCTTGGTTGCGGGCGGTAGAGCTGTGGAGTCGCCCCTCCCCGATGATGCGACGGCGTGCAACACCCGGGGCAATGAATGGCTGATGGCCAACCGGCCCGCAGACGCCATTCGCGCCTATGACCGGGCCATCGCTCTCAAGCCCGACTACCTTGATCCCTACTTCAATCGTGGCAACGCGCTGCTACGCCTGCAGCGCAACCAGGAGGCGCTGGCTTCATTCGATCAGGCCATCGCACTTTCGCCCGGATTGGGGCTCGCGCACTACAACCGGGGAACGGTCCTGCAAACCTTGGATCGGTTGCCGGAGGCCATGGAAAGCTACCGCAAGGTGCTGGCGATAGATCCTGCGAATGTTCAGGCGCGTTTCAATCTGGGCTGCATTCACCTGCAGATGAAGCAGTTTGATGAAACCCTGGAGTGCATGGACCAGGTGATCGAACGCGCACCCCAGATACCGGAGCCGCACAACAACCGGGGCACGGCCTTACTCAGGCTGGGCCGGTATGCAGAAGCGGTTGCTGCCTTCAGCCGGGCGCTGGAGCTCAATCCGCAGTCCGCCGAGGCTTACAACAACCGTGGCGAGGCGCAACTGCAATTGAGAAATCTGGAAAGTGCACTGGCGGACGTTCGCCGCGCGATCGAGCTTCGGCCCCAGCAAGGGGAGTCCAGGTTTCTTATGGGTCGGCTTTTGCGGGAGATGAAGCGGTACGACGAGGCTTTGCAGCAGTTCTATCTGGCCCAGCGGTTGCCCGCTCCTTTGACGATGCTGCAAAGCGAGATCGTTACCGCCAAGGTGCATGGCTGTATTTGGCAAAACCTGGATGAAGAACTGCTTCAGCTCCAGCAGGACATCCGGGCTTGGAAGCCTGTCCTTGAGCCTTTCTCTGCCCTGTCCGTGTTCGACCAGCCTGCCCTCCACAAAGAGGTTGCACGCCTTCTTGTAGAACGCGATCTGCCAGCGTCTGCGGCGTTGGGCGCGATTCCTGTTCGTGCAAGGGGCGAGAAGATTCGCATCGGTTACTACTCCGCAGATTTTCGCAACCACCCCTCTGCGTACTTGATTGCGGAGCTGATTGAAGTGCATGACCGCGAGCGATTTGAGTTGTTCGCGTTTTCGGTCAGTCCCCAAGTGCACGACAGCATGCGCGAGCGACTGGTGGTGGCCTTTGACCATTTTCTGGATGTGCGTGAGCGTACCGATCTTGATATTGCACAGCTTTCGCGAGATCTTGGTATCGACATCGCTGTGGATCTGATGGGCTTTACGCAAGCGACGCGTTTGAGATGTTTTTCGTACCGGTGTGCACCCGTTCAGGTCAGCTACCTGGCGTACCCTGGCACCATCGGTGCCAGTTACATTGACTATGTGATCGCCGACAAGGTGGTGATTCCTCCCCATGCCCAGGCCGACTTCACTGAAAAAGTGGTCTATCTGCCGCACAGCTACCAGGTCAACGACTCCCAGCGGAAAGTAGCTGACCGGACATTTTCCCGCGACGAACTGGGTTTGCCAGCCACTGGTTTTGTGTTTTGCTGCTTCAACAACAACTTCAAGATCCTGCCGCCCACGTTTGACGTCTGGATGCGCATCCTCCATGCCGTTGAAGGCAGCGTCTTGTGGCTGCTGGAAGACAACCCGATTGCGGCGCGGAATCTGCGCCGAGAGGCGCAGGCCCGGGGGATTTCTGCGGACCGCCTTGTGTTTGCCAGCCGCGTGCCCATGGACCAGCATCTCGCCCGCCAGCGGATGGCCGACCTCTTCCTTGATACGCTGCCCTACAACGCGCACACCACCGCGAGCGATGCCTTGTGGGTAGGGCTGCCGGTTCTGACGTGTTCAGGACAATCGTTTGCGAGCCGAGTGGCGGCGAGCCTCTTGCATGCCGTGGGGTTGCCCGAGCTTGTCACCCAGACGCAGTCTGCATTTGAGGCCCGAGCCATAGAGCTTACCCGCGACGTGGCGCAACTCAGGAGCATTCGGGACAAGCTGGAGGAACAGGGGCCCCAGTCGCCCTTGTTCAATGTCCGGCTCTTTGCGCGGCATATCGAGTCGGCATACACCACAATGGTGGAACGCGCGCACCAGGGGCTGCCTCCCGATGTGATTGAGGTGTGAAATTTCACGGCGCCCTTCGCGTGGGCGCGAGCTCCATGTCTTGTATTTCTCATTTTTTTGCCCCCTTCATGAATCTCACCTTGTTCGGAACCGGTTACGTGGGGCTCGTTACCGGCGTATGCCTTGCGGAACTGGGCAATGATGTCCTGTGCATCGACACGGATGCGGGCAAGATTTCCGCGCTGCAGCGCGGAGAGGTGCCGATCTACGAACCAGGGTTGCGCGAGCTGGTCGTCAGCAACGCCCGCGCAGGGCGGCTGGCATTTTCCATCGACATGGCGCATGGGGTAGCCCATGGAGATGTGCAGTTCATTGCGGTGGGCACGCCCGCCGCAGGTGATGGCTGTGCGGATCTGCGCTACGTGTTTGAGGTGGCGCGTGCCATTGCCACCCACATGACCAGTTTCAAGGTGATCGTCAACAAGTCCACGGTGCCGGTGGGCTCAGGCGAGGCGGTGCGCGATGTGGTGGCCTCCGTGTTGGCCAAACGCTGGTCAGGGGCCGAGCCAGCGCCTGGTTTTGCCGTGGTCTCCAATCCTGAGTTCCTCAAGGAGGGCAGTGCGATCGAGGATTTCATGCGGCCTGACCGCATCATCATTGGGTTGGGCGATGCGCCTGAAGAGCGGCGCGCCGGTGATCTCATGCGTGAGTTGTACCGCCCGTTCGGGCATGGCCACGACCGCGTCATCTGCATGGACCGGCGCAGTGCCGAGTTCACCAAGTATGCGGCGAACGCCATGCTGGCCACGCGTATCAGTTTCATGAACGAGATGGCCAACCTGGCCGACCGGCTGGGTGTGGACATCGAACCCGTGCGCGTGGGTATCGGCGCGGATCCGCGCATTGGGGAGATTTTTCTTTACCCGGGCGTGGGCTACGGCGGCAGCTGCTTTCCCAAGGATGTGACTGCGTTGCAGCGCATGGGCGAGGAGGTCGGGCTGCCGCTGCGATTGCTCGCGGCGGTGGCACAGGTCAACGATGGACAGAAGCGGCTGCTGGTGGACAAGCTCGCCCAGCGGCTCGGACCGGATCTTTCCGGCCGTCGGCTGGCGGTGTGGGGGCTTGCCTTCAAGCCCAATACCGATGACATGCGCGAGGCTTCCAGCCGGGTGCTGGTCCGTGAATTGCTGGAGCGCGGGGCGGTGCTTCGGGTCTTCGATCCGGTGGCCATGCAGGAGGCCCGCCGTTGCCTGGAGGAGGATCTGCGCGACCGGCCCGAACTGCTCGAGCACATCAGCTATGCCCAGGATCCCATTGACGCGGCGTGCGGTGCAGACGCCTTGCTGATCGTGACCGAATGGCAGGTGTTTCGCAGTCCCAATTTCGATGCCCTGCGGGCGGCCCTGCGGCAGCCCCTTGTCGTGGACGGGCGCAATCTGTACGAGCCGCGCTCCATGCGGGCCCTGGGGTTCGACTATCTGACCGTGGGCCGCAGCGCTGCGGATGCACTCGAGGCCACGGCAGCATGACGACGGAAAAGAAAATCCTGGTCACGGGAGGCGCTGGCTTTCTTGGCTCCCATCTGTGCGAGCGCCTGCTGAAGGATGGCCATGCGGTGCTGTGCGTGGACGACTTCTCCACCGGCTTGGAAAAGAACATCGCCCACCTCCTGGCCTCTCCGCGGTTTCGTGTGCTTTGCCACGATGTCGTCCAGGCCCTGGATGCCGAAGTGGACGAGATCTACAACCTGGCCTGCCCCGCGTCGCCCGTGCACTACCAGTCCGATCCGCTGCGGACCCTGCGCACCAGCGTGCTGGGTGCCATGAATCTGCTGGAGCTGGCCCGCAAGTGCCATGCCGTGATTCTTCAGGCCTCGACGAGCGAGGTGTATGGCGACCCCGGCGTGCATCCGCAGCCTGAGTCCTATTGGGGCAACGTCAATCCCATCGGTGTGCGGGCCTGCTACGACGAGGGCAAGCGCTGCGCGGAGACCCTGTTCTTCGACTACCGGCGCCAGCATGGCGTGCGCACCAAGGTCGTGCGGCTGTTCAATACGTATGGCCCGCGCATGCGTCCGGATGACGGCCGGGTGGTCTCCAACTTCATCGTCCAGGCGCTGCGCGGGGCGGATCTGACCGTTTACGGGGCGGGGACGCAGACCCGCAGCTTCTGCTACGTGGATGACCTCGTGGAAGCCCTGGTGCGCATGATGGCCACGCCGGACGAGGTGGCGGGACCGGTCAATCTGGGCAATCCAGGGGAGTTCACCGTCCTGGAACTCGCGCAGAAAATCCTCGCAGGGACGGGCTCGTCCGCGCGGATCACCTACCACCCGCTCCCGGGAGACGATCCCCGGCAGCGGCAGCCCGACATTTCGCTGGCGCGCCAGCTGCTGGGGGGGTGGGCCCCCCGCGTCGACATTGACGCGGGCTTGCGCCGGACCATTGCCTATTTCAAGGAGGCGGACGCCGGCTGAGCCCCGGGAGGCGGAGCCAGCGCGTGTCTGGCATCCGCCCCCGCTGTGCCATTCCGCGATGCCCCCCGTTCCATTTGGAACATGTCGAGGGGCAGGAGGTGCGGGTATGGTGCCCGCCGGGGTTTGGTCCTTTCCGATGCCGATACCGAGCCCTCGCTGCCATGAATCTGTTTCTCCGTATCCTCCTGACCCTGTTGCTCGCTCTGGCTTGCGCGATCGGCTGCGCAGCCCTTCACACCCCGCTGCCCTGGATGATCGGCCCGCTGCTGGCCACTTCGGTGGTGTCCATCGCTGGCGGGCCCACGGAAAGCTGGGGGCCCTTGCGCAATGCGGGGCAGTGGACCATTGGCGCCGCCTTGGGCCTGTACTTCACGCCCCAGGTTGTGGGACTGATTGGCGGGCTCTGGTGGGCCATCGCCCTGGGCATCGTGTGGGCGCTGTTCCTGGGCTGGCTGTTCGGCGCCTGGCTGTACCGGGTGCATGCGCCGCGCATGCACGGGGTGCCTGCGCCGATGCTGCGGGCCACGAGCTACTTCTCGGGGGCCATCGGTGCGGCATCCGAAATGACCCTGCTGTCCGAACGCGAGAACGCCCGCACCGACCTCGTGGCGGCCAGCCACAGCCTGCGGTTGCTGATCGTCACGGTCACGATCCCTTTCGCGCTGCAATGGAGCGGACTGCATGGCCTGGATATCCTGCCGCCCACGGCCCGGGTGGTGAGCGCACCCGGTCTGGCGCTGATGGCGCTGCTGACGGGGGCCGGGGCCCTGCTGATGGACAGGCTGGGCCGGGCGAACCCGTGGTTCATGGGCGCGATGCTGGTGTCCATGGGGCTCACCATGGCAGGCATCACCCTGTCCGCCGTGCCCCAGGCGATGGTGAATGCGGCGCAACTGGTCATCGGCGTGAGCCTGGGGGTCCGCTTTCGTGCGGATTTTCTGCACACGGCGCCGCGCTGGCTCGTGTCGGTGGCGGTGGGCACCCTGGTGCTCATGGGGGTGTGCGCGTTGTTCGCGGCCTTGCTGGCCTGGGCGACAGGTCTGCCCTGGGTCACCCTGCTGCTGGGGACCTCGCCCGGAGGCATCACCGAGATGGCCATCACCGCCAAGGTGCTGCAGCTGGGGGTGCCGGTGGTCACGGCGTTCCAGGTGTGCCGGCTGATCGCGGTGCTGATGCTGGTGGACCCGCTGTACCGGCGGATCTACCCCGCCACCGCGGCCTGAACAGAGGCGGGCGCGTCACAATCCCACCTTTGTTGACGCTGATGGATTGTCCTGGCGACGGTCTGTGAGCGTTTCCATCCGCTGCACACCCCAGACCATGAGCATTCATTACAACTTCGGCGTACGCCCTCCCCAAGCAACGAAAGCCCAGCTGGCCGCCTGGCTGGAGCAAGCCATGCAAGCGCACCAGCAGGGACGCCTTGCGCAGGCCAACCAGCTCTACAACACCATTTTGAAGAATGATCCAAAAAACGTTGGCGCCCTGCACATGCAGGGGGTGCTGGCGTACCAGGCGGGTCACCTGCAGATGGCGGTCGATCTGATCGGCCAGGCGATCAAGCTGGCTCCGGAGGATGCTGCGCCCCATGTCAATCGCGGGCTGGCCTTGGGGGCTTTGAAGCGCCATGACGAGGCGCTGGCGCACTTTGAGCGGGCCATCGGCCTGCGCCCGGGTTTCGCCGAGGCCTATGTCAACCGGGGGATCACTCTGAAGGAGCTGTCGCGGCCTCTGGATGCCATTGCGAGCTACGACCAGGCGATCGCCCTCCAGCCGCGACTGGCCGCTGCTTTCAACAACAAGGGCAATGCCTTGCGCCAGCTCGAACGGTTGGACGAGGCGCTGAAATGTTATGAACAGGCCTTTGCCCTGGACCGCGACGACGTGGATGCGTGTCAGAACATGGGCATGCTGCATGCCGACGCTGGCCGCCCGGACGAGGCTTTGCAGTGCTTTGACCGGGTCATCGCGCTGCGGCCGCAGCATGCGGAAGCCCACAACGGTAAGGGCGCGATCCTGGCGCAAAGGGAGCAGTGGACGCAGGCCATTGCGCACTTCGAGGCCGCCCTACAAGCCGACGACCAGCTGGTTCAGGCCCACAAGAACCTGGGTATCGCGCAGCGCAGCCTTTTTCAACTGCCGAATGCGGTGCAAGCCTTTCAGAAGGCTGCCCGACTGAGCCCACACGACGTGGAAATCCTGGCGTTTCTAGCCGTTTCGTTGCTGGAGGCAGGGCGGTATGCAGAAGCACTTGCCGTCTACGACCAGGCGATTAGGTTGGCGCCTGAAAGGCCGGATCTGTACTACAACCGCGCCACTTTGCACATCCGGTTCAACCGGCATCAGGACGCCGTGGCCGACTACACGCAGGTGTATCGCCTCAAGCCAGATGCGAAGTATCTGCTAGGGTATCTTGCGAGCTGCAGGCTCAAGACCGGCGATTGGAGGCACTTGGCGGACGATATGGTGCAATGTGAGCGGAGCATCCGGGCCGGTGAGCTGGGTGTGAAACCCTTCATAGCGCTTTCGTTGTTCGACTCGCCCGAGTTGCACAAGCAGGCGGCACAAGCTTCCGTGCAGCAGGACTTCCCTGCGTCCAGCGTCCTGGGCCCCATCCTGGCGCGCACTGGCGGAGGCAAGATCCGGGTCGGCTACTACTCTGCGGACTTCCACGGCCACGCCACCGCGTATCTGATAGCGCAGCTTTTCGAGGTCCATGACCGTGATCGCTTCGAGTGGTTTGCGTTTTCGTTCGGGCCGCCTTCGAAGGACGCCATGCGCGAGCGCCTGGTCGCAGGCTTTGACCATTTCATCGACGTGCGCGAGCAGCGGGAGATCGATATCGCTCGCCTGTCGCGGGAACTGGGCATCGACATCGCCATTGATCTGATGGGTTTCACGACGGGCTGCCGCTTTGGCATTTTTGCCCACCGCTGCGCGCCCATCCAGGCCGGTTATCTGGGCTACCCGGGGACGACCGGTGCGGACTATATGGACTACGTGATTGCCGACAAGGTGGTCGTCCCAGCCCAGGCGCAGATCCATTTCACCGAAAAACTCGCCTACCTGCCGCACAGCTACCAGGTCAATGACTCGCAGCGCGCAATCAGTGATCGGGTCTTCACCAGAGAGGAGGCACGGTTGCCTGCGACAGGGCGCGTGTTCTGCTGTTTCAACAACAACCAGAAGATCCTTCCACAGGTCTTTGACAGCTGGATGCGCATTCTGCAGGCGGTTCCGGACAGCGTTCTCTGGCTTTTGGCAGATAACCCTGCTGTGGAGGGTAGCCTGCGGCGTGAGGCGCAGGCGCGCGGCGTGGCGCCTGAGAGGCTGGTGTTTGCACAGCGCCTGCCCCTGGACCAGCACCTGGCGCGCCACCGGCTGGCCGACCTGTTTCTGGATACCTTGCCTTACAACGCCCACACCACGGCCAGCGATGCCTTGTGGGCGGGCCTACCGGTGCTCACGAGGCTGGGAGAGTCGTTTGCGGCGCGTGTGGCGGCGAGCCTGCTGCAGGCCGTGGGTCTGCCGGAACTTGTGACCCACAGCGCCGCCGAGTATGAAGCTCTGGCGATCTCGCTCGCGCGGGACCCTGGGCGCCTGAAAGCGCTGCGCGACAAACTCCACGCGGAAAAAGCCCAGTCCCCACTGTTCAACACCCGTCAGTTTGCGCGCGACATCGAGGCCGCCTATGTGGCGATGCATGGGCGGTACATGCAGGGCCTGGCGCCCGAAGTGATCGAGGTATAGGGCCGAAGGCGGGGAGGACATGCTCCCCCGGCGCTGAGTTTGGCGAGGTCCCTGGGGCCTCCGGGTGTGCCGCCCCCGCTGCGGCTGAAACAAAAGCTGCAGCGCAGGTGGATCAGTGCACGACCACGGGGTTCTGCGCCAGCCCCGCATAACGGTCCAGCGCGTCTTCCACTTCTTCCTGCGTGGGGGTGTCGCGCTGCCAGGCCAGGATCTGCTCCTGGAACATCTCGGCCCAGGATCCGTCCAGGTACACCTCTTTGCCCGAACGCTTGTCCACGATTTCAAAGCCATGGCGTGCGAGCTGGGGAACGGCGGGGGCGGTGTCGTTGAGCGCCTGGGTGCTCTTTTTCTCCACGGCGTCGGGCAGCATGTGGACCACCACGAAGGATTCTGAGTCGTAGAGCATGTGCATCGTGTTCCCCTTGTCGATATAGATGTCAGATGACAGCGGGTGCGTGGAGTTCAAGTGGCGCAGGCCTAGGTGTTGATTCTCAGGAGGTTGTTTCCGGTGGGATCGAGTCTGGCCATGGGCACCAAGCCGCCAATGCCACTGTGCGGCCGGTGCCAGTTGTAGTGATGCTGCCAGCTTGCCAAGGCCACCGTTCGCTCCGCTGAGTTCTGGTAGCTCCAGCCATAGGCCCACTCTCGCAGCGCCGATTGGATGAATCGCTCTGCCTTGCCATTGGTCTGGGGTCGATAGGCCCGGGTGCACTTGTGCCAGATGCCCAAGGCCGTGCAGGCAGCGGCGAACTCGCGTGAGCGAAACGCAGAGCCGTTGTCCGTCAGCAAGTGCTTGATGGTGATACCCAGCCCCGCGTAGCAGGCCACCGCATTGCGCAGGAACTGCACCGCCTCACTCTTCTTCTCATCGGGGTGCATGGCCGTGAAGGCAATTCGGGCATGGTCATTGATGGCAACGAACAAGGTCTCCCAACCCGCTCCAGCCACCGAATCCTTGCGATTGCCGGTGACCCGGTGACCCGGTAGCTTGGTCTGACGATGACACCCAGCTTCTTGGTATCGATGTGCAGCAGGTCACCTGCCGCCTCGTGCTCCACGCTGCGTGCAACGCGCGCCTGCAGCATGCGCCGCATGCGCAGCTCCAGGATCAGCAGGGCCTCGGACGAATCGATGGTTCTAGGTGAGCGGACAGGCCTGGAGGATACATCGACCAGGGCTGCCTCACCTCCTGTCAGATAGCGGCCAAGCCACTTTCTGTCTGTGGGCGGTGTGGTACCTTGTACAGCAGCGGCTTGGGCAGCGCTCAGGCTCTGCAGCGTCATCTGCTGGACCATCTCCAGGCGACGGGCAAACGTAAGTCGGGCATGCATATGGGTGTTCATTCGGTTGGGTGTCCTGAGTCGATTGGGTGTTTGGCGACTTCCAGTCTCTCAAACCCAATCCGGATGAACACCGGATACAACCTATTGAATCCTCACAGCTAGCCCGTGGCTTTTGCCGTTTTGCCCTCTTGCCGAAGCGGTATTTCATGAAAACTCTGCGCCTCGGGCTTCACGGGTCTTTTTTGTGGGATGGCGCTCCTGCGCAATACCATGGGGCAAACGCCCTAGCAGAATCACCCGCATGGCGGTCAAGGCGTGCCGGCGCTGCGCAGTAGCAGGTCGGTACAACGGCGCCCCGAGGCTGCTCGCTACCACCTACTTCGCGGGTGCAATCGGCGCCGCGTCCGAGATGACACTGCTGTCTGAACGCGAGAACGCGCGTACAGATCTGGTTGCGGCCTTCCACAGCTTGCGCCTGCTGATCGTCACGGTGACGATACCGTTTGCTCTGCAGGGCTTGGGTATCCAACCTGCAATGGCCAGGGTGGTGAGCGGGCCAGGATTGCTGCTGATGGCCGCGCTGACAGGCGCGGGTGCTGTGCTCATGGACCGCATGGGCCGTGCCAACCCGTGGGTCATGGGGGCTCTGCTGGTTTCCATGGGATTCACCATGGCTGGTGTCAGCCTGTCGGCGGTACCGCAGGGCATGGTGAATGCTGCGCAGCTGGCGATCGGTGGCAGTTTTGGGGTGCGTTTTCGCGCGGATTTTCTGTATACAGCGCCGCGCTGGCTCGTGTCCGTGGCGTTGGGCACACTGGTGCTGATGCTCGCGTGCGCGCTGTTCGCAAGCCTGCTTGCCTGGGCGCCGGAGCCGCCCTGGGTGACTTTGCTGCTGGGCACCGCGCCCGGCGGTATTGCCGAGATGGCCATCACGGGGAAAGTGCTGCAGCTGGGCGCCTCGTTGGTCACGGCGTTTCAGGTGTGCCGATTGATTGCTGTACTGACAGTGGTCGCGCCGCTTTATCGGCACCGCTATCCTGCTCCCGTGTCCTGACCTGGGGGCGTCGGGGCACAATCTGCACTATGTCGGCGTTGTTGGGCAACCCTTGCGATCCTCTTTCCCGCGTTCCCATTCGAAGCACACCCCTCACCATGAGCATTCATTTCAACTTTGGCGTACGTCCCCCCCCCCAAGCAACCAAAGCTCAGTTGGCCGCGTGGCTGGACCAGGCTAGGCGGGCGCACCGGCAGGGAAGCCTCGCGCAGGCCAGTCAGCTCTACAACACCATTTTGAAGAATGACCCGAAGAACTTTGGTGCCCTGCACATGCAAGGTGTGCTGGCCTACCAGGCGGGCCATTTGCAGATGGCGGTTGATCTGATCGGACAGGCTATCAAGCAGGCCCCGCAGGACGCGGCGCCCTATGTCAATCGCGGAATTGCATTGGGCGCGCTGAAGCGCCATGAAGAAGCGCTTGCGCACTTTGAGCAAGCCATCAGCCTGCGCCCAGACTTTGCGGAAGCCTATGTCAACCGAGGGATCACGCTCAAGGAGTTGTCGCGGCCTGCAGATGCTGTGGCGAGCTACGACCAGGCCATTACCCTACAGCCTAGACTGGCGGCGGCCCATAACAACAAAGGTTATGTGCTGCGCCTGCTGGAGCGGCTGGATGAAGCACTGAAATGCTATGAGCAGGCGTTTGACCTGAATGACCAGGATGTGGATGCCTGCCAGAACCTCGGAGTGCTGCATGCTCAGGCCGATCGACCCGACGAGGCATTGCGGTACTTTGACCGGGTTATTGCACTGAGGCCTCAGCACGCCGAGGCACACAACGGCAAGGGGACTATCCTGGCGCAACGCGAACAGTGGACCGATGCGATCAGGCACTTCGAAGCCGCCATACAGGGCGACGGCAATCTGGTTCAAGCCCACAAGCACTTGGGCTTGGCGTGGATGTGCCTGTTTCAGTTCTCCAATGCTGTCGAGGCCTTCAGGAAGGCCGCCCATTTGAGTCCCCAAGACCTTGACATCCTGTCGTTCTGGGCGCGTTCCTTGCTGGAAGCGGGGCGCCATTCCGAAGCCCTTGCTCTGTACGATAAAGCCATTCGCATGGCGCCAGACATGGTGGATCTGCACTACAACCGTGCCGCATTTCATCATCGGCTCAATCGGTATGAAGATGCGAGCGCTGATTTTCAGGAGGCCTACCGCATAGACCCGGAAGTCAAGTACTTACTGGGGTTCCTAGTAGACAGCCGGATCAAAACCTGCGACTGGCGGCATCTGGCAGATGATCTTGAACGGTGCGAGCAGAGCATTCGGGCGGGCGAGCTGAGCGTGCAGCCGTTCACCGTAGTGGCGTTGTTTGATTCTCCCGCGCTTCAAATGAAGGCGGCCCAAACCCAAGTCAAATTGGACTACCCAGAGTCCGCGGCCTTGGGGTCGATCCCTGCGCGCATCCCTGGCGGCAAGATTCGAGTTGGGTACTACTCGGCAGACTTTCACACCCACGCCACCGCGTGCTTGATGGCAGGGCTTTTTGAAAGCCACGACCGTGAGCGGTTTGAGTGGTTTGCCTTCTCGTATGGGCCATCTGTCGAGGATACGATGCGGCATCGGCTGCGCCAAAGTTTTGACCATTTCATCGACGTGCGAGAGCTCGGAGGGGGTGACATCGCGCGAATGTCGCGGGAGCTGGGTATAGACATTGCGGTGGACCTCAAGGGATTCACTCTGGACCATCGGTTTCGCATCTTTGCCCATCGCTGCGCGCCTGTTCAGGTCAGCTACATCGGCTACCCCGGGACTACCGGAGCGGACTACATGGACTATGTGATTGCAGACAAGGTGGTGATCCCGCCAAAGGCGCAGGTCCAATTCACCGAAAAGCCGGTCTACATGCCGCACAGCTACCAGGTGAATGACTCACAGCGTGCAATCAGCGATCGCGTGTTCACCCGTGGAGAGTTGGGGCTGCCTGCCCATGGCGTTGTGTTTTGCTGCTTCAACAACAACCACAAGATTCTTCCACTGATATTTGACAGCTGGATGCGCATTCTGCAAGCAGTGCCTGGCAGTGTGCTATGGCTTTTTGAGGACACCCCTGCCGTTGCGACCAACCTGCGGCGTGAGGCGCAGGAGCGGGGGGTTGCAGCGCAGAGGCTGGTGTTTGCGCAGCGCATGCCTTTGGACGAGCACTTGGCGCGCCATCGTCTGGCAGATCTGTTTCTGGACACCCTCCCGTACAACGCTCACACCACCGCGAGTGATGCCCTGTGGGCGGGGCTGCCAGTGCTCACACGCCTGGGAGAGTCGTTTGCTGCCCGTGTCGCTGCGAGTCTTTTGCAAGCCGTTGGTTTGCCAGAGTTGGTGACTTACAGCGTCGCCGAATACGAGGCACTGGCGATCAGTCTTGCACAAGACCCCGCACGCCTTCAGACTCTGCGCGACAAACTTTGGGCTCAAAGAGACCAGGCCCCCCTGTTCAATACCCGCCAGTTTGCGCGAGACGTGGAGGCGGCTTATGTGACGATGCACGAGCGCCATCTGCAAGGTTTGGCGCCCGATGTGATTGAGGTCTAGCTCCAAGGATATTGGGCGGCCTGTTTCCTCGGCTTTGCAGCCCACGGAGCCCGCCCTCGGCCTGATACATGGGGTTGCGCGAATTGGCAGAAGCTTGTGTTCGCGCAGGCAGCAGGGGTTAGTGCACGACCACCGGGTTCTGCGCCAGCCCCGCATAGCGGTCCAGCGCGTCTTCCACTTCTTCCTGCGTGGGGGTGTCGCGCTGCCAGGCCAGGATCTGCTCCTGGAACATCTCGGCCCAGGAACCGTCCAGGTACACCTCCTTGCCTGAGCGCTTGTCCACGATTTCAAAGCCGTGGCGGGCGAGCTGGGGGGCGGCGGGGGCGGTGTCGTTGAGTGCCTGGGCGCTCTTTTTCTCCACGGCGTCGGGCAGCATGTGGACCACCACGAAGGATTCTGAGTCGTAGAGCATGTGCATCGTGTTCCCCTGGTTGATTTGAAATTCAGATGACAGCAGTCACGCAGAGTTCAAGCCCCGGGGGCGGCTTGCGGGGTATCCCGACGGTGGGGTGGTGTCTTGTCGGGCCCTGAGAAGGCCTGCCAACCAGAACACTTGCCGCACCGCATCAACCCTGTTGCAGCCAGTATTTCACGAAAAACGCAGTGCGCCGGGCTGGTGGGGCTTTTTTGCCCCGGTGGCGTATGGGCGCAACACTCGGCCTGGGGCGCTGTTCCGTCTGGGGTCAGGGTGCGCCACTGTTGCGCAGCTGCAGGTCGGCGAAATCGCCATTGGCCTGCGTGAGCTTGATGCGCACCGGCAGGTAGCCCAGCGACGGCGCCACCCACAGCTCGGCTTTCTGGTCGTAGTCCTTGCGGGGCAGGCGCAGCAGCTTCAGGGCGGGGGTGGGGCCGGCGGGCAGGTCCAGCGTTTCCGGGCCTTCGACGGTGAAGGTCCAGCGGTCTGCGGTACGGGCGCTCACGGTGGTGATGGTGACCTGCGTGCCGGGCACGAAGCGGCCCGGGTCGGCCGCCAGCATGGCACCCAGCTGGATGAACAGGCTCAGCCTGTCCTGTGCGCCCGGGCCGACGGCGGCCTCGGGTGTGTTGGCGCTGAAGGTCACCCGGCCCTTGGCATGGTCGAAATGCGCGGCCTGCTCGCTGCGGGATTTGTCGGAAAACTTCTCGGGCAGCAGGCCCTGGGCCGTGATGGCGCCCACGCTGCGCTGTATGCGGCTGCCCACCAGGAAGGCGCTGACCTCCTGGCGTGCTTCGTAGCGGCTGCCGTCGTGCTGCCAGAGCAGCTCGGCGCGGGCGTTGTACGCGAACTTCTTGGCCTGCCCGCTCACGTCGAACGCCAGCCGCGTGGGGGCCGGAATGCGCACGGGCGGCGGCGGGGCACCCGCGCTGCGTGCTGTGCCGGAGCCCGGGGGCGCGATGTCGATTCCGGCGGCGGTGGTGGTGGTGGTTTCTTCCGCAGGCGGTGCCGAAGCCGCTGGTGCCGGTGCCTCGGCCTGGGGGGCTGATGCCGGGGTGGCCGCGTCTGGCGTGGCAACGTCGGCGGCTGGCGCGGCGGTGGCGGCGTTTGCGCTGGCCTCTGCACCCGCCACCTGCACGGAGGCCCCGGGCGCCGCAACCGGCGGATCTGCCGCGGCCGGGGAGGGGACGGGCGGCGCAGGTTTCCTGCGCACCACGGGCTTGGCCGCAGGCGGCGTTGGCGTGGGCGCGGCCACTGGAGTCGCGGTGGGGGCGGGCGCGGGCGGCGGGGCTGCCACGCTGCGCGTGCTGAAGACGCGGCCCGCCGCTGGCTGCTGGGGGCTGTCCCACGCCAGGGGCACCCCTGTCAGCACCAGCCAGTGCAGGGCCAGTACCAGGGCGGTGATGAGAACCAGGGCGCGCCGTGGCATCTACAGCGATGCGTGCAGGAGGGGGCGTCAGGCGCTGCCGGCGCCGAGGTCGCTCGACAGCTGGGCGGCGGCCGCGCGCAGCGGAACGTCGATAGCGCCGTCCCATTCCGGGTCGAAGGTGGCGATGGAGCCCAGCGTGGTGATGCCCAGCTCCAGATGGCCGTCCGCGTCGAACACCGGTGCGCAGAACGCCACGATGCCGGGCAGAAGGGTGTCCACCACGCGGGCCGCGCCGCGCGTGCGCACCTCCGCCAGCAGTGCGTTCACCTCGGCCATGGTGGAGGGCAGGTCGGTGCGCCGCATCTTCACGGCGCGGGCCAGCTCGTCCTTGAGCAGCGGAGCCACCACATCGGGCGCCATGTGCGCCGCAAAGCAGCGGCCGGTGGCGGACGAGAGCAGTGGCATCACGTCGCCCAGGCGCAGGTTGGCGGTCACGGCCTGGGGCGATTCCTCCCAGTGCACGATGGTCGGGCCGTGGTTGCCCCACACGGCCAGCGCCAAGGTGTGGCCGATGCTTTCCATGAGCTCGGGCATGCGCTCGCGCGCCAGGCGCACGGCATCGAGCCGGGCCAGCGAGGCCAACCCCAGCTTGAGGGCGGCGGGCCCCAGGTCGTAGCGCGCGGTGCGGCTGTCCTGCGTGACCAGGCCCAGGCGCTGAAAGCTCACCAGATACCGGTGCGCCTTGGCCGCGCTCATGCCGGCCGAGGCCGCCACATCCTTGAGCATCAGCGGTCCGCGCGAGCGTGTCAGCCCCTCCAGCAGGGCAAAACCCACCTCGACCGATTGAATTCCTGCACGTTCTTTGTCCATGTGCACTAAAATTTGCGAGTTTTGTTTAGTTAAATCAATTTACCCAAGCGTAATTCGTGCTGGGTGAAGACTTTCAACCCCTTGAGACAAAGGTCCTGCCACCATGAAACTCGCTACCTACAAAGACGGCTCGCGCGACGGCCAACTGGTTGTCGTCTCCCGCGACCTGGGCACAGCCCATTATGCGACCGGCATCGCCAGCAAGCTCCAGCAGGTGCTGGATGACTGGGGCTTCCTGTCGCCCCAGCTGCAGGACCTGTACGACCAGCTCAACAGCGGCCGCGCGCGCCACGCCTTTCCCTTCGACCCCGCCCAGTGCATGGCCCCGCTGCCCCGCGCCTACCAATGGGCGGACGGTTCGGCCTACATCAACCACGTCGAACTGGTGCGAAAAGCGCGCAACTCCGAGGTGCCCGAAAGCTTCTACACCGACCCGCTGATGTACCAGGGCGGCAGCGATGACTTCATCGGCCCCTGCGATAAGGTGGTGGTGCCCAGCGAGGCCATGGGCATCGACTTCGAGGCCGAGATCGCCGTGGTGACCGGCGACGTGAAGATGGGCGCCACCGCCGACCAGGCGTTGGACGGCATCCGCCTGGTGATGATCGCCAACGACGTGAGCCTGCGCAACCTGATCCCGGCCGAGCTGGCCAAGGGTTTTGGTTTCTTCCAGAGCAAGCCCGCCACCGCGTTCGGCCCCGTGGCCGTGACGCTGGACGAGCTGGGCGACGCCTGGGACCACGGCCGCGTGAACCTCACGGTGCAGTCCACCTGGAACGGCCGCAAGGTCGGCATGTGCGACGCCGGCCCCGAGATGACTTTTCACTTCGGCCAGCTGATCGCCCACGTGGCCAAGACGCGCAACCTGCGCGCCGGCTCCATCATCGGCAGCGGCACCGTGAGCAACAAGGGCGTGACCGACGCCAGCGGCCGTACCGAATGGCCCAAGGGCTACAGTTGCATCGCCGAAAAGCGCTGCATCGAGACCATCCAGGACGGCAAACCCAGCACCGAGTTCATGAAGTTCGGCGACACCATCCGCATCGAGGTCAAGGGCAAGGACGGCGCCAGCATCTTCGGCGCGATCGACCAGACCATTGCAGCCCCCTGAGTCGCCTTCGGCGCCTTCCCCCTCAGGGGGACGCCACCAGTGGCCTGGCGGAGCCAGTTCCACGGTGGCACTGGCCTGAGGATGTGCCCGTTTCATGCGCCGTGCGCTGAACGTGTGGCATAGAGATTTTTAAGCCAAAATGGCCTCTAGCGCTTGATATATAAGCGCAAGCAGCTATCAATTGAATAGTAAAAGGAGACAGCCCCATGCACCGCAGAACCCTCTTGACCGCCCTGGCCGCCGCAGGCGCCACCTCCGCCGCCCCCTGGGCCGCCGCCCAGTCCGCGTGGCCCGACCAGCCCTTGCGCTGGGTGGTGCCGTACCCGGCCGGCGGCGGCACCGACGTGCTGGCGCGCACCGTGGCCGAGGCCATGCGCCAGACCCTGGGCCAGCAGATCATCGTGGACAACCGTCCCGGCGCGTCCACCAACATCGGCGCGCAGCTGGTGGCCACGGCCAAGCCCGACGGCAACACCTTCATGTCGGCCGACAACGCCGTGCTGGCCTACAACGAGCACCTGTTCACCAAGCTGCCGTTCAATCCCGAGAAGGACTTCACCTACGTGGGCGGCATCAGCCGCTTTCCGCTGGCGCTGGTGGTGCACCCGGCGTTCGAAGCGAAGACGTTGAAGGAATTCCTGGCCTACGCGCGCGCCAACCCCGGCAAGCTCAACTACGCATCGCCCGGCAACGGCTCGCCGCACCACCTGGCGATGGAGATGTTCAAGAACCGCACCAAGACCTTCCTCACGCACATCCCCTACCGGGGCGCGGCGCCCGCGCTGCAGGACGTGATGGGCGGGCAGGTGCCCTGCATGTTCCTGGACCTGGCCGCTGGCCTGCCCGTGATCGCCTCGGGCAAGGTGCGCGCGCTGGCCATCGGCTCGGCCAAGCGCGTGGCCGCATTGCCCGACGTGCCCACGCTGGCCGAAGCCGGTGTGCCCAACACCGAGGTGTTCGCGTTCCAGGGCATCCTGGCGCCCGCCGGTCTGCCCGCGGCCATCACGGCGCGCCTGAACGGCGACCTGAACAAGGCCCTGCTCAACCCCGCCGTGGTCAAGCGCATGAACGACTTCGGCATGGAAGCCCTGCCCGGCACGCCCGAGCAGTTCCGCGCCATGGCACGCTCCGAGTCCAAGCGCTGGGGCGAGATCATCAAGGCGGCGGGCGTGAAACTCGACTGACCCCCCTGAGCGGCTGCGCCGCTTCCCCCCAGGGGGACGCACCCGGTGGCCTGGCAAAGCCAGTTCCACGGGTGCACTCGCTTGGCGACGCGCCCTCTGCGGAGGGTGCAGCGGTGTTTCTTACTCCGGCAGGTGGCACACCGCCTCGATGTTGTTGCCCTCGGGGTCGATGACAAACGCGCCGTAGTAGTGGGGGTGGTAGTCGGGCCGCAGGCCGGGGGCGCCGTTGTCTTGGCCCCCGGCTTCGATGGCGGCGCGGTAGAAGGCATCGACCTGGGCCCGCGTGGCGGCCCGCCACGCCAGATGGCAGCCCGTAGTCGCAGGCGGGCCGCCGTAGGGCGAGGGGCCGTCGATGAACCACACATCCGCCTTCTTGCCGTCGGGCTCGGACGGAGCCGGGTAGGCAAAGCCCAGCATGTTGGAGCCGTAGTTGCCTTCAAAACACAGGCTGTAGCCCAAAGGCGTGAGGACTGCGGTGTAGAACGCCTTGGTGCGGGCGATGTCGGTGACGCGGAAGGTCATGTGGTCCAGCATGGGAGGTCTCCTCGGGTTGTGGTGCCCTGTTTTATACCTGAAATACTGTTTGTAAACACAGTGTTTTTCAACCCGGCACACAATCTGCCGCGCGGGTGGTGCTGCGCCCCCCTGCGTGGCCCGCAGTTCTTCAGGCCCATCCCTCCAGCACCAGCTTGCCCCGCGCCTTGCCGCTCTCGATGAGCGCATGCGCGCGCTTCAGATTCTCGGCATTGATGGTGCCAAACCGTTGGTCCAGCGTGGTGCGGATCAGCCCCGCATCCACCAGCTGCGCCACCTCGGTCAGCAGCCGGTGCTGGCCGATCATGTCGGCGGTGCCGAAGAGCGCGCGGGTGAACATCAGCTCCCAGTGTACCGACACCGACTTGCGCTTGAACTTCGTCACGTCGAGCGACACCGGGTCGTCGATCAGCGCGAACTGGCCCTGCGGCGCGATGGCCTCGACGATCTGGTCGAAGTGCGCGTCGGTCTGCGTGAGGCTCACGATGATGTCCACCGAGGGGTGGCCGATGCGGGCCAGCTCCTGCGTCAGGGGCTTGCTGTGGTCGATCACGTGGTGGGCACCCAGGTCGCGCACCCATTGCTGCGTTTCGGGGCGCGATGCGGTGCCGATGATCGTGAGGCTGGTGAGCCGCGCCGCCAGCTGCGTGAGGATAGAGCCCACGCCCCCGCTCGCGCCGATGATGAGCAATGTCTTGTTGGTGGGCTGCTTGCCGGGCACCACGCCCAGGCGGTCGAACAGCAGCTCCCACGCGGTGATGGTGGTCAACGGCAGCGCGGCGGCTTCGGCAAAGTCCAGCGATTGGGGGGCGTGGCCCACGATGCGCTCGTCCACCAGGTGCAGTTCGCTGTTGGTGCCAGGGCGTGCGATGGAGCCCGCGTACCAGACGCGGTCGCCGGGCGCGAAGAGCATCACGTCGGGCCCCACGGCGCGCACGATGCCGCTGGCGTCCCAGCCCAGCACCTTGTACGCCTGGCCCTCGGCGGGGCCGCTGCCCTTGCGCACCTTGGTGTCCACGGGGTTCACGGAAACGGCATGCACTTCCACGAGCAGATCGCGGCCGGTGGCCACGGGGTCGGGTTGGGTGATGTCGAGCAGCGATGCGGGGTGGTCGATGGCGCGGGGGGCCTGGTAGCCAATGGCTTTCATGGTGGTGTGTCCTTGCAGAAAAGTGAGGTGGAAAAAGAGCGGTCCATGCGGTGGCGGCCAGGCGTCACGCCGCGGCCGCGTGCGCGCGGTAGTCGGAATACCCCTGGGCCGCGCCGCCGAACAGCGTGCCCGGGTCGTAGCCGGCCAGGGGCAGCCCGGCCGCATAGCGCGCGGGCAGGTCGGGGTTGGCGATGAACGGCCGGCCAAAGGCCACCAGGTCGGCCATGCCCGAATCCAGGATCTGCTGCGCGCGCTCGGGCGTGTACTTGCCCGCCACGATCACGCGGCCGCCATAGGCCGCGCGCAGGGCCTGGCGGAAATCGGCGGGAATGGAGGGGGCATCGTCCCAGTCGGCTTCGGCCAGGTGCAGGTAGGCCAGGCCCAGGGTGTCCAGCTCGCGTGCCAGGTGCAGGATGGTGGGGATGATGTCCGGGCAGTCCATGCCGCGCTGCGTAATGAACGGCGCCAGGCGCATGCCGGTGCGCTCGGCCCCGGCCTCGCTGGCCACGGCGGCGGCCACCTCGCGGGCGAAGCGGGTGCGGTGGGCCACCGGGCCGCCATAGGCATCGCTGCGGTGGTTGGACGTGGTGCGCAGGAACTGGTCGATGAGGTAGCCGTTGGCGCCGTGGATCTCCACGCCGTCGAACCCAGCACGCATGGCGTTGGCGGCGGCGCGGCGGAAGTCGTCCACCACGCCGGCGATTTCGCTCGCTTGCAGCGCGCGCGGCACCGGGCAGTCGAGCATGTGGCCCACGCCGTCGCCGTCCGCCACCCACACCCGGGCCTCGGGGGCAATGGCCGAGGGCGCCACGGGCAGGCCGTCGGCGTGGAAACTGGCGTGCGACATGCGGCCCACGTGCCACAGCTGCAGCACCATGCGGCCGCCGGCGGCATGCACCGCGTCGGTCACCCGGCGCCAGCCCTGCACCTGCGCGTCGCTGTGGATGCCGGGCGTGAAGCTGTAGCCCTGGCCCTGGGGCGAGACCTGGCTCGCCTCGCTCACGATGAGCCCGGCGCTGG
Organism: Acidovorax sp. A79; assembly: GCF_041154505.1. Lineage (GTDB taxonomy): Bacteria > Pseudomonadota > Gammaproteobacteria > Burkholderiales > Burkholderiaceae_C > Acidovorax. The sequence goes on from NZ_AP028672.1 coordinate 3,640,905, forward strand.
CGCGCTGGGCGTAGTAGTCGGCCATGAGCGCGTTGGGCACGCCGCCCGGCTGGCTGCTGCGGGCGCGGGTCATGGGGGCCATCACCATGCGGTTGGGCAAGGTGAGCGGGCCGAGTTGCAAGGGGCGCGCGAGAGCGGGCGCGGTGGCGGTGGAGGTCATGGCGTTGTGCCTTGGCAAGCGGTGTGGAACATGGCCGTGATGGTGATCCTGTTGTCTTTTGTTTTAAATAGGCTGTTGGTTGAATCAATATTCAAAGAAAATTTGAAAATCCAGCCCTAAAGCTCCCCACACCACCCATGAAAAGTCTGCAGGACCTCGACATCTTCGTGCGCACCGTGGACAGCGGCAGCCTGTCGGCCACCGCGCGGGCGCTGGACCTCACGCCGGCGGCGGCCAGTGCGGCCCTCAAGCGGCTGGAGGCCGAGCTGGGCGTGGCGCTCTTCGTGCGCTCCACGCGCAGCCTGCGGCTCACGCAGGAGGGCGAGCTGTTCCTGGAGCACTGCCGCCCCGCGCTGGCCGCGCTGCAGCAGGTGCGGGGCCAGTTGCAAGGCGGCCAGGCCCGCGGATTTCGCGGCACGCTCCTGCTCGCCGCCCCCTCCGACCTGGGGCGCAACGTGCTGCTGCCGTGGCTGGATGCCTTCCAGGCCGAGCACCCGGGCATCGACATCCGCCTGCAGCTGTCGGACCGCATGGCCAATGTCTACAGCGAGCCGGTGGACGCGGCCTTTCGCTACGGCAAGCCGCAGGATTCGAGCCTGGTGGCCCTGCCGCTCGCGGCCGACCACCGGCGCGTGCTGTGCGCCGCGCCCGCCTATCTGCAGGCCCGCGGGGCGCCCGCCACGCCGCATGCGCTGGCCGGCCATGACGCCCTGTGTTTCATGCTCGGCGAGGACGTGCACGACCGCTGGCGCTTCTGGGATGCGGCGGGCCAGGAGGTGCTGGTGCGCGTGCGCAGCCGCAATGTGTCCAACGACGGCGACGCCGTGCGCCGCTGGGCCGTGCGGGGCCGGGGCATCGCCTACAAGTCGTACTTCGACGTGGCGGACGACCTTGCCGCCGGGCGCCTGGTGCCGCTGTGCCCGGGCTGGACCACCGAGGCCGTGCCCCTGTTCCTCGTGGCGCCCAGCCGCCGCCAGCTCACGCCGCTGGTGCGCGCGCTGCGCGACTTCATGGCGCAGCGGCTGCAGGTGTTGGCGGGCGCGGAGTCCGGTCGCCAGGGCGAGACCAGGGGTGGGGCGGCAGGGGCGCCGGATTGATCGGGGCCTCCCGGGGACCGCAGCACCTGAGGGGCGGCGCCAGCGTGGCCGTGGCCGTTGCCGCTACAGTCGGTCCACGCAGGACGCGCCACCGCGGCGCGCACGTTCCGCGCCCCACCAGGAGTTTCTTTCTTCCATGCCCGTACCCGCCCCGCCCGAATGGGCCGATGCCTTGCGCTGCGCCCTGCCACTGGCTGCCCTGCGGCCCGGCGACGTGGGTTACTTCCTGGTCAGCCCCGGTGGGCGCTATGTGGCGTGCACGACCCACGCCCTGCATTCGGTGCTGATCGACACGGCGCAGCGGCGCTACGCCGTGCTGGCCGACTGGAGCGTGCGGGGGCTTGACGATGCCGCGGTCGAGCTGGAGTCGGACGAGACCCGCCGGCAGGCGTTTGCGGTCTATGCCGACCTGTGGCAACCCGCCTTCACCGACCCGGCCTTGCCCTGGCAGGCGGCACGAGAAGAGGCCGAGGGCTGATCGATGGCCACCACCACTACATCTTCGGCGGCGGCGCGCGTGCCGGTGCCGGTCTGGGCGGGACTTGGTGTGCTCGCCGTGGGCCTTGGCGTGTCGCTGGCCTTGCTCACCGGCTTCGGGCAGGCCATGGCATGCGGTACGTTCGGGCTCGATTGCATCGCCGCGGCCTTTGGCATGGTGCTGTGCACCCTGTGTGCCGCGCTGGTCCTGCTGCTGCGGGGCCTGGGCACCCTGCGCCGCAGCGGGGGATTCTCCGTGGCCAAGGTGCTGACGGTGGGCATCGCCGGCATCGTGGCGCTGGCGATGGTGTTGCTGCGGGGCAGGGAGGGGCATGGCGCGCTGGCGGGCCGGTGTGCCTGCCCGCCGTGTTGCGCAGGCGACGCTCGCCCCGGCCCAGGGCACGACACAATGCCCGCACCCCACCCAAGGATTGCCATGCTGAATTTCGACTTTCACAACCCCACCCGCATCGCGTTCGGCCAGGGCCGCATCGCCGACCTGGACAAGCTCGTGCCTGCCGCGGCCAAGGTGCTGATCCTGGTGGGCGGCGCCAGCGCCGAGAAGACCGGCACGCTGGCCGAGGTGCGCACGGCGCTCGCCAGCCGCCAGCACGCCACCTTCAGCGGCATCGAGCCCAATCCCAGCTATGAAACCTCGATGAAGGCCGTGGCGCAGATCCGCGAAGGCGGGTTCGACTTCCTGCTCGCGGTGGGCGGCGGCTCGGTGATCGATGCAGTGAAGTTCATCGCCGCGGCCGTCAAGTTCGAAGGCGGCGACCCCTGGGCCATTCTGGAAAAGCACGGCCGCAACGTCACCGCCGCGCTGCCCTTCGGCGCCGTGCTCACGCTGCCCGCCACGGGCTCCGAGATGAACAACGGCGGCGTGATCACCCACCGCGCCAAGGGCGCCAAGCTGGCCTTTGGCAGCCACCACACCTACCCCGTGTTCTCGGTGCTCGACCCCACCAAGACCTACACCCTGCCGCCCCAGCAGCTGGCCAACGGCGTGGTCGATGCCTTCGTGCACACGGTGGAGCAGTACCTCACGTACCCGGTCAACGCGCCCGTGCAGGACCGTTTTGCCGAAGGCATCCTGCAGACGCTGATCGAGATCGGCCCGCGCCTCTTGACCGCCCCCGAGCCCGTGTACGACGACCGCGCCAACCTCATGTGGGCGGCCACCATGGCGCTCAACGGCCTGATCGGCGCGGGCGTGCCGCAGGACTGGGCCACGCACATGATCGGCCACGAGCTCACGGCGCTGCACGGCATCGACCACGCGCGCACGCTGGCCATCGTGCTGCCCGCGCTGCTGCACGAGCGCCGTGGCCCCAAGCGCGCCAAGCTGCTGCAGTACGGCGAGCGCGTGTGGGGCATCACCACCGGCACCGACGACGAACGCATCACCGCCGCCATCGGGCGAACGCGCGCCTTCTTCGAAAGCATGGGCATCGCCACGCGCCTGTCTGGCTACGGCCTGGGCGCCGACACCGTGGGCGCCGTGGTGGCGCAGCTCGAAGCGCACGGCATGGTCACGCTGGGCGAGCAGCGCGAGATCACGCCGGCCGTGAGCCGGCGGATTCTCGAAGCGGCGCTGTAAGCCAACGCCGCGAACTGCGTCCTGCGAGGGCGCAGCCGAGGGGATTGCGGGTACGGTGAGGGGCTGGACATTTTTCAACCGCACCCAGGAAAGAGACGCCTATGCCCCGCATCCTCATGGTTCTCACGTCGCACGACCAATTGGGCGACACGGGCAAGAAGACAGGCTTTTGGCTCGAAGAATTCGCCGCCCCGTACTACGTGTTCCAGGACGCGGGCGCCTCGGTCACCCTCGCGTCCCCCCGGGGTGGCCAGCCGCCGCTGGACCCCAAGAGCGACGCGCCCGATGCGCAGACCGATGCCACGCGCCGCTTCAAGGACGACGCAGCGGCCCAGGCGCAACTGGCCAGCACCTTGAAGCTGTCCGAGCTGGATGCCGCCCAGTTCGATGCGGTGTTCTACCCCGGCGGCCACGGCCCGCTGTGGGACCTGGCACAGGACGCGCGCTCCATCGCCCTCATCGAATCCACGCTGGCCGCCGGCAAACCCCTGGCGGCCGTGTGCCATGCCCCCGGCGTGCTGCGCGATGCCAAGGCGCCCGACGGCACGCCCCTGGTGCGCGGCAAGAACGTCACGGGTTTTACCAACAGCGAGGAAGCCGCCGCCGGCCTGACGCATGTGGTGCCCTTCCTGGTGGAAGACATGCTCATGGCCCACGGCGGGCTGTACACCAAGCAGGCCGACTGGAAGCCGCACGTGGTCACCGACGGGCTGCTGATCACTGGGCAGAACCCCGCGTCGTCCGAGCCTGCGGCGCAGGCCCTGCTGCAGGCGCTGGCGTGATGCTGCGGCCCTGACCGAGACGCCCGCTGCACGGCCTGCGCCTTTCGCCCGCCGTTTCGCGCCGCCCACGGGCATTTCGTCGCATGCCGCTCCCCGTGCAGGGGGGGCCGCGCCTACAGTGCCGCCATGCCGCCACCACACTTCCGCACGGTGGCGGCTTCTGGCAGACCCGACGAAAGGCGCACTGTGACCATCCTCCTCCTCCTGGCCCTGCGCTTTGCCGCGCGGCATATCCGCCCCTTCATGGCCGCCGCCTTCGTGGCGCTGACCATGCTGTCCGGCGCCGCATCGGCCCAGCACGCCGGCCTGCGCACCCTCGTCGTGCCAGGCGACGAGCCGGTGAACGTGGCACTGTTCTACCCCACCGTGCGCAGCGCGGGCGTGGTGCAGCTGGGCCCCTGGCGCCCGGTGGTCGGCCTGGGCGCACCCGTGTCGGCCGAGCCGCTCAAGGGGCTGATCCTGGTGTCGCACGGCACGGGCGGCAATGAACTCGCGCACCACAACCTGGCCACCCGCCTGGCGGCGGAGGGCTACCTGGTGGCCGCCGTTCGCCACCCGGGCGACAACTGGCAGGACCGCTCCATGATCACCTCGGGCCGCTACTTCGGCGAGCGCCCGCGCCAGGTCAGCCGCGTGCTCGACGCGCTGCTGGCCAGCCCCGAGTGGGGCCCCCGCATTCCGGCCGGCCGCATCGGCGCACTGGGCCACTCGGCCGGCGGCTACACCGTGCTGGCGCTGGCCGGCGCGCAGGCCGAGCCCGCCCGCGCCGCCCGGCACTGCCGCAGCGTGTTGGACGACCCCGGCTTCTGCGGCCTGGCCCAGGGCCCCAAGGCGCCGCAGCCGGCCGCTGCCAACGCTGCAACACCCGCCAATCTGGTGCCGGACGGCGCGCAGGTCTCCGTGCCCGACCCGCGCATCCGCGCCGTCGTGGCCCTGGCGCCCATGGCCGTGGTGTTCACCCCCGAGAGCCTGAAAGCCGTGACCGTGCCGGTGCTGCTGCGCGTGGCCGAGCAGGATGCCGTGCTGACGGGCAAGTACCACGGCGGGCTGGTGGCGGCGAATCTGGCCACCGCGCAGGCAGACACCGTGCCGGGTGCCGGCCACTTCGCCTTCATGGCCCAGCCCAGCCAGAGCCTGCCGTCCGACGCGGGCGACGCCGCCGCCAACCCGGCGGGCTTCGACCGCGTGGCCTACCACGCGGTGCTGGAGGCGCAGGTGGTGGAGTTCTTCGCGCAGCAGTTGAAATGAGCGAGGAACGTAGGCGGCGGCGTTCTGGCTAAAAATGGTCGCTACCGCTTGTTGGCTAATACTTTTGTGCTATAAATATAATAGCAATATGACAAAGCCAAGTATCGTCTATGGCGGGAGTCGCTACGTAGCGCCGCTTCAGTTGTTATCCATGGCGCTGCGCGTTCCCCGCGATGCTTGAAACAGGCGCTGCCCAAGCCAGTGCTCCCGCACAAGGGCCGCCCCGCAGTGCTGGGAGCGTCCCCCTCCCGTAGCGCGCAGCGCGCAGAGAGAGGGGGAAGGCGCGAAGCGACTCAGGGGGTGTTTCATCTCAATACGGCAGGATTCCGGGCAGCAGCGGCCGCGCCAGCCGCTGGCACCACCACTTGAGCGCCTCGCCCCGGTGCTCGGGCTTCCAGGCCAGCCAGAAGGTCTCATCGGCGCGGGGCTCGTCCACCGGCACCTCCACCAGGATGCCGTTTTCCAGCTCCACCCGCACGCAGGCGCGCGGCACGAAGCCGTGGCCCAGCCCGGCGGCCTGGCAGGCGATCTTGGCCTGCATCGACGGCACGGTGATGCGCCGCTGGCCTGATAGCAGGCCCACCGTGCGGTCCGACAGCGTGCGCGCCCCGTCGCCCACCACCACGGCCGTGTGCTCCAGCAGGTCGCTGCGCGTGAGCGGCCGGCCCAGGCGCGCCAGCGGGTGCGACGCGGTCACGCAGAACACGAAGTCCAGGCTGCCCACCGCCACGGCCTTGTAGCCGCCGCCGGCGGGGCCTTCGCCCGCCGCCACGATGATGTCGGCGCGCCCGTCGCGCAGCGCCTCCCAGGTGCCCGTCAGCGCCTCGCAGCCGATGCGCAGGCGCGTGCCGCAGTTCAGCCCCTCAAAGGCCGCGATGTCGTCGTTGAACGCACTGGTGGGTATCAGCGAGTCGTGCACCAGCCGCAGCTCGGACTCGAACCCGGTGGCGATCTGCCGCAGGCGCGATTCGAGCTGCCGCGCCGAGGCCAGCAGCCAGCGGCCCTCCTTGAGAAGCTCGTGCCCCGCGGGCGTGAGCGCCACGCGCGGCCCGTTGCGCGTGAAAAGGGCCAGGCCCAGTTGCTCCTCGAGCTTGCCCACGGCGTAGGAGATGGTGGACGGCACCTTGTGCAGCCGCTCCGAGGCGCCCGCGAACGAGCCGTAGCGGGCAATCGCATCCACCAGTTCGATGGCTTCGAGGGAGAGTTTCAGCATGGCAACAGGCCCGGAATTTCGATCATCGAAATTATCGATGATTGAACGCCAAACCTTTCAACCTGATGCCCTGCCATGCGCCGGATACTTCATCCATCGCAGCACTGATGCCCCATGAAATCCAGCAGATTTCAAACCGTGCGCCCAGTGTGAAATTCATCGACAGACATTGAAAGGAACACACCATGCTCGACATCCGCAAGGCCCAACACCGGGGCAACGCCAACCACGGCTGGCTCCATTCGCGCCACACCTTCTCGTTCGGCCACTACCACGACGCCAATCAGCAAGGTTTTTCCGACCTGCTGGTCATCAACGACGACCGCGTGGCTCCCGGCAAGGGCTTCGGCACCCACCCGCACCGCGACATGGAAATCTTCTCGTACGTGCTGGAAGGCGCGCTGGAGCACAAGGACTCCATGGGCACCGGCTCGGTCATCCGCCCCGGCGACGTGCAGATGATGAGCGCCGGCACCGGCGTGCGCCACAGCGAGTTCAACCACTCGGGCGTTGAGCCCGTGCACTTCCTGCAGATCTGGATCGTGCCCGGTGCCCGCGGCGCCGCACCCCGCTATCAGCAGGTGCACTTCAGCGAGGCCGACAAGCGCGGCCGCCTGCGCCAGATCATCTCGCCCGAAGGGGCTGACGGATCGCTGGCCGTGCACCAGGACGCCCGGGTCTATGCCGGCTTGTTCGACGGCAGCGATGAGTCGGCCGATCTGGACGTGGGCCCGGGCCGCAACGTGTATGTGCACGTGGCCCGGGGCAGCCTGGAGGTGAACGGCGAGCGGCTGTCCGAAGGCGACGGCGCCCGCATCCGCGACGCCGGGGCCCTGCGCTTCGCTAACGGCGAAGGCGCCGAGGTGCTGGTGTTCGACCTGCGGCCCAACGAGCTGCCCACGATGCCGCACTGAGCGGATGGGGCGCCCTGAGGAGCGGGCGGGTGGGCGATGCCGCCCATCCCCTGCGCCCTGGCTCGCCGCATTGCCTTGACCCGTTTTTTTTGTTTGTTCTTCTTCTCGACGCACCTCATCTTCAATTTCCAGGGAGCTCACCATGACCCACGCCAACACCACGGCTGCCAGCACCACCACCGCCCGCCCCGTCGCCTACGCCAAGCCCGGCGCCACGCTGCTGAACGCCGACGACCACACCCTGGTCATGATCGACTTCCAGTCGCAGATGGCCTTTGCCACGCACTCCATCGACGCGATCACGCTGCGCTCCAACGCCGGCCTGGTGGCCAGCGCCGCCGCCGGGTTTGGCGTGGACACCATCCTCACCACGGTGGCCGAGAAGAGCTTCAGCGGCCCCATGTTCGAAGAAGTGACCGCACCGTTCCCCGGCCAGGCGCTGCTGGACCGCACCTCCATGAACACCTGGGAGGACGAGGCCGTGATCGCCCGGGTCAACGCCATCGGCAAGCCGCGCATCGTGCTGGCCGGCCTGTGGACCAGCGTGTGCATCGTGGGCCCGGCGCTGTCGGCGCTGGACCAGGGCTTCGAGGTGTATGTGATCGCCGACGCCAGTGGCGACATCTCCGTGGAAGCGCACAACCGCGCCATGGAGCGCATGGTGCAGGCCGGCGCGCGGCCCATTACGGCGCTGCAGTACCTGCTGGAGCTGCAGCGCGACTGGGCACGGGGCGAGACGTACGACATGACGACGGGCATCGCCAAGAAGTTCGGCGGGGGCTATGGCCTGGGCATCACCTACGCCAAGACCATGTTCAACGCCCAAGAATCCTAAAAAAGGGGTGCATTGGCCTACTGCGCGACCCGATCCCGCACCTGCGGTTCTCGCCGTACGCTTGTACGGCTGCGGTCCTCGGTGCAGGCCAGGGCCGCTCGCTACGGCCACTGCACCCTTTTTGCGCTCTGCCATTGCTGAAATTCTCTGAGCCCCAAGACATGAACCAACCTGCCACCACTCCCGACCTCATCCTGCGCAACGGCCGCTTCACCACGCTGGACCGCGCCAACCCCACGGCCAGCGCGGTCGCCATTGCGCAAGGGCGCTTCACCAAGGTGGGTGACGACCGCGAGGTGATGGCGCTGGCCGGTGCGGGCACGCGGGTCATCGACCTGGGCGGGCGCAGCGTGCTGCCGGGGCTCATCGACAACCACCTGCACATCATCCGCGGCGGCCTCAACTTCAACATGGAGCTGCGGTGGGACGGGGTGAAGAGCCTGGCCGACGCCATGGCCATGCTCAAAGCCCAGGTGGCGGTGACGCCCGCGCCGCAGTGGGTGCGCGTGGTGGGCGGCTTCACCGAACACCAGTTTGCGGAAAAGCGCCTGCCCACGCTGGCCGAGCTGAACGCCGTGGCGCCCGATACGCCCGTGTTCATCCTGCATTTGTACGACCGCGCGCTGCTCAACGGCGCCGCGCTGCGCGCCGTGGGCTACGGCAAGGACACGCCCGCGCCGCCCGGCGGCGAGATCGTGCGCGACAGCGCGGGCAACCCCACGGGCCTGCTGCTGGCCAAGCCCAATGCGGCCATCCTGTACGCCACGCTGGCCAAGGGCCCCAAGCTGCCGCACGACTACCAGGTCAACTCCACGCGCCACTTCATGCGCGAGCTCAACCGCCTGGGCGTGACCGGCGCCATCGACGCGGGCGGCGGCATGCAGAACTACCCGGATGACTACGACGTGATCCAGGAGCTGGCCGATGCCGACCAGCTCACCATCCGCCTGGCCTACAACCTGTTCACGCAAAAGCCCCAGCACGAGAAGGAAGACTTCCTGAACTGGACGGCCACCTCGCAGTACAAGCAGGGCACGGACTACTTTCGCCACAACGGCGCGGGCGAGATGCTCGTGTTCTCCGCCGCCGACTTCGAGGACTTCCGCCAGCCCCAGCCCGAGCTCGCGCCCGGCATGGAAGGCGAGCTGGAAGAGGTGGTGCGCATCCTCGCGCAGAACCGCTGGCCCTGGCGCATGCACGCCACGTATGACGAGACCATCGAGCGCGCGCTCAACGTGTTCGAAAAGGTCAACCAGGACACGCCGCTGGCCGGCCTGAACTGGTTCTTCGACCACGCCGAGACCATCTCGGAAAAGTCCATCGACCGCATCGCCGCCCTGGGCGGCGGCGTGGCCGTGCAGCACCGCATGGCCTACCAGGGCGAGTACTTCGTGGGGCGCTACGGCGCCGCGGCGGCAGAGGCCACGCCCCCGGTCAAGCGCATGCTGGAGAAGGGCGTCCACGTGTCCGCCGGCACCGACGCCACCCGCGTGGCCAGCTACAACCCCTGGGTGTCGCTGTCCTGGCTCGTCACCGGCAAGACGGTGGGCGGCCTGCAGCTCACGCCGCAGCGCAACTGCCTCACCCGCGACCAGGCCCTGCGCATGTGGACCGAGAACGTCACCTGGTTCAGCAACGAGCACGGCAAGAAGGGCCGCATCGAGGCGGGCCAACTGGCCGACCTCGTCGTGCCCGACCGCGACTTCTTTGCCTGCCCCGAGTCCGACATCGCCGACACCACGGCCCTGCTCACCGTGGTGGGCGGCAAGGTGGTCTATGGAGTGGGCGACTTCGCGCGCTTCGACGACGCGGCCCCGCCGCCCGCCATGCCCGACTGGTCACCCGTGCGCACCTTCGGCGGCTACGGCGCCTGGGGCGCCCAGGGAGGGCCGGACGGCGCGCCACTGCAGGCCGTGCTGCGCAACGCGGCCGCGAACTGCGGTTGCGCCAGCAACTGCAACCTGCACGGCCATGCCCACGCCACGGCCTGGAGCAGCAAGCTGCCGGTGTCCGACTTGCAGGGCTTTTGGGGTGCGCTCGGCTGCGCCTGCTGGGCGGTGTGACGGTGTTGCACGCATTGCAAACCGCCGCCTCCGCGCCCTGGGTGCAGACGCTGGCGCTGCTGTGCCTGTGCGCCGCGTACCTGCAGGGCGGCATCGGCAAGGCCCGCGACTTTGCCGGCGCCGTGGCCGAAGTGCGCTCGCTCGGCCTCGCGCCCGCCGCGCCCATCGCTGCTGCCACGCTGGTGCTGCAGCTTTCGGCCTCGGCGCTCATCCTGTCGGGCTGGTACCGCTGGCTGGGGGCATTGGCCCTGGCGGGCTTCACCGTGCTGGCCGCCTTGCTGGCAGACCGCTTTTGGGTCGCGCCGCCCGCCGATCGGCAGCGCAGCGCCAACGCATTCTTTGAACACTGGGGCCTGGTGGGCGGCATGCTGCTCGTCGCCTCGCACGACCTCGGAGGCCGCCATGCCGGATAACCAACACGATCATCACCACCACCATACCCCCACTGCTGCAGCGCCCAAGGGCTCCACAGCGCCCGCGGCATCCGGCAGCTTCGCTCCCCTGGCCATCCCCGTCTTCGCGGTGCTCTGGGCCGCCACCGTACTGGGCAACATCGGCAGCTTCATGCGCGACGTCGCCAGCGCCTGGATGGTGACCGAGCTCTCGTCCAGCCCCACCGCGGTCGCGCTGATCCAGACGGCCGCCACGCTGCCCGTCTTTCTGCTTGCCATCCCTGCGGGCGTGCTGTCGGACATCCTGGACCGCCGCCGCTTCCTCATCGGCGTGCAGGTGCTGCTGGCGGCCGTCAGCGGCACGCTGCTCATCCTGGCCAACACCCACACGCTGACGGTGGAGTGGCTGGTGGCGCTGACCTTCGTGGGCGGCATCGGCGCTGCGCTCATGGGCCCCACCTGGCAGTCCATCGTGCCCGAGCTGGTGCCGCGCAGCGAGCTCAAGAGCGCCGTGGCGCTCAACTCGCTGGGCATCAACATCGCACGCGCCATCGGCCCGGCGGCGGGCGGCCTGCTGCTGGCCAGCTTCGGCGCGGCCATGGCCTACGGCCTGGACGTGCTGAGCTATGTGTTCGTGATCGCCGCGCTGCTGTGGTGGAAGCGCCCGAAGGCCGAGGCGTCAGGCCTGAACGAGCAGTTCTTCGGCGCCTTCCGCGCCGGCGTGCGCTACGCCCGCGCCAGCCGCGATCTGCACGTGGTGCTGCTGCGCGCGGCCGTGTTCTTCCTGTTCGCCAGCTCCGTCTGGGCGCTGCTTCCGCTGGTGGCGCGCCGCATGCTGGGCGGCTCGGCAGGCTTTTACGGCGTGATGCTCGGCGCCGTGGGCGCGGGCGCCATCCTGGGCGCCGTGCTGCTGCCCCGTTTGCGCAAATGGCTCGACACCGATGGCCTGGTGCTGCTGGCCTCGCTGCTCACCGCCGCCGTCATGGGCGTGCTGACCGTGGCTCCGCCCCAGTGGGCCGCCGTGGCGCTGATGCTGGTGCTGGGCCTGGGCTGGATCATCGCGCTGACCACGCTCAACGGCGTGGCCCAGGCCGTGCTGCCCAACTGGGTGCGCGGCCGCGGCCTGGCCATCTACCTCATGGTCTTCAACGGCGCGATGGCCGCCGGCAGCCTGGGCTGGGGCCTCATCGCGGGGCAGGCCGGCTTGCCGGTCACGCTGCTGCTGGGCGCGGCCGGGCTGGTGGTGGCGTCGCTCATCTTTCACCGCGTGAAGCTGCCCACCGGCGAGGCCGACCTGCAGCCCTCCAACCACTGGCCCGAGCCCCTGCTGGCCGAACCCGTGGCGCACGACCGGGGCCCGGTGATGGTGCAGATCGAATACCGCATCGCCAAGCCCGACCTGCCCGCCTTCCTGCAGGCCATGCACCGCCTGTCGGCCGAGCGCCGCCGCGACGGTGCCTATGCCTGGGGCGTGGCCGAACACACCGGCGAGCCGGGCCGCGTGATCGAGTGGTTCCTGGTCGAATCCTGGGCCGAGCACCTGCGCCAGCACCACCGCGTGTCCAAGGCGGACGCGGACCTGCAGGCGGAGGCGCTGCGATTTCACCAGGGAGCGGAGCGGCCCGTGGTGCATCACTTTCTGGCGTTGACTGCGGGGGACGCAGGCCGCACCCATGCCATGCAGGCACAGTGAGAGGTGGTTTTTAGTGAAAATAGCTACTGGCGCCTGTCCAATAAGCGCCATTAGCTATCAAAACATGAGCATTCTGCGTGTCTGGCAGAGCGCGGTCAGCCTGCTATTGCCGCTGCCTCCACAGCCTCCACCTCCACCAAGCAGTCATAAAACGTCGGCGCGCGGCCCAGGTCCGTGAGGGCCTGGCTGGTGACCTCGTTCACGTTGGTGCCGTCAAGCCCCAGCTTGCGCCACCAGATGCCCAGGCCGTTGACCACGCCGGGCCGTGCGCGGCGGGAGACGGTGGCGTGGCACTGGTAGCTGCCACGGTCGTTGAACACGCGCACCACGGCGTCGTTGGCTATGCCGCGGGCTTCGGCGTCGTCGGGGTGGATCTCCAGGATCGGGCGGCCTTCGATGTTGCGCAGGCTCGTCACGTTCACGAAGGTGGAGTTCAAAAAGTTGCGCGCGGGCGGCGAGATCATCGCCAGCGGGTAGCGGGCATCCGTGCCCTGCAGCTCGTAATTGGGCAGGTGGTCGGGCAGGCCGTCCAGGCCCTGGGCGGCCAGGCGGGCGCTGTAGAACTCGCACTTGCCCGACGGTGACGGAAAGTTGCCTTCGGCGAACAGTGCATCCGGGATGGCCACGGTGGCAAAGCCCTGGGATTCGAGCAGCGCGTAGTCCACGGCATCCCCAAACGCCTGGCGGCACAGCGCCTCGTCGGTGTCGGCAAAGCAGGGCTCGGCAAAGCCCATGCGCGCGGCCAGGTCGCGGAAGATCTGCGCGTTGCTGCGGGCCTCGCCCAAGGGCTTAATGGCGGGGCGGTTGAGCACCACGTCGGTGTGGCCGTAGGACAGGTGCACGTCCCAGTGTTCGAGCTGCGTGGTGGCGGGCAGGATGTAGTCCGCGTAGTCGGCGGTGTCGGTCTTGAAGTGCTCCAGCACCACGGTGAACAGGTCTTCGCGCGCAAAGCCGCGCACCACCTTGCCCGAGTCCGGGGCCACCGCCACGGGGTTGCTGTTGTAGACCACCACGGCCTCGACCTTCGGGCCGAAGGCGGGCGATGCCTCGCGCAGCAGGTCGTCGCCGATGGTCGTCATGTTGATGGTGCGGGGCACGCGCCCTGAGGCCGCCTGGGGCATCAGGTCGGGCCGCTGCAGCACCGCGCGCTGCGCCGGGAACTGGCCGGAGCTGGACAGCAGCATGCCGCCCGCGCGGTGGCGCCAGGCGCCGGTGAGGGCGGGCAGGCAGGCCACGGCGCGCACGGCATTGCCGCCGCCGCGCACGCGCTGCATGCCGTAGTTCAGGCGGATGGCGGCGGGCTTGGTGGTGCCGTAGTCCCGGGCCAGCTGGCGGATCTGCTCGACCGGAATGCCGCAGATCTCGGCGGCGCGCTCGGGCGGCCACTGCAGGGCGCGCTCGCGCAGCGGGTCCCAGCCCAGCGTGTGGCGCGCGATGTAGTCGTGGTCCAGCCAGTCGTGGGCGATCAGCTCGTGCATCAGCGCCAGGGCCAGCGCGGCATCGGTGCCCGGGCGCAGGGCGATGTGCTCGTGGCATTTGTCGGCTGTCTCGCTCTTGCGCGGGTCGATGCACACCAGCCGGGCGCCATTCCTCTTGGCCTGCTGCGCGTAGCGCCAGAAATGCAGGTTGCTGCCGATGGAGTTGCTGCCCCAGATCAGGATGAGCTGCGATTCGGCGAAGAACTCCACTTTCATGCCCACCTTGCCGCCCAGGGTCTGCGTCAGCGCTTCGGCCCCGGCGGATGCGCAGATGGTGCGGTCGAGCAGCGATGCACCGAGCTTGTGGAAGAAGCGGCGGTCCATGCTCTCGCCCTGCACCATGCCCATGGTGCCGGCGTAGCTGTAGGGCAGCACGGCCTCGGGGTCGCGCGCGGCGATGGACTGCAGGCGATGGGCGATGTCGTCCAGGGCCTCGTCCCAGCTGACAGGCGCGAACTGGCCGCTGCCCTTGGGGCCCGTGCGCTTGAGCGGAGTGAGCACGCGCTCGGGGTGGTAGCTGCGCTCGGTGTACTTGCTCACCTTGGCGCACAGCGCGCCGTCGGTGTGGCGGTGGTCGGGATTGCCCTGCACGCGGGTGGCCACGCCGTTGTCGTCCACGGTGGTGATCAGGGCGCAGGTGTCGGGGCAATCGTGCGGGCAGGCGCCACGCACCTGGACGGGGACAGCTGGCGGAGAAATGGTGGCGGAAGGCGTGGACATATGTGGGGTGGTCGTTAAACTGCCAGAGGGTTGGAAACGGCGTGCATATCTAACCAACATCTATCAAATTGCGCATCGCTTCCCCAGCAGGCTGCTCACCGGCAGCATCGAGGGGTCAGCCTCGTTGTGTTGACAGGAAGAGGGATTTCACCATGAAGCAAATGGCATTGGGGCGCAGACAGTTTTCCATCGGCCTGGGTGCGGCCGCGCTGGGGGGCTTCCAGAGGGCGGGTGCCCAGGGCGAAGGCCGCATCGTGCTGGGCCAGTCGGCTGCCTTCACCGGCCCGGCGGCGCAGCTGGGCGTGCAGTTCAACCTGGGGGCCAAGCTCTTTTTCGACCAGCTCAATGCCCAGGGCGGCGTGGGCCGGCGCATGGTGGAGATCCGCACCATGGACGATGGCTACGAGCCCGACCGCTGCGCCGAAAACACCAGGAAACTCATCGCCGACGAGGTGTTCGCCCTGTTCGGCTACATCGGCACCCCCACCAGCCTGGCCGCGCTGCCCCTGTTCACCCGGGAGAAGGTGCCGTTCTTCGGCCCCTTCACCGGGGCCGAGGCGCTGCGCCAGCCATTCAACCGGCTCATCTTCCATGTGCGCGCGTCCTACTACGACGAAACCGCGCTCATCGTGCGCCAGCTCACCAACCTCGGGCTCAAGAAGATCGCCGTGTTCTACCAGAACGACGCCTACGGCAAGGCCGGGCTCGACGGCGTGAACCGGGCACTGGCCGAGCTCAAGCTCGCGGCGGTGGCCACGGCCACGGTGGAGCGCAATTCCACCGATGTGAAGGCCGCCGTGGACAAGCTGGTGTCCGCCCAGCCCGACGCCGTGGTGCAGATCGCCGCCTATGCGGGCAGCGCGGCCTTCGTGCGCGCGGCGCGCAAGGCGGGGTACGGCGGCACGTTCTACAACGTGTCTTTCGTGGGCACGCAGGCCCTGGCCGATGAGCTGGGCAAGAACGGCGCGGGCGTGGTGGTCTCGCAGGTCGTGCCCTCGCCCTACCAGCCCTCGCGCCAGATCACGCGCGAGTTCCTGGAGGCCATCAAGAAGGGGGGCGACAAGGTGCAGCCCAACTATTCCAGCATGGAAGGCTACCTGGCCGCCCGCATCTTCACCGAGGGCCTGCGGCAGGCGCAAGGCGGCGGCAAGCTCACGCGCGAGAGCTTCATCGCCGGCACCGAGGCGATCGGCAACCAGGTGATCTCGGGGTTTCCGGTGTCGTTCAGCGCCACCAGCCACGCGGCGTCGAAGTTTGTCGAGATGTCGATGCTGACGGGGGACGGACGCGTGAGGACTTGACATCCCCCTGAGCCGCTTCGCGTCTTCCCCAGAGGGGGACGCCACCCGTGGCCTGGCGGAGCCAGTTCCACGGTGGCACTGGTCTGGGGCGCGCCAGTTGCAGCCCGCGTGGGGATTGCGTTGGCCAGAGGCTTTGCAGGACTTGGCTAGTCGATCGAGGTGGTGCGCGCCAGCCCCTGCATGAACGCCTCGCAGCGCGCCAGCTGTTCCAGGCTCACATACTCGTCCGGCTGGTGCGCCTGGCGGATGCTGCCGGGGCCGCAGACCACGGTGGAGATGCCGGCGTTCTTGAACAGGCCGGCCTCGGTGCCGAAGGCGACGAGGGTGGTGCTCTTCTCGCCCGACAGGGTCTGCGCCAGGCGCGTCACCGGGTCGTCCTTGCTGCCCAGGAAGCTCGGGATCTCGCAGATGGTTTCGAACGAGAAGCCGGCCGCCGGCGCCACCTGCTTCATGCGCGGCTCCAGAGATTTCGCATACGCCACCACCTCGGACTGCATCTGCGCGGCGTTGGCCGTGGGCAGGTCGCGGAATTCATAGCGGAACTCGGCATCGCGCGGCACCACGTTGTCGGCGATGCCGCCGTGGAACTGGCCCACGCTGGTGGTCGAGAACGGCACGTCGAAGCCCTCGAAGCGGGGCTCCTCGCGCTCGAAACCCTCGCCCATGTCGCGCAGGCGGCCGACCACGCGGGCCGCCATCTCGATGGCGTTGACCGAATGGGGCGTGAGCGACGAGTGCGCCTCCTTGCCGCGCACGCAGCACTTGTAGCGGTACACGCCCTTGTGGGCGATGGCGGGCACCATGCTGGTGGGTTCGCCCACGATGCAGGCCAGCGGCTTGATGTTCGCTTCGCGCAGGTCGGCGATCAGTTCCTTGACGCCGAAGCAGCCGATCTCTTCCTCATAGCTGAAGGCCAGGTGCACGGCGAAGGGCGCGTTGCTGTGGAGGAACTGCTCGGCCTGCGACACGGCGATGCCGATGAAGGCCTTCATGTCGGCGCTGCCCCGGCCATACAGGCTCGGCCCCTCGGGGCCGTCCAGGACGCGCGCGCTCAGCGGGTCCATCGTCCATTCCTGCCCATCCCACGGCACGGTGTCCGTGTGGCCCGAAAGGATCACGCCGGCCGGCTTGCCTTCGCCCAGGGTGGCGAACAGGTTGGCCTTGGTCTTGTCCTCGTTGAAGGTCAGCCGGCTTTTCACGCCCAGCCGGGCGAGGTGGTCGCGGATGAAATGGATCAGCTCCAGGTTGGAGTTGTGGCTGACGGTGTTCATGCGCACCAGGGTTTGCGCGAGTTCGAGGGCGTGTGGCGAGAGCTTCATGTTGCAGTGCAAATAAACCCCGGGTGGCGCAGGGCAGGCCAGCGGGCTAGACTGTGAGATCGTAAGGATACATATCATGAACGTTATTGATTCCATCGTCACGCAGGCGGCCAGTATTGCCGCCGTGCGCCGGGACATTCACGCGCATCCCGAGCTGTGCTTCGAAGAGGTGCGCACCGCCGATGTGGTGGCGCAAAAGCTCACCGAATGGGGCATTCCCATCCACCGGGGCCTGGGCACCACGGGCGTGGTCGGCATCGTCAAGGGCCGCGACGGCGGCGCCAGCGGACGGGCCATCGGCCTGCGCGCCGACATGGACGCCCTGCCCATGCAGGAGTTCAACACCTTTGCCCACGCCAGCAAGCACCAGGGCAAGATGCACGCCTGCGGCCATGACGGCCATGTGGCCATGCTGCTGGCCGCGGCGCAGCATTTCGCCAGGCACCGCAATTTCGACGGCACCGTGTACCTGATCTTCCAGCCGGCCGAAGAGGGCGGCGGCGGTGCGCGCGAGATGATCACCGACGGCCTGTTCGAGCAGTTCCCCATGCAGGCCGTGTACGGCATGCACAACTGGCCTGGCATGCCCGTGGGCCAGTTCGCGGTGAGCCCCGGCCCGGTGATGGCGTCCAGCAATGAGTTCAAGATCACCATCCGCGGCAAGGGCAGCCATGCGGCGCTGCCGCACAACGGCATCGACCCGGTGCCGATCGCCTGTCAGATGGTGCAGGCCTTCCAGACCATCATCAGCCGCAACAAGAAGCCCGTGGACGCGGGCGTGATCTCGGTGACGATGGTGCACGCGGGCGAGGCCACCAACGTGGTGCCCGACAGCTGCGAGCTGCAGGGCACGGTGCGCACGTTCTCCATCGAGGTGCTGGACCTGATCGAAAAGCGCATGAAGCAGGTCGCCGAGCACACCTGCGCCGCGCACGACGCCACCTGCGAATTCCACTTCCACCGCAACTACCCGCCCACCGTGAACTCGCCGGCCGAGGCCGACTTTGCGCGCAAGGTGATGGCCGGCATCGTGGGCGAGGCCAATGTGCTGGTGCAGGAGCCCACCATGGGCGCGGAAGACTTCGCCTTCATGCTGCAGGCCAAGCCCGGTGCCTACTGCTTCATCGCCAATGGCGACGGCGCGCACCGCGAGATGGGCCATGGCGGCGGGCCCTGCACGCTGCACAACCCGAGTTACGACTTCAACGACGACCTGATCCCGCTGGGCGCCACCTACTGGGTCAAGCTGGCCGAGGAGTGGCTGGCGCAGCCAACGGCGGCCTGACGCCGGCTTCTTGGCTGTCCTGACGCCCCGGGCCCCCTGCGTGCCCGGGCTTTCTTTTCTCTTGTTTCCAACCCACCCACGAAAGCCACCGCCCATGATCGGCATCGCCCGCGCCTTTTCGCCCAGCTACGCCCAGGCCCGCAAGAAATTTCTGGAGGCCGCGGCCGCTGCGGGCCTGCCCATCGAATCGCACGCCCACCCGCTCAAAGGGCGCGACGGCGAAGACCTGGCCATGGACGTGGTGCGCGACGGCCCGGCCGATGCGACCAGGCTGCTCATTGTGAGCAGCGCCTGCCACGGCGTGGAAGGCTACTGCGGCAGCGGCGTGCAGGTGTTTGCGCTGCACGATCAGGAGTGGCGCGACAAGGCGCGCGCGGCCGGCGTGGCCACGCTCTACATCCACGCGCTCAACCCCTATGGTTTTTCGCACGTGCGCCGCTTCACCCACGAGAACGTGGACCTGAACCGCAACTTCCAGGACTTTTCAAAGCCCCTGCCCGTGAACGAGGCCTACCGCGAAGTCCAGCCGCTGCTGCTGCCCGAGGCGTGGCCCCCGTTGCCCGAGAATGCCGCCGCCGTGCAGCAGTACATCGGCACCAAGGGTGAGGCGGCCTGGCAGGCCGCCATCTCGCGGGGCCAGCACGAGTTTCCGCAAGGCCTGTTCTTTGGCGGCACCGAGCCCACCTGGAGCAACCGCACGCTGCGCCAGGTGCTGCGCCAGCATGGCGCGGGCGCGTCGCACATCGCGTGGATCGACCTGCACACGGGCCTGGGCCCCAGCGGCCATGGCGAGCGCATCTACGCCGGCAACGACGACGATGTGGCCGTGGCGCGCGCACGCGCCTGGTGGGATGGCGGCGGCGCCACGCCGGTCACCTCCATCTATGACGGCTCGTCCACCTCGGCCTTCCTCACCGGCCTCATGTGGACCTCGATCTACGACGAATGCCCGCATGCCGAGTACACCGGCATCGCCATGGAATACGGTACCGTACCCGTGCTCGATGTGATGAACGCGATTCGCGCCGAGCAGTGGCTCAACCTGCACCCCGGCACCCCCGCCGACAAGGCCGCGCAGATCAAGGCGCAGATGCTGGCGGCGTTCTACACCGACACCGATGAATGGAAGGGCCAGATCATCAGCCAGGCGCGGCAGTCGATGTTCCAGGCGGTGGATGGGCTGGCACGCTGAATGGAATGGAATTGGCCGCTGGCGCTTTGTGAATAAGCGCAGAAAGCTATAAAAATGATAGCATTTGCGCCGGCGCGGGCTGCAGCCGCGTAGCGGGCTGCGCACGCACCTGCCGCCGCCTCGGGGGGGGCTTGGGGTGGCGGCCGCTACCATCGCCTGAAAAAACAGGAGACTGGCGCCATGGCCCACGCAGACGACGCGCTTCGCGCAGCGCAAGACGCCCCGGCGGTATGCCGATGAGCATGCCCCCTTCCGCAACGGGCGGGCGCGGCCCCGCCGATGCCTTGCGGGCGCTCAGCCGCAGCCTGCTCGCGCTGGCGCGGGGGGCGCAGCAAGCGCCGCCGCAGGACATGCTGCACCAGGCCTTGCAGACGCTGCGGGAGCTGGTCCCCTTCGACGCGGCCTGGTGGGGCGAGGTGTCGGCCGGCGATGTGCACACCGGTCCGCGCAACTGGCTGCATGGCAGCATCGGCCTGAGCCAGAGCTTTGCGCAGGAATGGAACGAACTGTCCGCGGTGGACGAGTTCGCGCGCCAGTCCATGACCCGGCTGGGCGTGGTGATCCGCGAGCGCGATGTGGTGGGCGATATCGTGGAACACCCCGAGGTGGTGGCGTTCAGCCAGCGCCATGGCCTGTACCACTGCATGGCGCTCACCGCCGAGCTGCCCCACAGCGGACTGATGTTTTTTGTCTCGGTGTACCGCCCGCAGGCGCGTTCGGAATTCACCGACGAAGAGACCGTGTTGTTTGGCGAATTTGTGGTGCATCTGCTGCAGCACTGGCACCACGTGCTGCAGCGGCTGCAGAGCGAGTCCGCCAGCCGTCCCTGGGACAGCTTTGCGCTGGCGGAGCCCTCGGGAGAGCTGCTGTTTGCGGGCCTGCGCATCAGCATGGCGCTGGGCGAGGCGTGCCCCGGCTGGACGGGAACCCGCGTGCCGCTGGAGGTTCTGCAGGCCCTGCCACGTGCTCCCTGCAGCCTGTTGGTGGGCAAGTCCTGCCGCTTGCGGCTCGAACCCTGCGGTCCGCTGGTGGCTGTCAGCATGGCATCGCGCCACCAGAAGTCCCCACTGGCCCCGCGCGAGCTGAGCGCCGCCATGCTCTACGCCCAGGGGCGTTCCCACAAGGACATCGCCGCCACCCTGGGGCTCACCCCCGCCACCGTGCGCACCTACCTGCGCACCGCCTACGCCGTGCTGGGGGTGAACAACAAGCTGGCGCTGGTGGCGGCGCTGCGCAACGGGTAGCCAGGCCTGCTCGGTAGTTTCCCGGGCCCTCTGCATTTGCAGGGGCTGCAAGGGTGCCTTCTTTTCCTATCGTCCCCACCGGAGCCACAAGGGCTGCGGTGGCGGCCGTCCTGCTGCTGCTGCCAGTGCCTGGGCTCTTGAAAACCACCATCACTGGAGACTCCCGCATGTTCCCGATTCCATTCCTTGCCGGCGTGGCACCCCATCGCCGCGTCCACCACCGTGCCTCCCCGGGGCGGTGGGCCGCCTGCACCCTGACTGCCCTTGCCGCCGTGGCGCTGACGGCCTGCGGCGGCGGCGGCGATGCCCCCGCGCCCCTGGCCAGCAGGCCCCTGGCCGAGGCCTGCGCCGCCTACACCTCCACCGCCTTGCCCCATGGCGCCAAGGTCACGCGCACCGAGTTGCGCAAGGCCGAGGGCACGCTCCCGGACGCCTGCATCGTGCGCGGCCAGATCGTGTCCTCGCCCGAGTCGACGATCAACTGGGCGGTGGAGCTGCCCACGCTGGCGCAGTGGAACGGCAAGACGCTGACGATTGGCGGCGGTGGGTTCGACGGGTTCATTCCGACCGATGACCCGTGGTACCAGCAGCTCGTGGGTCCATCGGCCAATCCCTATGTGAAGATCAGTTCCGACTCTGGCCACCAGGTGCGCGGCTTTGCCTGGGGCAACAGCGATGTGGCGCTGCGCAACCATGCGTTCGATGCCAACCACTTCGTGCTGGAGATTGGCACCACCATCGCCACGGAGTTCTACGGCAAGCGCCCCGTGCGGCGCTACCACATGGGCCACTCCAACGGCGGTCGCTCGGGTCTGATCTCCACGCAGAAGTACCCCAAGGACTACGACGGCGTGGTGGCCATGGAGCCCGCCATCAGCCAGCAGGCGCACCAGGTCAACCTGGGTCCCACGGTGCTGCACCACATCTTCAAGAGCCGCGAGAACTGGATGAGCTCGGCCAAGATCGCGCTGTATGCCAAGGCCGAGACGGCCGCGTGTGATGGTCTCGATGGCCTGAAGGACGGCATCATCGGCAACGTCGCGGCATGCAACTACGTGCCCACCGACCTGCTGTGCCAGGGCGCCGACAACGACAGCTGCCTGACGGCCGGCCAGATCGAATCCATCCGCCTCATCTACAGCGACCACAAGACGCCCGTGACCCTGTCGCGCGGTGCCGTGGGCTATCCGCGCTACGGCCGGGGCGGCGCGTCCACCTCGGACTGGCAGTCGTACATGTTCGGTACCAGTTTTGAGAACCCCGACTCGTTCAACCACATGGCCGTGACGGAAGCCGCGCGCCTGGTGGAGGGCAACCCCAACGCCAGCATCCTGACGCACGACCCGACCCAGTACCAGGCGAAATATCTGCGGCTGGCCGAGATGATCGACGGTACCGACCCGGACATCTCCGCCTTTGCCGACAACGGTGGCAAGCTGCTGATCTGGTATGGCCTGGGCGACACCTGCGTGTCGGTGTACCGCACGGCGGAATACTTCGACACGGTGAAGCAGCGCCTGGGCGCGAGCAAGGTGCAGGGCTTTGCGCGCATGGTCACCTCGCCTTCCAACGGGCATGACCTGGACGGGGCGGGCACCGAGCCGCGTTCCATCGACCTGCTCGCTGCCATGGACGCCTGGGTGGAAAAAGGCGCGGCCCCCGACAAGCTGGTGGCAACGAAATTTGCCCCCGGCACCAGCACCCCCCTGGCCCAGCGCCCGGTGTGCGAGTACCCCAAGTTCCCGCGCTACAACGGCATGGGCGACCCCGCCAAGGCCGAGAGCTTTACCTGCTCGGCGTCCTGAACGCGGCGGGCCGCCATGGCGGCCCGTTCACCCCGCCCGGCGGCTGGTTCGCAGGTGCCGTGCCGACCCGCCTTCACCGCCGCCCACGACACGCAGCGCCGTGGAAGGGATGGCTACGCGTACTGCGCCAGGCCATGCCCGAAGGACCAGTTCTCCTTGGCGACCTCCACGATGTTCACGAACACATCCTCGGGCCTGAGGCCCGGGCTTTCCCCGAGCAGCTGCGCGATGCGCGCAAACAGCGCCTTCTTCTGCTCCAGAGTGCGCGTGTTGTTGGCGGTGATCTGGATGAACACCACGTCGTCGCTGCGCACCACGCCCAGGTAGGTGGGGCTGTAGCGGAAGTTCGCGGCCTCGTGCTCGGAGATGGTCATGAACTGGTCGTCCTCGGGCACGTTGAAGGTTTCGCGCAGGGCGCGGTACAGCGTGTCGAAGATCGCCTGGCGGTAGGCCGCGGGCTTTCCGGCGCGCATGGCAATGTGGATGAGGGGCATCGCAAGATCCTTTTTGAACAACAAAAGAAGAAGCTGGCGAAATGCTATCCATATGAATATGCTATGGATATCTATTTCAGAGATATCAAATTCAAATGGTTGAGCGATCCCTGGATCTGGATGCCGTCGAGGCCTTCGTGCGCATTGCCGAGCTGGGCAGCTTCACGCGCGCCGCCGAGGCCATGGGCACGGCGCAGGCCGCGATGAGCCTCAAGCTCCAGCGGCTGGAGGCCCGCCTGGGCTGCCGGCTCATCGAGCGCACGCCCCGGCATGTGCAGCTGTCCGCGCGGGGCGCCGCCTTTCTGGAACACGCCCGTGAACTCCTGGCCGTGCACGACCGCGCGCTCGCCACGTTCGCTCAGGCGCGCCAGCGCCTGACCATCGGCATCAGCGACCACGTGGCCGGGCCCGAGCTGCCCGCGCTGATCGCCCGCATGAACGCGCAGGACCCGCAGCTCCTGATCGAGATCCGGATCGGCTCGTCCGGCGACCTGCTGCAAGCCTACGACCGGCGCGAGCTGGATGCGGTGCTGGCCCGCATGCACGTGGGCCGCAGCGACGGCGAGCTGCTGGCCGAAGAGCAGTTCGGCTGGCTCGCGGCCCCCGGCTGGCAGCACCGCGCGGGCGAACCCCTTCCCCTGGCCACGCTGGCCGAGCCCTGTGGCGTGCGCGCGATGGCGGGGCGGTCGCTGGATGCCGCCGGCATGGCCTGGGCCGAGGTGTTTGTGGGCGGCGGCGTGGCGGCGGTGGCCGCGGCCGTGATGGCCGGGCTGGGGGTGGCGGCGCTGGCCCCGCGCATGCTGCCCCTGGGCGCGGTGGACGTCGGCACGCGCCTTGCGCTGCCCGCACTGCCCCGCCTGCCCGTGCTGCTGCACACCCGCATCAGGGACGGCCGCCCGCGCGACGCCCTGACGGCGCTGTCCGCGGCTTTCCGCAGCGCGGTGCGGGGCTAGCCTGGCCGAGGCCGGGCGATGATCCGCTCACTCCAGCCTGGCGCC
Source organism: Acidovorax sp. A79 (assembly GCF_041154505.1). Lineage (GTDB taxonomy): Bacteria > Pseudomonadota > Gammaproteobacteria > Burkholderiales > Burkholderiaceae_C > Acidovorax. The sequence goes on from NZ_AP028672.1 coordinate 3,665,215, forward strand.
TTGCGATGCGCCGTGGCGCGTGTCGTTGTCGTATTGCTTCTCGCGCTCGGCGTGTTCGCGCAGCAGGCGGTGGCCCAGCGCGTTGGCCTGGCGCTCCAGCGTGGCGCAGTCCGGCGCGGCGGGCAGCTGCGCAATGCCCTGGTCGATGGCGCGGGCGGCGTTGCGCCCGAACTGCACATGGCCTTGCTCGTGGCGTGACAGGGCCGGCAGGTAGCGGTCGAACAGCGCCCGCTGCGCCGGCGTGGCGCGCCGCAGCTCGGGCAGCTGCACCTCGGTGCGCAGCCGTGTGGTGACCTCGGTGATGCGGCATTCGCCCGACGAGGCCTCGCGCCCCCAGCGGAAGGTCCAGCGCACGTTCCAGCGGGTGTGGCCGTGAAAGCGCTGGCCGTCCGTGACGATGGGCGTGGCCGCGTTCAGCGCCTGGCGCAGCGTGTCGCCAGGCTCCGCATGCACGGCGTACGGGCGCTCGGCATGCTCCTCGCGCACGGCGGCCTGCGCCAGGGGCACAGCGGCCCACAGCGCCGCCAGCAGTGCGGCGGCCTTCATCCGCGGCCGCCGTGCCAGGGCCGCCAGGCCGCGCAGCGTCACAGGGTGCCGCTTCATTCGCCCCAGGGCAGCATCAGCGTGAGCAGCGAGAGCTGGTCGAACTCGGGCGCGAACGCGTCGATGATGCGCTGCGGCTCGGGGCACAGCGTGGTGTCGGTGATCACGCCGAACTGCACGCCGCCGCCATAGCTCAGGATGGAAACCCCCAGGCCGATGTCCCCCGACTGCGGCACCCAGAACATGCACTGCGTGACGCGCGCGCCGCACAGCGTGAGCTGCTCCTTGGGCCCCGGCACATTGGTCATGACCGCCGTGGTCTTGCGGCCGAACAGGTTGAGCAGCGCGTCCTGCGCGGGCTTGATCATCAGGCCCGCCACGGCGAGCATCGCGAACGCGAGGATGGGCTGGGTGCTGCCCTTGAGCGCATTCATGCGCTTGCGCACCTCGTACACGCGCTCCACCGGGTTGGCCATGCCGATGGGCAGCACCAGCGGCACCAGGCCGAAGCGGTTTCCCAGCTTCCAGGCCTCTTCCATGGGGCGCAGGTTCACGGGGATCATGGCGCGGATCTCCTGCCCCGTGGGGTCGTCGCCCTGGCTGCGCAGGTAGCCGCCGATGGCGCCGGCCACGCAGGACAGCAGCACGTCGTTGATCGAGCAGTTGAGCGCCTTGCCGATGGCCTTGACCTCCTCCAGCGGGATGGGCGGGCACCACGCCACGCGCTTGGCCTGGCCGGGCTGGCCCTTCAGGCGCGTGGGTGAATCGTCGGGCATCAGCGCCAGGGCGGCCGCGTCGCTCACCAGCTGGTAGGCCACGCGCGCCATGTCCAGGGTGCCCGACAGGCCGTTCTGCATCGCCTTCTCGGGGTCGCCCAGCATCTGCAGCGACCTGGCCGCGCTGTCGCCGGCCATATCGAGCGCTTTCACGGTCATGCCGGTGAAAGGCTTGATGAGCGTGTCGGCGATCCAGTCCTCTGCCGTGGCGGCCTCCTTGTCCGCACGGGACTTGCGCCTGGGGGGCTCGGCACCGCCATCGACCAGCGACATGGTCACCGAGATCAGCGCGATGCCGTCCGCGATGCAGTGGTGGATGCGCACCACGAGGGCGCTGCCGGGCTGGCCGTCGTCGCCCACGAAGTCCTCGATCAGGTGCATCTGCCACAGCGGGCGGCGCGCGTCCAGCGGCTGCATGGCCAGCTCGCCCACGCGGTCCTGCAGGGCGCGCTGCATGCTCTGTCCGGGGGTGCGGGGCAGCGTCTCGCGCAGCACATGGGCGGCGATGTCGAACTGGCGGTCTTCCACCCAGGTGGCCCCGGCCGCGTCCTCCACCACGCGCTGGCGAAAGCGCGGGTACTGCAGCAGGCGCTGCTGCACGCGCTCGCACAGCGCGTCCCAGCCGATGCCGGGAGAGAGCGTCCACACGCCGTTGATCATCATCAGGTTGCTGGCCGAGTCCATGCGCAGCCAGGCCGTGTCGACCTTGCTCATGCGTTCGCCCGAGAGGCCCAGCATGCCGGTGGCGGCACGCCGCACGTTCTTTTGCACCACGCCGGCGGCCTTGCGCGCGGCGGGCGGAAGGGCCTGGGCCGCGCGGCGGGCCACGTCGGGGGCCTGGGCGCGCACCTTGCGCAGGGGGCTGGCGGCGCCTTCGGTGGCCGGGGCGCGGGGGGCTGGGATGCGGGTCACCATCAGATGTACACCTGTTGTGGTTGTTTTTGGGGGCTTGCCTCTATGGATGGCACCGCTTGGCGCGGTGCGCAGCCCGTAAGATACAACGCAGCAAACCCTTGCCGACACCGTTCTTTCCCTCCCCCTTCCCCTTCTTTTGTTTTCCATCCAAGGAGCAACCGACATGGCCGACCTGAACGCCACCTTCGAAGCCGCCGTAGCCAATTCCAAGAACCTCAGCGAGCGCCCCGACAACGCCACGCTGCTCAAGATCTACGCGCTGTACAAGCAGGCCACCGCGGGCGACAACACCGAGAAGAAGCCCAGCTTCTCCGACATGGTGGGCCGTGCCAAATGGGACGCGTGGGAAAAGCTCAAGGGCACTGAAGCGGATGCCGCCAAGCAGCAATATGTCGACCTGATCACGTCACTCCAGTAGCCCCCTGAGGCGCTGCGCGCCTTCCCCCTCAGGGGGGACACGCCACCGGTGGCCCGGCAAAGCCGGTTCCACGGTGACACTGGTCTGGGCCCTGCCCCTTGGTGGGCGGGCTGGCGGAGTCAAAAACAAGCGGCCTCGGCCGCTTGTTTTTTGGCAGGTCCTCAGCAACCAGAGAAAAATCAGGCGCTACCGCTTGCTGGGTAAGCGCCAAGCGCTTCAATTTTTATAGCGTCGTAACCCAGCTCGGCCAGCAGCTCCGCATTGTGCTCACCCACCCGGGGCGGCGAGAGGCGCACGCCGGGGCGCTGGCCGTCCATGGCCAGCGGCAGCAGCACCGTCTGGGTGGCGCGGCCGTCGGGCAGGGTCATGGGGGCCAGGGCGCCGGTGGCGTTCAGGTGCGGGTCGGTGAGCAGGTCCTCTGGCCGCGTGATGGGCGCAAAGGGCAGGGCGTGGCGCTCGAACACGTCGGCCAGGTGCGCGGCGCTGTAGGGCGCGAGCCGCTCGCGCAGCAGCGGCATCATCCAGGCGCGTTCGCGCACGCGGTCGTTGTTGCTGGCCAGGCGCGGGTCGGCCTTCAGGTCGGCAAAGCCGAAGGCATCGCAGAACACCGCCCAGGCGCCATCGCTCACCACGGCCAGGAAGATCTGCTCGCCGTCCTTCACCTGAAACACGTCGTAGATCGCCCAGGCCGAGATGCGAGCGGGCATGGGGGCGGCGGGCTGGCCGGTGACGGCGAACTGCATGATGTGCTGCGCGACGAGGAACACGTTGTTCTCGAACAGCGCGCTCTGCACCTCCTGGCCGCGCCCGGTCTTCTCGCGCTGTGCGAGCGCGGCCATGGCGCCGATCGCGCCGAACATGCCGCCCATGATGTCGTTCACGCTGGTGCCCGCGCGCAGCGGGTCGCCGGGCCGGCCGGTCATGTAGGCCAGGCCGCCCATCATCTGCACCACCTCGTCGAGCGCGGTGCGGTGGTCGTACGGGCCGGGCAGAAAGCCCTTGTGGCTCACGTAGATGAGGCGCGGGTTCAGGGCCTTCAGGCTCGCGTAGTCCAGTCCCAGCTTCTGCATGGTGCCGGGCTTGAAGTTCTCGCTCACGATGTCGGCCGTGGCGATCAGGCGCAGCACCGCCTCCTTGCCCTCGGGGGTTTCCAGGTCCAGCGCCAGGCTCTTCTTGTTGCGGTTGAACAGCGGGAAGAATCCCGCCCCCGACCCGCGCAGCTTGCGCGTGGCATCGCCCTCGCGGCCATGGCCGATGGGCTCGACCTTGATGACCTCGGCCCCCAGGTCGGCCAGCACCAGGCCGCAGGTGGGGCCCATGACCATGTGGGTGAACTCCACCACGCGGATGCCGGTGTAGGGCAGGGCGGTCCGGCCGCAGCCTGGGGCGCTCTCGTTGTTTTCAGGCATGTGGTGTCTCCTGGGTCCAGCCCTTGGGCAGGCCCGCTTCGGGCGTCATCCCGTAGACCGGTTCGCCGGGCAGCCCCGCCTGCAGCGGCATGCGGGCCGCGAAGAGCTTGTGCAGGTCCACACCTGTGGACAGACCCATGGCCTCGAACATGAACACCAGGTCTTCGGTGACCACGTTGCCGGAGGCTCCGGGCGCATAGGGGCAGCCGCCCAGGCCGCCCAGCGATGCGTCGAAGGTGCGCACGCCCACGTCGTATGCGGCCAGGCAGTTGGCCAGGCCCAGGCCGCGCGTGTTGTGCATGTGGGCCGCGCCCGCGTGCGGGCCGATCTCGCTGCGCAGCCGCGTGAACAGGCGGCGCACCTGCGCGGGGTTGGCCATGCCGGTGGTGTCCGACAGGCCGACCTCGTCCACGCCTGCCGCCACGCAACTGGCGGCCAGGCGGATCACGTCGTCCTCGGGCACTTCGCCCTGCAGCGTGCAGCCGAACGCGGTGGAAATGCCCACTTCCACCAGCACCTGCGGCGCGGTCTCGGCGCGCAGGCGGGTGATGGCGCGCAGCTCGTCCACCATGGCGTCCGGGCTCTTGCGCACATTGGCCTGTGAATGCGCCGCGCTGGCCGACACGGGCAGCGTGATCTTGTGCACGCCGCTGGCCAGCGCGGCCTCGGCGCCGCGCAGGTTGGGTACCAGGGCCATCACGGTGATGCCGGGGTGGTTGAGCGCGTGGCGCACCACCTCGGCCACGTCGGCCATCTGCGGCAGCAGCCGCGCGGGCACGAAGGAGCCGACTTCAATTTCGCGCAGGCCCGCCGCCACGAGCGCGTCGATCCAGCGCAGCTTGTGCTGCGTGGGCATGGTGGCTTTCACGGACTGCAGGCCGTCGCGCGGGCCTACTTCGCTGATGAGGATGTCGGGGACGGGCATGGGCGGATTCCTGCGGGGCTGGCCGAGCGCCGGGGCTTGACGCTGCGGAGGGTTGTCGTTCTAATAGATGGAACGAAGTTCTTTCTATTGAAATGATTGACGGTTTGCGCTTTCGCGTCAAGCCCCCGCCCCTGCGTCCTGTCCCCACCCCGCGCCCGCATGCCCCGCAAATCCGCCCATGAATCCCTGGCCGATGCCGATGCCGCCCCGGGCGGCGTGGCGGCCGTGGACCGCGCGCTCACGCTGCTGGGTGCGTTCCGGCAGGGCGATGGTGCCCTGCCGCTCGCGGAACTGGCCGCGCGCACGCAGCTGCACAAGAGCACGGCGCTGCGCCTGCTCGCATCGCTGGAGCATGCACGATGGGTGCAGCGGCTCGCGGACGGCCGCTACGCCCTGGGCCCCGAGGTGGCGCGGCTGTATGCGCTGTACGCCGCCGCGTTCTCCCTCGACCGGGTGGTGCTGCCGGTGCTGCGCGATCTGGTGGCCGCCACGGGCGAAAGCGCGGCCTACCACGTGCGCCAGGGGGACGTGCGCCTGTGCCAGTTCCGGGTGGATTCGCCACACCCCGTGCGCGACCACATCCGCGCGGGCGATCTGCTGCCGCTCGAGCGCGGCACGGGCGGGCGGGTGCTGGTGGCGTTCGATCCGGCGCCCGGGCGCGTGCTGGGCGCGCGGGACCGCGCGCTGCATGCGCGCATCCGGGCCGATGGCTATGCCGCCAGCGTGGGCGACCGGCTCGACGAGGTCGCCGGAATCTCGGCACCGGTGTTCCATGCCGATGGCAGCCTGGCGGCGGCGGTCACGCTGACCATGCCCGCGCACCGCTATGACGAGCGCTACGTGAAGCCGGTGCTGGAGGCGGCACGCCGCCTGAACGGGCAGGTGTAGCCAGAAGAGGCTGAGACAGAGGTGGTGCGCGGGATTGGGCAGAAGGGCAGTTTGCGCTGCCGTTTCGCCAACCCGGCCTGCAATATGCGGCAGTTCTGGCGATTCACATTGCTGCGGCGCTCCGGGAAACTTGTCCCATCCCTTACGGAGACAAGCACCATGCGTTCCCAGAACACCTTCACCACCCTGTACCTCAGCGCGCCCGATGTCATCGACCTGGTGCGCCGCAAGGGCATCGAGGCCTGCCTGCGCGGCATCGCCGACAACATCCATGCCGATTTCCTGCGCTGGCAGGCGTTCGACAAGTCGGCGCGCGTGGCCAGCCATTCGCGGGACGGCGTGATCGAGCTCATGCCCATCGCCGACGGGGAGACGTATGCCTTCAAGTACGTCAACGGCCACCCGCGCAACACCCGGCTGGGCCTGTCGACCGTGATGGCGTTCGGCGTGCTGGCCGACGTGGCCACGGGGGCGCCCCTGCTGCTGAGCGAGCTCACGCTCACCACGGCGCTGCGCACGGCCGCCATGTCGGCGGTGGCCGCACGTGCCCTGGCACGCCCTTGCGCGCGCACCATGGCGCTCATCGGCAACGGTGCGCAAAGCGAGTTCCAGGCGCTGGCGTTCCACCACCTGCTGGGCATCGACACGCTGCGGCTGTTCGACACCGACCCGGCCGCCACCGCCAAGCTGCAGGCCAACCTGCAGGGCGGCGGCCTGCGCACCGTGGCCTGCGCCAGCGCGGCCGAGGCCGTGCGCGGCGCCGACATCGTGACCACGGTGACGGCCGACAAGACCAACGCCACCATCCTCACGCCGGACATGCTGGCGCCCGGCATGCACATCAATGCGGTGGGCGGCGACTGCCCCGGCAAGACGGAGCTGCATGCCGACGTGTTGCGCCAGGCGCAGGTGTTCGTCGAATATGCGCCGCAGACGCGCATCGAGGGCGATATCCAGCAACTGCCGTCCGACTTCGCGGTGACCGAGTTGTGGGAGGTGCTGGCGGGCCGCCTGCCGGGCCGCGGCAGCGATGCGCAGGTGACCGTGTTCGACTCGGTGGGCTTTGCGCTGGAGGACTTTTCCGCGCTGCGGTTCATGCGCCATGCCGCAGCCGAACTGGGGGTGGGCCAGCCCATCGAACTCATCCCCGAACTGTCCGACCCCAAGAACCTGTTTGGCGTGCTGCACGCGCGCGGCCCCTTGCTGCGCGCGGCGGCCTGAGGACGTGCCTGCCCCGTCAGTCGCGCCACACCACGCTGTCGGCAGGGTCTGCCCGCGTGGTGCGAAAGTGGTTGGCGGGGTGCGCGGGGTCGGCCAGGCCGAACGAGATGCCGCAGACGATGGTGCGGTCCGCGCCGATGCCCAGCACCTCGCGCAGCACGCCGGGGTACGAGGCCAGCGCGGCCTGCGCGATGGAGCCCACGCCCAGGCTGTGCGCGGCCAGCATGAAGCTTGACACGTACGCGCCGCAGTCCACCGCGCCATAGACGCCCAGCGCCTCATCGCTGCTGACGATGGCCACATGCGGCGCGCCGAACATCGTGAAGTTCTGCGCCGCCTGTTGCGCCGAGGCCTCGCGGTCGCCCTTGGTGATGCCCAGGGCTTCGTACAGGCCCCAGCCGCATTCACGCCGCCGCTCCTGGTACACGCCCCGGTATTCGCGGGGCCAGGGCAGGTCGGGCGCAGGGGCTGCCGCGGCCATGTGCGATTGCAGTGCGCCGCGCAGGCGCTCGAGCGTGGCGCCGCTGGCAATGGTGAGCTGCCAGGGCTGCGCGTTGCACCACGAGGCCGTGCGTTGCGCGGTGGCCAGGATGGCTTGCATGGTGGTGCGCGGCAGGGGTTCGGGCAGAAAGGCGCGGCAGCTGTAGCGGGTGTGAAGCAGCGCGGACAGGGTGTCGAACGCCGGGCTGTGGGCGGCGGTGCCGGTGGCGGTAGATGTCATGGTCCGGGCCTGGCGGCTACGCCTTCTTGGCCTTGGCCGCAGGTTTGGCCGCCGTCTTGGTACCCGGCTTGCCGGCGCCCGCCTCTGCCGCGTGTTTCTTCTTGTCGGTGGCGGGCTTCTGGGTGCCGGGGTGGGGCGCATTGAGCAGGGCATCGAGCTGTTCGCCAATTTCGGCCTCGATGCGGTCCTTGAACGCGCCGAACAGAAAACCCAGCTGGGCCTTCATCTCGAACTGCCGCGCGTCCACGAGCAGCGTGCCCTTGACGCCCGAGCGCGTGAAGGTGAGCGTGTCTTCGGTGTCGCCCTCTTCATAGACACATTCCATGTCGAATTTTTCCTCGGCCTTCTCGGCCCAGGAGAAGGCGATCTTGCGGGCCTCTTTCAGGCCCAGGTGGTGTTCGCGATGGATGTGGATGTCAGGCACAGGGTGTCTCCTTAAGAGGATTTTTGTGGGGGCTGCGCGGGCAGCAGGGCACGCAAGGCCTCGCGGCGCTGCGGCTGGGGCTGCTGCGCCAGCTGCCGTACGGCATCATAAAACCGGGGCCAGTCGCGGCCCTGCTGTTCGAACAGGGCCTCGAACGCGGGCACGAGTTCGTCGTAGGCCGCCTGGGCGGCAAAGCTCGCGTTGTTGGCCTTGGCCACCCAGCGGTCGTAGCCCGCCACCTGGGCCGTGGTGACCGAAGGCTGGGTGCCCGAAGCCGTGCCCAGCCACTGCGCGCGCAGTTGGGCGTAGCGCCCGCGGAATGCCTGCATTGCTTCATTTTTAATAGCATTCAGCGCTTGGTCGTCCAGCGCCAGGGCATCTTTTTGTGCATAGATGGCGGCCAGCTGCTCGCGCGTGGCGCGCGTGAGCGCGCGGAACGCGCCGCGCCGCGCCTCGCTGGTGGCGTAGGCCTCGCGCGCCTGGGGGGTGGAATGGGTGGCCAGCCACCGCGCCACGCCAATGCGTTCGACCGCCGTGGCAAAGGACTCGTTGAACAGCGTGTCCCCTTCGGCATACACCACCTGGTGCGCCAGTTCGTGGAACAGCAGGCGCACGAAGTCGCCCTCGGGCCAGGCGATGAAGGTGGAAAGCAGCGGGTCGCCCCCCGCCCAGTTCATGTAGCCCAGCGTGGAGTACGCGGGCACGCCGTACACCTCCACCTCCAGCCCCTGCGCGGCGAGCTGGTCGGCCTCGGCCTGGGCGTCGGCCTGGGCGAAGTAGCCGCGGTAGCCGATGCAGCCCGTGACCGGAAAGCACCAGGTGTGCAGCGTGAGCGCGTGCGGCGGCGCGGCCACCACGTTCCACACGGCGGCGGGGCGTTTCAGGTCGGCGTAGCGGCGGTAGCTTGCGTTGTCGGGCAGGCCCAGCTCGGCCACGGCGAAGGCCCGGGCGCGCTGCGCCAGCTGCAGGCGCTCGCGCAGCGCGGGCGCGATGTCGGTGCGTGCCACCCAGCGGTCGATGGGCTCGGCCGACTGCATGAGTTCCAGGTGCCCCACCATGGACTGCCAGTAGTAGCCCAGCGAACCGGTCGTGCTGGCACACCCGGACAGTGCAAGGCAAAGCAACGGGGCGGACACGGCCCGCAGGCAGGGGAGAAACTGGCGCATGGGGGCAGTTTATGGGCAGAAGACGCGCCGGGCGTGCGCACGGTTGTCAGCAGCGTGGCCGGTGCAGTTTCTAGAATGCGGCGCATGACCGCCGAACCCACCCCCGACCTGCCTGCCGGCCTGTTCGCCGACGAGGCCGGTTGCCCGCGCTGCGCCTGGTGCCAGGCCACGCCCTTCTACCGCCACTACCACGACCACGAGTGGGGGTTCCCCGTGGCGGACGACCGGCGGCTGTTCGAGAAGATCTGCCTGGAGGGTTTTCAGTCGGGCCTGAGCTGGCTCACCATCCTGAACAAGCGCGAGGGCTTTCGCGCGGCGTTTGCCCACTTCGACGCGGAGCAGGTCGCCGCCTTCGGCCCGGCCGACGTCGAGCGCCTGGTGCAGGACGCGGCCATCGTGCGCCACCGGGGCAAGATCGAGTCCACCATCAACAACGCGCGGCGCGTGCTGGAGCTGCGGCGCGAGTTCGGATCGCTGGCGCACTACGCCTGGCGCTATGAGCCTTCCTCCGCCGACCGGCCCGGGCGCCTCACGCGCGAGGTGGCGCGCACCCTGTCCACTTCGCCCGCGTCCATCGCCCTGTCCAAGGACCTGAAAAAACGCGGCTGGAGTTTCGTGGGCCCCACCACGGTGTACGCCTTCATGCAGGCCATGGGGCTCGTGAACGACCACCTGGAAGGCTGCCATTCGCGCGCCACGGCGCTGCGGGCGCGCGCGGAGTTTGTGCCGCCGCGCGGCTGATCAGGGCCGCGCCACCGGCCGCAGAACCCACAGCGCCGCCAGCGCCGCGAGGCCCAGCAGTGTGGTGGCCCACAGGGCGGCTGCGCCCACGCCATCGAGCAGCATGCCGAACAGCACCGGCGCGAAGGCCTGCGCCACGCGGGCGGGCACCATCATCAGGCCCTGGCGGGCGCCGTAGCCGGCGGGCCCGAACAACACCAGCGGCAGCGTGCCCTTGGCGATGGTCAGGATGCCGTTGCCGGCCCCGTGCAGCACGGTGAACACCAGCGCGGCCGGGCCGCCCACCACCATGAGCAAGGCCGCGCCCACCGGGTGGGCCGCGGCCGCCAGCTGCGCAGACAGCAAGGGGTGCAGGCGGCGCAGGAAGCCGAACTCCAGCAACCGCGCCGCCACCTGGGCCGGGCCGACCAGCGCGGCCAGGGCCACCGCCGCCTGCAGCGAGGTGCCGCTGGCCTGCAGCAGGCGCGGCAGGTGGGCGGCCATGGCCGTGCTGGTGAACCAGGTGACGGCGAAAACGAAGGACAGCAGCACGGTGGTGCGCACAGCGTGGCCTGGCGCAGGCACTGCGGGCGCCACCGGCGTGGCGGCGGGGTCGGTGCCCGCTGGTGCGGCCGGGGCATGCTCGCCGGGCGCGGTGCGGGGCAGCCAGCCATTCAGCGGCACGCCCACCAGCAGGTGCAGCGCGGCCCAGCCCGCGCACGCGCCGCGCCAGCCCCAGTGCACCTCCATCCAGGCCGACAGCGGCCAGCCCACCGTGCTGGCAAAGCCCGCGATCAGCGTGATGCCGGTGATGGCGCCGCGCGCGCCCTGCCCATACAGGCGCACCAGCGTGGCAAAGGCCGCTTCGTACAGGCCCGACCCCATGGCCACGCCCATCAGCACCCAGGCGGCAAACAGGCCCACCGGGCCCTGTGCCAGTGCCATGCCCGCCAGGCTGGTGGCAAACAGCAGGTTGGTGCCCACCAACACCGGCCGGCCGCCATGGCGGTCGATGGTCCGGCCCGCCAGCGGCCCCAGCAGGGCGGACACGATGAGCGCCAGCGAGAACGCGGCGAACACGGTGGGCGTGGCCACGCCCAGGTCGCGCGCCATGGGCACGGCCAGCATGGCGGGCAGGTAGTAGGACGAGGCCCAGGCCAGGGTCTGGGCCGTGCCCAGGCGCGCCACGGTCCAGCGCTGTGGCGCGGCGCTCATGCCGTGCGAGGCGCCACGGTCTCAGACACGCTGGCCCTGGGCGTTGACGACGACCTCGCCATCTTCCTTGGTGAAGGCGCCTTGCTGGGGCGAGGGCAGGATGTCCAGCACCTTTTCCGAGGGACGGCACAGCCGCGTGCCCAGCGGCGTTGCGACGAGGGGGCGGTTGATGAGGATGGGGTGGGCCAGCATCGCGTCGATGAGCTGGTCATCGGTGACGCCGGGCGCATCCAGTTGCAGTTCGGTGAAAACCGCTTCCTTGGTGCGCACGGCGTTGATCACGGGCTCGCCCGTGGCGGCGATCAGCGCCAGCAGCGTGGCGCGATCGGGCGGGGTCTTGAGGTATTCGATGACTTCCGGTTCGGCGCCGCTGTTGCGGATCATGGCCAGCGTGTTGCGGGACGTGCCGCATTTCGGGTTGTGATAGATGGTGATGGCGGTCATGGTGGGGCGTGGTGGTTTGCTGACGAAGGGGCGGTGTGAAGACCTGAAAGTTTGCCACCGTGCGCGGGCCAGCCCGGCAACCGCTTCAGCGCGTGCAGCAGTTGCTGGCCGGCGTCGTTCAGCGCTCCGTCGTTGCGCACTTCCAGGCTGGCCGCGCCCGGGGGCGGCATGAACGCCGCCGCACGCTGCACGCGGGCCTCCACCTCCCCGGGGGTCTCGCGGCCGCGCGAAAGCAGCCGCTCGCGCAGTACGTGCGGGCTGGCGGTGATGTGCACGGCCACCAGGTCGGGGAACCGCGCCAGTGCATCGGCCAGGTAGGCGCGCGAACCGTTGAGCAGCACCCATTGGCCGTGGGCCAGTGGCGCGAGCTGCGCGGCCCGGATGCCATAGCCCAGGCCGTTGGCCTCCCAGTGCAGGGCAAACGCCTGCTCACCGCGCAGCGCCGCAAAGGCCTCGGGCGGCACGCTCTCGTGCGCCTCGCCGCCGGGGGCGGCGGGGCGGCTGATGGTGCGCCGTGCCCAGTGCACGGGGCAGGGGGCGGGCAGGTGCGCGTGCAGCCAGCCGAGAAGGCTGTCCTTGCCCGCGCCGGAAGGGCCCATGAAGTACACCAGCCGGGCCGTCATGCGCCCAGCTCCAGGTGGTCCAGCAGCACGAAGTCGGCGCCCGGCGCGGGCTCGGCGAACAGGGCCAGGCTGTTGAAGCGCAGCGGGGGCAGGTCGGCGAAGAACTGCTCGGCCGCATCGAGCACCAGTTCCACGGTGTCTTCACGCTCGCCCGCGAGGGAGCCGGTCAGTGACAGGTGGAAGCGGAACTCCTCCAGCACGAAGGGGTAGCCCCACTGCTGCAACAGCGCATCCTGCCGGGGCGTGAGCCCGGCCGCGCGGCGGCGCGCCAGGTTGCTGGCCGACAGGGGCGCCGCCAGCGGCTGCAGCTGCGTCACGCAGGCGGCGGCTGCGGCCTGGATCTCGGCGTTGGCCGGGTGCGAGGGCATGGGCACCAGCGCGAGGAAGTCGTCGATGCGCTGGACCTGCAGGGGCGGCATGCTGAAGGGGCGCAGGCTGTCGGCCAGCGTCTGCACGGCATGCTGCAGCGTGAGCCAGTCCACCCCCGGCGCCAGCGCGAACGGCGCCTTGAGCGTGGCATGCCAGCCATAGCGGCGCGGCGCGGCGGTCAGGCGCTCCAGTTCTTCCTTGGCCACGCCGTGGATGTCCAGTTGTGGCAGGGACCGCAGCAGCGCCGCGCAGCGGCCCAGCCAGTGGCTGCCGGCCAGCCAGGCCAGGGTGCCGGGGTGGGGAGCGAAGTACACCGCATAGCGGTGGGCCGCCGTGGGGGCCGTGGCGTGGTTATTCGTCATGGGTGATGGTGAGTTTGACGCGGTCGCCCGCGAACCAGGCGCGCGCCCACTCGATGGGCGTGCCGGCCAGGTCCACGTTCAGGCTCTCGACCAGCAGCACCGGGCGCGCGGCGGGCTGGCGCAGCTCGGCGGCCACGGCGGCATCGGGCAGCTCGGCGGTGATGCGGCTTTCGCGCCGCGTGTAGTCGGCCACGCCATGCGCGGTGAAGCCGGCGGTGATGGAGCCGGTCTCGCGCACCACGGCCGCCAGGCCCGCGAAGCGGGGCAGGGGAAAGTAGCGCTCGCTCACGTGCAGCGGCTGGCCCTCGGCCTGGCCGATCACGCGCAATTGCAGCAGCGGGCTGCGCGTCGGCACCTGCAGGGCCTTGGCCAGCGCGGCCGTGGCGCGCACCGTCTGTTCCTGCAGCACCACCAGGCTGCCGCGCAGGCCGGCCTGCGCCAGGCCCTGCTGGTGGCGCACGCGCTTGCCCAGCGCCAGGTCCACCGCGAAGTCCTCCACGTAGGTGCCGCTGCCCTGGGTGATGCGCACCAGCCCCTGGCTGCACAGGCTGGCCAGCGAGCGGCGGATGGTGTGGCGGTTCACCCCGAACTGCTCGGCCAGTGCGTGCTCCGAGGGCAGGCGCTGGCCCGGGGGGTAGATGCCGCTGCCGATGGCCTCGGCCAGTTCGGCGGCGATGCGGGTCCAGAAGCTGTCGCGTGCCGGGCGTGCGGTAGGGGCGGGGGTGGCAAGAACTTGTGTGCTGGTGGTGGCTGTCATGAAACCTACATGCGCGCTGTCTAAGCTGGCGCCAGTTGTTCAATTTGTCTATACAACTTAAAGAGTACCACCTCCATGTTTCAAGCCTTTGACAACCCGGGCCCGGGCCGCCCGCTCTCGCGGGCGCACTGGATGGCGCTGCTGGCCCGCGCGCCCATCGACCTTCTGGAGCCCGCGCTGCACGACCACGCCGCACTGCCCGCCCGCTGGCTGCGCGCTCCCGAAACCGGTCTGATGATGGTGCAGGGCCGCGCCGGCGGCACCGGCGAGCGTTTCAACCTGGGTGAGGTCACGGTCACCCGCTGCGCACTGCGCGTGGACGTGGACGGCGCCGATGGCGGCGAGCCCACCGTGGGCGTGGCCTACGTGCTCGGCCGCTCGCACCGCCAGGTGCAACTGGCGGCCCTGGCCGATGCGCTGCTGCAGGACCCTGTGCGCCAGGCTGCGCTGGATACCAGCCTGCTCGACCCCATCCGCCGCCACCTGGCCCAGGTGCAGTCCGAGCGCCAGGCCCGCACGGCCAGCACACGGGTGGACTTCTTCACGGTGGCCCGCGAAAGCGGTGGCAATGACGACAGCGACGAGGACCAGGAATGAGCGCCACCCCGACGATCTCCCTGTCCGCACTGGGTGCGGGCTTTTCCAGCGAGGCCCTGGGCAGCCAGGGCGTGTTCCGCGCGGTGCTGCGGGCCCTGTCGCAGCCGGGTGATCCGGTCGCCATCGTGCACGATGCCGAAGTGCCCGCCACCGGCCACGCCGCGTCGGCCGCCGTGCTGCTGGCTTTGCTCGACAGCGAATGCACGCTGTGGCTGTCCCCCCAACTGGCCACCAGCCAGGCCGGCGTGTGGCTGCGTTTTCACACCGGCTGCGTACTGGTCGAGGCGCCCGAGCAGGCGCGCTTCGCCTGGGTGGCCGCCGGCGATGCCATGCCCGCCCTGGACAGCCTGCAGCGCGGCAGCGATGAATACCCCGACCAGTCCGCCACCTGCGTGATCGACGTGGCGGTGCTGGCCCCGGCTGTGGAGGGCGCAGGCGCCTGGCGCCTTGCGGGCCCCGGCATCCGCAGTGCGCAGCACCTGCATGTCGCGGGGCTGCCAGAGGACTTCTGCGCGCAGTGGGCCGACAACCACGGTGCCTTCCCGCGCGGGGTGGACGTGGTGCTGGCCACGGCCACGCACATCGCCGGCCTGCCGCGCACCACCCGCATCGAATCACCATCCACCGTGGAGGCCTGAGCCGCATGTACGTTGCCGTCAAGGGCGGGGAAACCGCCATCCTCAACAGCTACCGCCTGCTGGCCGAGCAGCGCCGGGGCGATACGGCCGAGCCCGAGCTCTCGGTGGCGCAGATCCGCGCGCAGCTCAAGCTGGCCGTGGACCGCGTGATGACCGAAGGCTCGGTCTACGACCCCGAGCTCGCGGCCCTGGCCATCAAGCAGGCCGCGGGCGACCTGGTCGAAGCCATCTTTTTGCTGCGTGCCTACCGTGCCACGCTGCCGCGCCTGGGCACCACGGTGCCGCTGGACACCGCGCGCATGGCGCTCACCCGGCGCATCTCGGCCACCTTCAAGGACCTGCCCGGCGGCCAGGTGCTGGGCCCCACCTACGACTACACCCAGCGCCTGCTCGACTTCACGCTGCTGGCCCGGGGCGATGCACCGGCTGCCGCAGCGGCCGCCCCCGCACCTTTGAGCGATGCGCCCGCCACCACACCGCGCGTGGTGGACCTGCTCAACCAGGAAGGGCTGATCGAGACCCGCCCCATCCCTGAAGGCGATCCGGCCCCCGCCGACCTGACGCGCGAGCCGCTGCGCTTTCCGGCCAATCGAGCGACACGCCTGCAGAACCTGGCGCGCGGCGACGAGGGCTTTCTGCTGGCCATGGCGTATTCCACGCAGCGCGGCTACGCGCACTCGCACCCCTTCGTGGGGGAGCTGCGCCTGGGCACGGTGGCTGTGGAGATCGTGCCCGAGGAGCTGGGCTTTGCCATCTCCATCGGCGACATGGAAATCACCGAGTGCGAGATGGTCAACCAGTTCGCGGGCAGCAAGCACCAGCCGCCGCAGTTCACGCGCGGCTATGGCCTGGCCTTCGGCCACAGCGAGCGCAAGGCCATGGCCATGAGCCTGGTGGACCGCGCCCTGCGCGCCGACGAGCTGGGCGAGGCGGTGGAGTCGCCCGCGCAGATGCAGGAGTTCGTGCTCTCGCACAGCGACAGCCTGGAGGCCTCGGGCTTCGTGCAGCACCTGAAGCTGCCGCACTACGTGGACTTCCAGTCCGAGCTGGAGCTGGTGCGCCGCATGCGCGCCACTGCGGCGGCCAACCCCTCTGACGACACCACCCTGGGAGACGATGCATGAACGCGCCCCACGAGCCCGCGCTGATGGGCCTGCCCGCCGATGCCGCGCCCACCGACGGGCACTTCAACTTTGCCTACCTGGACGAGCGCACCAAGCGCATGATCCGCCGGGCCGTCCTCAAGGCCGTGGCCATCCCTGGCTACCAGGTGCCCTTCGGCTCGCGCGAGATGCCGCTGCCCTATGGCTGGGGCACGGGCGGCATCCAGGTCACGGCGGCCATCATCGGGCCGGACGACTGCCTCAAGGTGATCGACCAGGGTTCGGACGACACCGTCAACGCGGTCAACATCCGCCGCTTCTTCGAGCGCACCACGGGCGTGGCCACCACCACGCGCACCACCGAGGCCACGCTGATCCAGACGCGCCACCGCATCCCCGAGACGCCGCTGGCCGAGGGCCAGGTGCTCGTCTACCAGGTGCCCGTGCCCGAGCCCATGCAGCGCCTGGAACCGCGCGAGACCGAGACGCGCACCCTGCACGGCCTGGCCGAGTACGGGCTCATGCACGTCAAGCTCTACGAGGACATCGCGCGCTACGGCCACATCGCCACCACCTACGACTACCCGGTGCTGGTCAACGGCCGCTACGTGATGGCGCCGTCGCCCATCCCCAAGTTCGACAACCCCAAGATGCACATGAACCCGGCGCTGCAGCTCTTCGGCGCGGGCCGCGAAAAGCGCATCTACGCCGTGCCGCCCTACACGCCGGTGGAGAGCCTGGGCTTCGAGGACCACCCCTTCGAGGTGCAGCGCTGGGACTGCGCCTGCGCCCTGTGCGGCGCCACCGACAGCTTCCTCGACGAGGTCATCACCGACGACCAGGGCACGCGCATGCACGTCTGTTCCGACTCGGACTACTGCCAGGAGCGCCAGGCCGCAGCGACCGCGTCCGAAGGAGAGACCGTATGAGCACCGTGACCCTGCGCGAGGCCACCGAGGCCGATCTGGATGAGGTGCTGGCCCTGTACCAGGGCATCGAGGACAGCCCCGAGCGGGTGCTCAGCCTCGCCGATGCGAAGGCCATGCTTGCGCAGTTCCGCGCCTATCCGAGCTACCGCCTCTGGGTGGCCTGCGAGAGCGCCGAGCAAGGTGCCGATGTGGTCGGCACCTACGCCCTGCTGGTCATGCACAACCTGGCCCACCGGGGCGCTCCCTCGGCCGTGGTCGAGGACGTGGTGGTCGCGGCCGACCGCAAGGGCCAGGGCATCGGCCGCCAGATGATGGCCCACGCCGTGCAGCAGGCGCGCGAGGCCGGTTGCTACAAGCTGGCCCTGTCGTCCCACCGCAAGCGCAGCGATGCGCATGCCTTCTACGAATCCCTGGGCTTTGCACAGCATGGCCTGAGCTTCTCCATCGAACCTTGATCGCCATGGACGCCACCCTTTCATCCCCCACCCCCCTGCTCAGCGTGCGCGGTATCGGCAAGCGCTATGGCCAGCGCGTCGCGCTGCAGGATGCCTCGTTCGACCTGTGGCCCGGCGAGGTGCTGGCCGTGGTCGGCGAGTCCGGCTCGGGCAAGTCCACCCTGCTCAACGCCGTGGCCGCGCGCAGCCGGCCCGATGCGGGCAGTGTGCAGTTCCAGGGCCGCGATGGCAGCCTGCAGGACGTGCTCGGCATGAGCGAGGCGCAGCAGCGCCTGCTGGCGCGCACCGACTGGGGCTTCGTGCACCAGAACGCGGCCGACGGCCTGCGCATGGACGTGTCGGCCGGTGCCAACGTGGGCGAGCGCCTCATGGGCCTGGGCGAGCGCCACTACGGCCGCCTGCGCGCCACCGCCACCGAATGGCTGCAGCGCGTGGAGATCGATGCCAGCCGCATCGACGACGCGCCGCGCGCCTTCTCGGGCGGCATGCGCCAGCGCCTGCAGATCGCCCGCAACCTGGTCACCCAGCCGCGCCTGGTGTTCATGGACGAACCCACCTCGGGCCTGGACGTGTCGGTGCAGGCGCGCCTGCTGGACCTGCTGCGCCAGCTCACGCGGCAGATGCAGCTGGCCGCCATCGTGGTCACGCATGACCTGGCCGTGGCCCGCCTGCTGGCGCACCGCATGGTGGTGATGCAGCGCGGCCGCGTGGTCGAGTCGGGCCTGACCGACCAGGTGCTCGACGACCCGCAGCACCCCTACACCCAGCTCCTCGTTTCCTCGGTACTGCAACCATGATGATGAACACCCACCCACCCATCCTGGAGCTCAAGGGCGTGGCCAAGCGCTTCACCCTGCACCACCAGAACGGCATCGAGCTGCCCGTGCTCGGCAACGTGGACCTCACCGTTGGCGCGGGCGAATGCGTGGTGCTCGACGGCCCCTCGGGCATGGGCAAGAGCACGCTGCTGAAAATGATCTACGCCAACTACCGCGCCAACGCAGGCAGCATCACCGTGCAGCCCGCCAGCGGCCCGGCGGTGGACGTGACCCAGGCCAGCCCGCGCGCGCTGGTGCAACTGCGCCGCGACACCGTGGGCTACGTGAGCCAGTTCCTGCGCGTGATCCCTCGCGTGAGCGCGCTCGACGTGGTGGCCGAACCCCTGGCCGAAGACGCGGGCGACGACGTCCGCGCACTGGAAGCCGCGCGCGAGACTGCTCGCCAGTGGCTCACCCGCCTGAATATTCCCGAGCGCCTGTGGCACCTGCCGCCCGCCACCTTCTCGGGCGGCGAGCAGCAGCGCATCAACATCGCGCGCAACATGATCAAGCCCAAGCCCCTCTTGCTGCTCGACGAGCCCACGGCATCGCTCGACGCCGCCAACACCGACACGGTGATCGCCCTGATCGGCGAGGCGGTGGCGCGCGGCGCCGCCCTGGTCGGCATCTTCCACGACGCGCACGTGGGCGCCGCCGTCGCCACGCGCCGCGTGAACGTGGCTGACTTCCGCGGGGTGGCCGCATGAGCGCTGCTGCGGTCTTTCACAACGCCCGCATGGTGCTGCCCGGCGAGGTGGTGCAGGGCTCGCTCTCGGTGCAGGGCGGGCGCATAGCCGCCCTGGCCTCGGGCGGCACCGCCGCGCTGCAGGGCATCGACCTCGGGGGCGACTACCTGCTGCCCGGTCTGGTGGAGGTGCACACCGACAACTTCGAGCGCCACCTGATGCCGCGCCCGAAGGTGCAGTGGGCCGAGATGCCGGCGCTGCTGGCGCACGATGCCGAGATCGCCGCCGCCGGCATCACCACCGTGCTCGACGCCCTGGGCGTGGGCGAGGCCGACGTGGACAGCCTGCGCGGCAGCGCCTGGAACCGCGTGCTCGACACCATCGACACCTGCACCGAGCGCAACCTGCTGCGCGCCGACCACCACCTGCACGTGCGCTGCGAGCTGCCCGCGCCCAACACCATCGACCTGTTCGGCCCCTTCCAGGGCCATCCGCGCCTGTCGCTGATCTCGCTGATGGACCACACCCCGGGCCAGCGCCAGTGGGAGAACATCGAGCAGGCGCGCACCTACTACACCGGCAAGAAGGGCTGGAGCAGCGAGAAGTTCGAGCGCCAGGTGCAGCATGCGGCCACCCTGCAGGCGCAGTACGCCGAGCCGCACCGTGCCTACTTCGTGGACTACTGCCGCACCCACGGCATCGCCCTGGCCAGCCACGACGACACCACGGTGGCGCACGTCGAGCAGGCCCATGCCGAAGGCGCGGGCATGTCCGAGTTCCCGACCACGCTGGCGGCGGCAAGGGCAGCGCGCGAGCGCGGCCTGCTCACCGTGATGGGCGGGCCCAACGTGGTGCGCGGCGGCTCGCATTCGGGCAACGTGGCGGCGGCCGACCTGGCACGCCAGGGCCTGCTGGACATCCTCTCGTCGGACTACGTGCCGGGCAGCCTGCTGAGCGCGGTGATGCGCCTCGTCCATGACGGCATCCTCACGCTGCCCGAGGCCGTGGCCACCGTCACGCGCAACCCGGCACGCGCGTCGGGCATGCAGGACCGGGGCGAGCTGGCTGCGGGCCTGCGCGCCGACCTGGTCCAGGTGCACATGGCCGAGCTGCCCGATGGCTCACAGCAGGCCGTGGTGCGCGGTGTCTGGCGCGAAGGGCAGCGCGTGCTCTGAACGTAGCCTGACATGCAAATTTCCCGCAACTGTCAAGGCACTGTCACAGCCGCCTTCCACACTGCATTTGTATAGACGACTTGGAATCCGCCATGCCCATCGCCCTGCGCATCGAACAACTGAACAAGCATTTCGCCAACGGCAAGCACGCGCTGCGCGACATCGACCTCACGGTGCATGCCGGCGAGATGGTGGCGCTCATCGGCGCCTCGGGCTCGGGCAAGTCCACGCTGCTGCGCCATGTGGCCGGCCTGGTGGTGGCCGATGGCGACAGCCACTCGCTGATTGAAGTGGATGGCCGCTGCGTGCAGCAGGGCGGTCGCATCCACCGCGACATCCGCAAGGTGCGTTCGCAGGTGGGCTTCGTGTTCCAGCAGTTCAACCTGGTGGACCGCCTGCCGGTGATGATGAACGTGCTGGTGGGCCTGCTGCACCGCACGCCCCAATGGCGCGGCTGGCTGCGCGTGTTCCGCCCGCATGAGCGTGCCCTGGCGCTCGAGGCCCTGGCCCGCGTGGGGATCGCTGACTGCCATGCGCAGCGTGCGTCCACTCTCTCGGGTGGGCAGCAGCAGCGCGCGGCCATTGCGCGCACCCTGGTGCAGGGCGCGAGGGTGGTGCTGGCCGACGAGCCCATCGCTTCGCTGGACCCCGAATCCTCGCGCAAGGTCATGGACATCCTGGCGCGCATCAACCGCGAGGACGGCAGCACCGTCATCGTCTCGCTGCACCAGGTGGACGTGGCCATCAAGTACTGCTCGCGCGTGGTCGCGCTGCACCAGGGCCGTGTGGTCTACGACGGCCCATCGGCCGCCCTCACACCCGCCCTGCTGCGCGAGCTGTATGGCGTGCAGGCCGACGAGATCCTGGGCGCCACCTTGCCCCTGGCCGTGGTGCCCGCACCGGCGCAGGCGCCGACCCCCGGCTGGGCCGCACAGCCGCTGGCGCAGGCTGCCTGAGGCCTGCCCGCCGTCCCCTGTCTCTTCGCCCTTCGTTTTTTCCTTTCTCCCCTCCCGCTTTCACCTTCCGGAGCCTTCCATGATCAAGAAATTCTGCGCAACCCTGGCCCTTGGCCTGGGCCTGGCCACGGGCGTCCTCGCCCAGGACGCCATCAACTTCGGCATGATCTCGACCGAAGCCTCGCAAAACCTCAAGGCCGACTGGCAGCCCCTGCTGGACGACATGGCCAAGCAGACGGGCCTGAAGATCAACGCCTTCTTCGCGTCGGACTATGCGGGCCTCATCGAAGCCATGCGTTTCAACAAGATGCAGGTGGCATGGCTGGGCAACAAGTCGGCCATGGAGGCGGTGGACCGCGCCAATGGTGAAGTGTTCGCGCAGATGGTCAACGCCGATGGCACCCAGGGCTACTACTCGCACCTGATCGTGCACAAGGACAGCCCCCTGGCTTCGCTGGACGACGTGCTCAAGAACGGCAAGTCGCTGAGCTTCGGCAACGGCGACCCCAACTCCACCTCGGGTTTCCTGGTGCCCGGCTACTACGCCTTCGCGCAGAACAAGGTCGACGCCAAGACGCACTTCAAGATCGCGCGCAGCGCCAACCATGAGACCAACGCCCTGGCCGTGGCCAACAAGCAGGTCGACGTGGCCACCAACAACAGCGAAAACCTTGAGAAGCTCAAGGAGCGCCAGCCCGAGAAGTTCAAGGACATCAAGGTCATCTGGACATCGCCCCTGATCCCGCTCGATCCCATGGTGATCCGCAAGGACCTGCCCGAGCCGCTCAAGGCCAAGATCAAGGACTTCTTCTACAACTACGCCAAGACCGATGCGCGCGAGAAGGAGATCGTCATGAAGATCTCCAAGCTCTCGGGCTTCAAGCCATCCACCAATGCGCAGCTCACGCCCATTCGCCAGCTCGACCTGTTCGGCAAGCGCAACAAGATCGAGGCCGACGCCACGCTGGCCGACGCCGACAAGAAGACCCGCCTGGCCGAGATCGACCAGCAGCTGGCGTCCCTGAAGTAAACACGCAAGCACGCAACGCATCCGGCCAGCCCCCACCATGTCTTCCGCATTGACCCCTTCGCTCGCGACCCTGGCGAGCACCGCCGCGCCCAAGCGCAGCCTCGCCTGGTACCTCTCCTGGGGCATCCTGCTGGTGGTGCTGGCCGCATCCTGGAAGGGCGCCGACATGCGCCCGCTCGACCTCGTCAAGGACTCGGGCAACATGGCCCAGTACGCGGCCGAGTTCTTTCCGCCCAATTTCTCGCAGTGGCAGATCTACGTGCAGGAGATGCTGGTCACCCTGCAGATCGCGCTGTGGGGCACGGCGCTCGCGGTGGTCACTGCCGTGCCGCTGGCGCTGCTGGCCTCGTCCAACATCGCGCCGTGGTGGGTGAACCAGCCGGTGCGCCGCGTGCTCGACGCCTTCCGTGCCATCAACGAGATGGTGTTCGCCATGCTCTTCGTGGTGGCGGTGGGCCTGGGCCCGTTCGCGGGGGTGCTGGCGCTGTGGATCCACACCACCGGCACGCTGGCCAAGCTGTTCTCCGAGGCGGTCGAGGCCATCGACCCGCAGCCCGTGGAGGGCATCCGCTCCACCGGCGCGAGCGCGCTGCACGAGATCATCTACGGCGTGATCCCCCAGGTGACCCCGCTGTGGATTTCCTACACGCTCTACCGTTTCGAGGCCAACGTGCGTTCTGCCTCGGTGGTGGGCATGGTGGGGGCCGGCGGCATCGGCGTGGTGCTGTGGGAGATCATCCGCGGCTTCCAGTACGCCGAGACCTGCGCGGTGATGCTCATCATCGTGGTCACCGTGAGCGCGATCGACGTGGTGTCGGCGCGCATCCGCAAGGCCCTGGTCTGACACAGGGGCGCACCGTGGCATTGAGCCTTGAAGACATCGCCCACCTGCTGGCCACCCGGGGCATCCATCAGTACGGCCGTGAGGCCGTCAGCCAGCTGGAGCACGCGCTGCAGTGCGCGCAATGGGCAGAGAAATCCGGCGAGACCCCCGCCACGGTGGTGGCCGCCCTGCTGCATGACCTGGGGCACCTGCTGGCGCCCGGTGGCGATGCGACCGCACAGGACGACCTGCACCAGTACATGGCCCTCCCGTTCCTGCGCGGCCTGCTGCCCGATGCGGTGCTGGAGCCCATCCGCCTGCACGTGGACGCCAAGCGCTACCTGTGCACCCTGGAGCCGGGCTACCGGGAGACGCTCTCGCCCGCGTCGCGGCACAGCCTGGCCCTGCAGGGGGGGCCTTTCACGGCGCAGGAGGCGATGCGCTTCGAAGCCCTGCCTTTTGCCCAGGAGGCCATTCGCCTGCGCCGCTACGACGACCATGCCAAGGTGCCTGGCCTGCCGACGCCGGCCCTGGAGCACTGTGTGGCGCTGATGGGCCGTGTGGCCCACGCGCCTGCCCAGGCAAAGCCTGTGGCCTACCCGTACCGCTGCTCGGCCGCGTGGGTGCGCTGACCTGGCGGGTGGGCCGGGCCGTGTCCCGCGTCAGGGCGGGGCCTTGCCGCTGCCCATCCACCCCAGGTCCAGCGGCCGGTCCTCGAACTCGGTGTTGAGCACCACGGTGCTGGTGGTGCGCGCCACCCCCGCGATGGCCTTGATTTCGTAGATCACGTCTTCCAGCGCGCGCGCGTGGGTGGTGCGCACCTTGGCCAGAAAGTCGTACTCGCCCGCCACGCTGTGCAGTTCTTCCACCTGCGGCATCGCGCGCAGGCGCGGCGCCACGTCGCGGCAGTGGATGCCGCCATCGTTGCGGATGGCCACGAACGCCGTGAAGTTCAGGCCCACGCGCTCGGGGTCCACGCTGATCGAAAAACGGCGGATGACGCCCTTGTCCAGCAGCTTCTTCACCCGTTCGTGCACCGCGGCGGTGGACAGCCCCACCTCGGCGCCCACATCGGCATAGGAACGTCGGCCATCCGCACCCAATGCCGAAATAATTCTGGCGTCCATGTCATCTGTCTGAATATTTGCTTGCATAGCCGCCTGATTTTGGTAAAAATTCCGAAAACCTCGCGGTTTCCATAAATTATTCGGTAAGGTGAAGAATATGCCGGCGATTTTCAATGCGCAAGCCCGTCCACAGCGCACCTGGGCGGTGGCCGTGGCCTTGCTGCTGGTCTATGTGGTGTGGGGCACCACCTATTTCGCCATCGGCATCGCGCTGCAGACCATGCCGCCGCTGTTCATGAGCGCCATCCGTTTTCTGTGCGCGGGCGGCGTGATGCTGCTGGTGGCCCTGTGGCAAGGGCATGCGCTGCCCACGGCCGCGCAGTGGCGCAATTCGGCCATCGTCGGCGCCCTCATGGTCTTCCTCGCGATGAACCTCGTGGGCTTTGCGCAGAAGCTGGGCATCGGCTCAGGCCTCATGGCCACCGTGGTCACCACCATGCCCATGTGGCTGGCGCTGTGGACGCACTGGGGCGGCGAACGCGTGCCGGCCACCAGCTGGATCGGCCTGGTGCTGGGCGTGGTGGGCGCACTGCTGCTGGCGATGGAGGGCGACTTTTCCGCCACCTGGCTGGGGGCCGTGCTGGCCTTTGGCGCGCCGCTGTGCTGGAGCGTGGGCTCGTACGCATCGCGCAAGCTGTCGCTGCCCGCGCCGGCCATGGCGGCTGCGGCGCAGTGGCTGGTGGGCGGCGCGATGGGACTGGTGGCCGCGTTGTGCTTCGAGCCCGTGAGCGCGCTGGGGCAGGTGAGCGCCCGGTCGTGGGCGGCGTGGGTGTACCTGCTGGTCTTTGGCACGCTGGTGGCGCTCAATGCGTACCTGTGGCTGCTGCAGAACACGTCGGCCGCGCTGGCGGGGAGCTATTCGTTCGTGAATCCGGCGGTGGCGTTGCTGGTGGGGGTGGCGCTGGGGGGTGAGTTGCTGACGGGGTGGGTGTTTGCGGCGTTGCCTTTGATTGGGGCGGCGCTGGTGTTGATTTTGTATGGCAAGGCGTTGCAGGGGTGGTGGGTGGCGCGGAGGGCGTCGTGGGTGGGGTATCGGGCTGGATAGCTGGCTGGGTAGTGGGGTTGGTTGTTGCCTGTTGGTTTGTAGTTGGTGGTGTGCCTCGGTTGAGCGCGGAGGCCGGGGTGTGCGCCCGGCGGCGCAGTGACTTTCTTTTGCTTCGCCAAAAGAAAGTCACCAAAGAAAAGGCGACCCTGCTGTCTGCGACCCCTTCGCTGCGCTGCGGGGCAACCTGGGGTGCTCGGTCACGGGGTGCACCGCAGAACTCGCTGCGCGCCTGCAGCGCTCCGCTCGGACAACTGCGGTGAGTCAGTTCACGAAGCATGTGTGTCCTTCGGCACACATGCCACCCCGCGCCCTGCGCGCCCCAGGCGCATCCAGAAGGGAACCCACGAATCGGACATCCCTTCGGGCCATCGCTGCGCTCGGCCCCATCTCGCGGGCGCAAGCGCCACGCGCTGCGCAGGCGTGGCCAAGCGCAGCGATGGCCCGTATGGCTGTTTGGCTGTTCGCTCCCCACCCCCATCTGGCTGCGCCTGCGGCGGGGCGGTTGCGGGGTGAGCATGGGCGTCGCAGCGCCCATGCCTCGTGCTCTGACTCGCCGTGGTTGTCCGAGCGGCGCGCCGCAGGCGCAAAGCGAGTTCCACGGCGCACCCCGCAACCGCACCGACGCAGGTTTGCCCCTTCGCAACGCGAAGGGGTCGCAGACTGTGGGTCGCCTTTCTTTTGGGTACTTTTCTTTGGCGAAGCAAAGAACAAGTACCTCGCCCGCCGGGGCGACATCCCGGCCTCCGCCCTTCACTCAGGCACGGCGTGAACTATAAGAACAATAGCTAACAGCGATTGAAGGGCAGGCGCAAACCGATGATTTGCCTTCCAATCCCGTTGCAAAGATATCGCTCACCCGGCATCCGGCACCACCGCCGTCGCCTCGATCTCCACCTTCGCCCGCTCCTCCATCAAACCCGCCACCTGCACACACGCCATCGCCGGAAAATTTTTCCCCAGCACCTCGCGGTACACCGCGCCCAGCTCCTTCAACCGTGCGTTGTATTCCTTGCGGTCCACCACGTACCAGGTCAGCCGCACCAGGTGCTCGGGCCCCGCGCCGCCGGCCTCCAGCACCGCACGCACGTTCAGCAGCGTCTGCCGGGTCTGGTCGATGAAATCATCGCTCTCGAACTGCTGCTGCGCATTCCAGCCGATCTGGCCGCCGGTGAAGACCATCGTGCCGCGCGCGGCCACGCCGTTGGCGTAGCCCTTGGGGGTCACCCAGCCTTCGGGTTGCAAAAGGGTGTTCTTCATGGTGTCTTGGTCGAGGAGGGTGTGGTGGTCGTGGCGGCGACGGCGCCCTGGCGCAGCTTGAAGCGCTGCAGCTTGCCGGTCTCGGTGCGGGGCAGGGCCGTGACGAACTCCACCACGCGCGGGTACTTGAACGGGGCGATGGTCGCTTTCACATGGTCCTGCAGCGTCTTGACCATGGCCGCGTCGCCCGTGTGGCCGGGTTTGAGCACGCAGATGGCCTTGACCACCATGCCGCGCTCCTCGTCGGGCACGCCGATCACGCCGCACTCGGCCACGGCGGGGTGGCGCAGCAGGGCGTCTTCCACCTCGGGGCCGCCCACGTTGTAGCCGGCGGTGATGATCATGTCGTCGTCGCGCGCCTGGTAGAAGAAGTAGCCGTCGGCGTCCTGCGTGAACGCGTCGCCGGGATAGTTCCAGCCATCCTTCACGTACTTGGCCTGGCGCGGGTCGTCGAGGTACTTGCAGCCCGTGGGGCCGATGACGGCGAGCTTGCCCACGGTGCCCCGTGGCACCTCATGGCCATCGTCGTCCACCACCTTGGCGGTGTAGCCGGGCACGACCTTGCCAATGGCGCCGGGGCGCGTTTCGCCGCCCGCCGACGATACAAAGATGTGGAACATCTCGGTGGCGCCGATGCCGTCAGTCATGTCGATGCCGGTGGCGTTCTTCCACAGCTGGCGCGTGGCGTCGGGCAGGCCCTCGCCGGCGCTCACGCAGATGCGCAGCTGGGGCAGGCCGATCTGTTGGGCGAACGGCGCCATCTGCCGGTAGAAGGTGGGCGCGGTGTAGCAGATGGTGACGCCCGCGTCGCGCATCAGCGTCACCATGGTCTGGGGCGTGTAGGGCTGGTCCGGGAAGTACACGCTGGCCCCGGCCCACATCGGGAACACGAGCAGGCCGCCCAGGCCGAAGGTGAAGGCCAGCGGCGGCGATCCGGCCACGATGTCGTCGGGCGTGGCGCGCAGCACGTGGCGCGGCCAGGCCTCGCAGGCGGCCAGCACATCGCGGTGGGTGTGCACGGCGGCCTTGGGCGCGCCCGTGGTGCCGGAGGTGAAGGCCATGAGCGCGATGTCGTCCGCCGCCGTGGGGCAGTGCGGTGTGGTGCCGGGTTTGTCCTGGGCGCGCTGGATGAGGTCGGCCGCGTCGGGCGCGGTGTGGAAGGGCACGATGGTGGCGAGCACCGGGTGCTGCGCCTGCGCCGCCTGCAGCTCGGCCAGCAGGCGGCCGTCGCACAGCGCCAGCGTGGGCTGGGCGCGCTCGATGATGCTGGCCAGTTCGCCCGCGCGCAGCAGCGGCATGGTGGCCACCGCCACCACCCCGGCGTAGACGGTGCCCAGCCAGGCCAGCGCCATCTCCACCGTGTTGCCGCCGCGCAGCAGCACGCGGTTGCCGGGCACGAGGCCGTGGTCCTGCGTGAGCACCTCGGCGATGCGCGCGGCTTCGGTCCAGGCGTCGCGGTAGGTATACGTGCGGTGCGGGCCGCGCAGCAGGGGCCGGTCGATGTGGCCCGCGCGCTCGGCCTGATCGAACAGGGCGTGCACGAGATTGACCTGGTCGGGGATCTGCTGCTCCGGCAGGTCGTAGCGCAGCGTGGGCCAGGCCCCGGGCGGGGGCAGGCGGTCGTGCACGAAATGGTCGGGCTGGGCGGATGCGGCTTTCATGGGATCACTCCTGCAGGACGGCCTTGCCGATGATGAGTTGCTGCACTTCGGTGGCGCCTTCGTAGATGCGCAGCGAGCGGATGTCGCGGTACAGCGACTCGACCTTGCTGCCCACTTCCACGCCGCGCCCGCCGTGCAGTTGCAGCGCCATGTCGATCACGCGCTGGGCGTTTTCGGTGGCGGTCATTTTTGCCATCGCGGCTTCGGCAGTGACGCGGGTGCCACCGCGCTTTTCGCCCTCGTCGCGCAGCCAGGCCGCGCGGTAGGTGAGCAGCGCGGCGCTGTCCACCAGCGCGGCCATCTCGCCGATCCTGGCCTGCGTGAGCTGGAAGTCCGCCAGCGTCTGGCCGAACATGCGGCGCTGGCGCGCGTGGTGCACGGCCTCGGCCAGCGCGCGGCGCGCCATGCCCAGCGCGGCGGCGGCCACCGACGCGCGAAAGATGTCGAGCGTGCGCATGGCCAGCTTGAAGCCGCCGTGCAGTTCGCCGAGCAGTGCAGTGGCGGGCACGGTGCAGTTGTCGAACTGCAGCGTGGCCAGCGGGTGCGGCGCCATCACGTGGATGTGGCGCGAGGCGTCGAGCCCGGGCGTGTCGGCGTCCACGATGAAGGCGCTGATGCCGCGCGTTCCGCCGGCGGGGTCGGTCTTGGAGAACACGCAGTAGAAGTCGGCGATGCCGCCGTTGCTGATCCAGGTCTTGGTGCCGGTGAGGGAATATGAGTATTTTTGGCCGCTAGCGCTTGATGGATAAGCGCTGGTAGCTACTGTTTGCATAGCGCCCACGTCGGAACCTGCCTCGGGCTCGCTGAGCGCGAACGCCGCGATCAGCTCGCCGCGCGCCACGCCCTGCAGGTAGTGCGCCTGTTGCGCCGGGCTGCCGGCCAGGGTGATGGCGCCGCTGCCCAGGCCCTGCATGGCGAACGCAAAATCCGCCAGCGGCGAGTGGTAGGCCAGCGT
This sequence comes from Acidovorax sp. A79, assembly GCF_041154505.1. Lineage (GTDB taxonomy): Bacteria > Pseudomonadota > Gammaproteobacteria > Burkholderiales > Burkholderiaceae_C > Acidovorax. Next base: position 3,694,366 of record NZ_AP028672.1, read on the forward strand.
CTCGCGCAGCAGCACCAACGCGCGCGAGTCCAGCGCGGGCAGTGCACCGCCGTGTTCGGCGGGCACGCAGTAGCGCAGCCAGCCGCCCGCGCCCAGGCGTTGCACCCAGTCGCGGCAGGCGGCGCGGTCGTCGGTCTCATCGACCTGCTGCGCGGCGGCCCAGGGCACCAGGCCCTCGGCCAGCGCGCGGTGGGCGTCGTCGAAGAAGGGCAGGGCCAGGTGCGCCGTCGAGGGCGGGCGGGGGGCCGGGGGGGTGGCGACGTGCATGGGCTCAATCTCCCTGGAACACAGGTTTCTGCCTGGCGGCAAACGCCTCGTAGGCGCGTCGGAAATCTTCGGTCTGCATGCAGATGGCCTGGGCCTGCGCCTCGGCCTCGATGGCCTGCTCGATGGTCATGCTCCACTCCTGGCTGAGCATGGTCTTGGTCATGCCATGGGCGAAGGTGGGGCCGCCCGCCAGCGTGCGCGCGGTGGCCTGCACGTTGGCCAGCAGGTCGGCGCTTTCATACAGGTCGTTGAAGAAGCCCCAGGCCAGACCCTCGTGCGCCGTCATCGCGCGGCCGGTGAACAGCAGCTCGCTGGCACGGCCCTGGCCGATCATCCGGGGCAGCAGCGCGCAGGCGCCCATGTCGGCACCGGCCAGGCCCACGCGGGTGAACAGGAACGCAGTCTTGGTGGCCTCGGTGCCGTAGCGCATGTCGCAGGCCAGCGCCATCATCGCGCCCGCACCGGCGCAGATGCCGTCGATGGCGCCCAGCACGGGCTGCGGGCAGGCGCGCAGGGCCTTGACCAGGTCGCCCGTCATGCGCGTGAACTCCAGCAGCTCGGGCATGGTCATGGTGGTCAGCGGCCCGATGATCTCGTGCACGTCGCCGCCCGAGCAGAAGTTGCCGCCCGCGCCGGTGACCACGATGGCCTTGACGTCGGTGGCGAACCGCAGCGCGTAGAAAAAATCGCGCAGCTCCGAATAGCTCTGGAAGGTGAGCGGGTTCTTGCGGTCGGGCCGGTTGAGCGTGACGGTGCCCACGCCGCCGTCGAAGCTCCACGCGAAATGCTCGGCCACGTAGCTGGCCTGGGGGTTGAACTGCTCGCGCATGGGGTTGCTCGCGCCGATGAAATGCTTCATTCCGTGGTCTCCAAAGAGTTGTTCTGGGTGTGTTCCTTGACCTTGCCCAGCAGGCGGTGCAGGGTGCTGATGTCGCGCTCGCCCAGCGTGGCGAAGGCCTCCACGATCCATTGCTCGTGCTGGCGCGCCATGTCGATGAACTGCTGGCGGCCCTGCGGCGTGAGGCGCACGAGGTACGCGCGGCGGTCGCCTTCCACGTCCATGCGCTCCACCAGCCCTTCGGCCACGAGCTGGTCGGTGATGCCGGTGATGTTGCCGCTGGTCACCATCATGCGGCGCGAGAGGTCCTTCATCTTCATGCCCTCGGGCGCGCGTTCCAGCTGCGCCATCAGGTCAAAGCGCGGCAGCGTGGTGTCGAACTGCGCGCGCAGGTGGCTGCGCACCTGTTTTTCGATGAGCTGGGTGCAGGTGAGCATGCGCAGCCACAGGCGCAGGGCCTCGGGGTGCTCGCTGGGGGCGGCGTCGTGCAGGCGGGCTTCAAGGTCCATGGCTAGCCTTCTTCCTCGGGTGCTCTGCTTTTGGTAGCTGCCTGCGCTTGATTGGCAAGCGCTGCAAGCTGTTTTTGCTTGGAAATCTCGCGCAGCATCTGGTCGCGGCCGCTGGCGTACTGCACGGGCCAGTCGGTGTGCGCGGCGGCCACGGGGCTCAGCTGCGCGGCCGCGTGCAGCGTCCAGGCCGGGTCGGCCAGGTGCGGGCGGGCAATGGCGCACAGGTCCGCACGGCCTGCGGCAATGATGCTGTTGGCGTGGTCGGCCTCGGTGATCGCGCCCACGGCCATGGTGGCGATGCCCACCTCGTTGCGGATGCGGTCGGCGAACGGGGTCTGGTACATGCGGCCGTACACCGGCCTGGCGGCGCGGGTGGTCTGGCCGGACGACACGTCGATCAGGTCGGCGCCGGCCGCCTGGAACAGGCGCGCGATCTCCACCGCGTCGTCCGGCGTGGTGCCGCCCGGCGCCCAGTCGTGGGCCGAGATGCGCACGCTCATGGGTTTGTCGGCCGGCCACACGGCGCGCACGGCGGCGAACACTTCGAGCGGGTAGCGGCAGCGGCCCTGCAGGCTACCGCCGTACTCATCCGTGCGCTGGTTGGTGATGGGGCTGATGAAGCTGGCCAGCAGGTAGCCGTGCGCGCAGTGCAGCTCCAGCCAGTCGAAGCCGCAGGCCACGGCGCGGCGGGCGCTGTCCACGAAGGCGGCGGTCATCCGGTCCATGTCGGCGCGGGTCATGGCGGCGGGCGCCTGGTTCTGCTCGCCGTAGGCCAGCGCGCTGGCCGCCAGCAGCGGCCAGTTGCCGTGGGGCAGCGGCTCGTCCGTGCCCTCCCACCCCACGCGCGTGGAGCCCTTGGGGCCGCTGTGGCCCAGCTGCAGGCCGATCTTGGCGGTGCTGCTGCCGTGCACGAAGTGCACGATGCGCGTGAACGCGGCCTGCTGCGCGTCGTTCCACAGCCCGGTGCAGGCGGGGGTGATGCGGCCCTCGGGCGTGGGGCTGGTCATCTCCACCATCACCAGCGCCGCGCCGCCGAGTGCGCGCGCGCCCAGGTGCACCAGGTGGAAGTCCTGCGGCACGCCATCGACCGCGCTGTAGGTGGCCATGGGCGAGACGACGATGCGGTTCTTGAGCGTGAGGCCGTTGAGCGTGAACGGTGTGAGCATGGGGGGAATAGCAGCTTTGCCGCCTGCCAACCACGCCTCGTAGCCCTCCAGCCATGCTGCATCGCGCAGCCGCAGGTTCTCGTGGCTGATGCGCTGGCTGCGCGTGAGCAGCGAGTACGCGAACTGCTCCACCTCCATGCCGGTGTAGCGGCCCACGTTCTCGAACCACTCGGTGGAGTTGCGCGCGGCGTTCTGGATCTTGAGCACCTCGACGCTGCGGCGCGCCTCGTAGTGGGTGAGCACCTCATCGATAGGCAGGCCCGTCGAAAATTCGTTCGCCAGGTCAATCGCGTCTTCCAGCGCGAGCTTGGTGCCGCTGCCGATGGAGAAATGCGCGGTGTGCGCCGCGTCGCCCATCAGCACGATGGGCACGCGCTTGCCGCCGATGGTCTCGCGGTGCACCCAGGTGTTGCAGATCACGCGCGGGAAGCGGATCCAGTTGGCCGAGCCGCGCAGGTGCGTAGCGTTGCTGATGAGCGCGTTGCCGTCCAGGTATTTGGCAAACAGCTTCTCGCAGAATGCAATCGCCTCGGGCTGTTCCATCTGGTCCAGGCCGTGGGCCTTCCACACGGCCTCGGGCGTCTCGATGATGAAGGTGGAGGTGTCGGCGTCGAACTGGTAGGCGTGCGCCTGGAACCAGCCGTGCTCGGTCTGCTCGAAAGCAAACGTAAAAGCATCGAGTTTTTTGTGAGTGCCCAGCCAGACGAAGCGGCACTGGCGCAGGTCGATGTCGGGCTGGTAGGTGGCGGCGTAGCGGGTGCGGATGCGGCTGTTGAGGCCATCGCTGGCGATCACCAGGTCGGCCTGGTACTGGGCGGCCAGCGCCTGGTCGTCGGCCACGTCGGTCTCGAACACCAGCTCCACGCCGACCGCGAGGCAGCGGTCCTGCAGGATGTTGAGCAGCCGCTTGCGCCCGATGCCGCAAAAGCCGTGGCCCGAGGAGCGCACGCTGCGGCCCTTGAAGAACACCTCGATGTCGTCCCAGTGGTTGAACGCATCGCCGATCAGCGCGGCCGTCGGTCCGTCGGCCGCGCGCAGGTTCTCGAGCGTCTGGTCCGACAGCACCACGCCCCAGCCAAAGGTGTCGAACGGCCGGTTGCGCTCGACCACCGTGACCCGGTGGGCAGGGTTTTGCTGCTTCATGAGCAGTGCGAAATAGAGGCCTGCGGGCCCGCCGCCAATGCAGAGGATGTTCATGTGAAAATAGTTTAGACCTAAACAAAATACTGTCAATGGGGCCTTCCCGGCGGGGGCGTGCGGGGGAGGTGTTGACGCAGTGCAGCACCCATTCAAAAATAGGCGGCATGAAGCACTTGCTGCACACCCTGGAGGGGCGGCTGGCTGCGTTGCCAGTGCCCATGGCCGTCCAGCTGCCCGCCGGGCAGCAGCTGGGCGCGTCCGAGCCCGCCGTCACGCTGCGGTTTCGCGACCGCATGGCGCTGGTGGCCCTGGCGATGGGCGAGATCGGCAACGTGGGCGCGGCCATCGTCGAGGGCCGCGTGGCGCTGGAGGGCGGCATGCGCGACCTGATGGCCGCCGCGGCGGGCCTGCTCACCCGCGACCCGGCCCGCGAGCAGCACAGCGGCTGGTGGCGCCGGGTGCTGGCGCGGGCACGGTCCATGGCGGCGCACACGGTGGCCCGCGATGCCCGCCAGGTGCAGTTCCACTATGACCTCTCGGACGACTTCTATGCGCTCTGGCTCGACCCGCGGCGCGTCTATTCGTGCGCCTATTTCCGGGATGCGGGCATGTCGCTGGCCCAGGCCCAGGAGGCCAAGCTGGACCACATCTGCCGCAAGCTGCGCCTGGCGCCCGGCGAGCGGTTCCTGGACATCGGCGCCGGCTGGGGCGGCCTGCTGCTGTGGGCAGCGGAGCACTACGGCGTGGATGCCACGGGCATCACGCTGTCGCGCAACCAGCACGCGCATGTGCAGCAGCTCATCGAGGCGCGGGGGCTGCAGGGCCGTGTGCGGATGCAGCTGTGCGACTACCGCGAGCTGCAGGCGGACCGGCCCTTCGACAAGGTGGCGTCCGTGGGCATGTTCGAGCATGTGGGCCGCGCGCAGATGGAACGCTACTTTGCCACCGTGGCCCGGCTGCTGCGCCCGGGGGGCCTGCTGATGAACCACGGCATCACGGCGGGCGCGGTGGACAACGCGCAGCTCGGCGCGGGCATGGGCGACTTCATCGAGCAGTACATCTTCCCCGGGGGGGAGCTGATCCACGTGAGCGCCGTGCTGCACGACATGGCCCGGGCGGGCCTGGAAATGGTGGACACCGAGAACCTGCGCCCCCACTACGCGCGCACCCTGTGGGCGTGGTCCGACGGGCTGGAGGCCCGCCTGCCCGCGGCGCGCGAGGTGCTGGCCGCGCAGTCCGGCGCCGAGCAGGGCGACAAGGTGCTGCGTGCCTACCGCCTGTACCTGGCGGGCAGCGCGCTGGGGTTCGAGCGCGGCTGGATGGCGCTGCACCAGATGCTGGCCACGAAGCCCGACGGCCAGATGGCGGCCGGGGCCCTGGCCGGCGCACAATCGGACTATCCGTTCACGCGCGACTACATGTACAACCGCTGAACCGGAGCGGCCCGCAAACGCCTGTCCACCATCGCCGTGCCGGGTTTGCCGGCCGCTTCAAGCCCTACCGAGGAATACGTTTCACCATGCTCTACAAATTCAAGTCCCGCGCTGCCGCCGATCTGATCATGCTGGAGCCGCAAGGGCGGCAGATCGTGACCATCATGGGCAAGACACCCGGTGCGAGCGGCATCGTGACGGCGGCGCAGATCCCGGGCGCCATCGCGGCGCTCGAGGCCGCCGTGGCGGCGGAGGAAACGCTGCCCCCGCCCGAGGACGCCAGCGACGACGCCGTGGCCGAGGAGCGCGCCGACACGGTGCGCCTGCGCCAGCGGGTGGCACCGTTCATCGAGATGCTCAAGCGCAGCGCGGCGGCGGACGTGGACGTGGTCTGGGGCGTGTAGCACCGCATGAATGGCGGCGTGGCCGCGCGGGAGTGGCGGCGCGCCAGAGCGGGCTCCCGCTGTCCGCCCTGCCGGGCCCCTGTGCGGGCCGGGTGCCATGCCCTCCTGCGCTTTCCTTGTTTCACCATCCATCATGATCCACGACCCTTCGCCGCTGGCCGTCGTGCAGGCGCAACTCGATGCCTACAACGCCAGGGACATCGAGGCCCTGCTGGCCACTTACGCCGCCGATGCGCAGCAGCATGTGCTCCATGGAGAACGGCTCGCGCACGGGCATGCTGAAATGCGGCCGCGCTTTCTGGCGCGTTTTGCCGAGCCCGACCTGCATGCGCGGCTGCTGTCGCGCACGGTGATGGGCGGCGTGGTGGTGGACCTCGAACTGATCACGCGCAATTTCCCGGAGGGGCTGGGCACCCTGGAGATGCTCTGCGTCTACGAGGTGGCCCAGGGGCGGATCCAGCGGGCCTCGTTCGCCCAGGGCGAGAAGCGCTTGCTGGCCGCGCCCCCCTCGGCGCCACCGTGACTTGACCGGCAGGCGGCTGCGCCGGGGGCCTGCCGCCGGCGTGGTGGGTCAGTCGACCTTCGCTCCCGAGGTCTTCACCACCTGCGCCCACTTCTTGTGCTCGCTGTCGATGTGCCTGGCGAAGTCCGCCGGCGTATTGCCGCCCGGGATCGCGCCCTGCGCCACGAGCCGTTCCTTCATCGCGGGCGTGGCCAGCGACCTGGCGACTTCCTGCTGGATGCGGTGGACGATGTCGGGGGGCGTGCCCGCGGGAGCCAGCAGGCCGAACCAGGAACTGGCCTCGTAGCCCTTGAGCGCGGGGCCGCCCGCCTGCTCCACCGTGGGCACGTCGGGCAGCGCGCTGGAGCGCTCCGAGCTTGTCACGGCCAGCGCCGTGAGCTTGCCCGCCTTGATCTGCGCCATGGACGAGGGCAGGTTGTCGAACATCACGTCCGCATTGCCCGCCACCATGTCCATGAGGGCCGGGCCCGAGCCGCGGTAGGGCAGGTGCAGCATGAAGGTGCCCGTCATGCTCTTGAACAGCTCGCCCGCCAGGTGGATGGACGTGCCGTTGCCGCTGGAGGCCATGTTCATCTTGCCGGGGCTGGCCTTGGCCACGCGGATGAAGTCCTGCACGTTGTGGATGCCCTGGGCCTTGGCCTTGTCGGCATTCATCACCATCACGTTGGGCACGGCGGCCACCAGGGTGATGGGCACGAAGTCCTTGATGGGGTCGTACGGCAGCTTGGCGTACAGCGCGCGGTTGATGCCGTGCGTGCCCACGGTGCCCATGAGCAGGGTGTAGCCGTCGCCGGGGGATTTCGCCACGATCTCGGCGCCCACGTTGCCGCCCGCGCCCGCGCGGTTGTCCACGATGAACTGCTGGCCGAACGCGCGCGAGAGTTCGGGGGCCATCGCGCGGGCCAGGATGTCGGTGGTGCCGCCGGGCGCGAAGGGCACGACGATGCGCACGGGCTTGGTGGGCCAGCCCCCCGCGGCGGGCGTGGCCTGGGCGTGGGCGGAGCCCGGCGCGAGCAGGGTGGCGGCCGCCGCGATGGCCATGGCGCCCAGCGCGCTCAGGGTGAATGCGAACGCCAGGGCCTCGCGGCGGCTGCGCGCCGGGGCGCGGGGCTGGGAGGTGCTGCGCGCAAGGTGGTGGTGGGCTTGTCGATGTTGCGCCATGGGCGAGCTTTCGTTGTGAGGGAGGATCTGCCGGCAAGAGAATGCCACGGTGGTCCCCTTTTTACGCGGGCCGGCATGCCGGGGTTCACATGGATTACCCGGAGCGCGGCGGCGTGCGGCGGCGTGCGGCGGCCCGTGGCGGCGCGGGCAGGAAAAAAGCCACCAGGCCCCGGGGGGCGTGGTGGCTTGCCTGCTTCCTTCAATCCTTCAAGCAATCCTGAGCACCGCAGCCCGCAGGGTCGCGGGCTGGGGGCGCAGGTGCCGATCAGTCCGCGTAGGAGCCCGCGGCCTTGATGGCGGCGCCGAATTTCTCGGTTTCGGACAGCACGAACTTCTTGTGCTCGGCGGGTTCGACGCGCTTGTCGGTGGCCACCACAGCGCCCAGGCCTTCCTGCTTCTTGATGAACTCAGGGTCCTTCAGGGCCACCTTGAGGGCTTCGTTGATCTTGGTCAGCACCGGTGCGGGCGTGCCCTTGGGCGCGTACAGGCCGTGCCAGATGGTCACGTTGAAGTCCTTCACGCCGGATTCGGCCAGCGTGGGCAGGTCCTTGAGGGTGGGCGTCGTCAGGCGCTTGGAGGTGGTCACGGCGTAGGCCTTGACCTTCTTGGCCTCGATCTGCGAGGTGGTGTTGGTCGTCTGGTCGCACAGCAGGTCGATCTGGCCGCCGATCAGGTCGGTGATGGCGGGCGCGGTGCCCTTGTAGGGCACAGCCGTCATGTCGACCTGCACGGCGCTCTGGAAGATCAGGCCGCACAGGTGCGAGGCCGAGCCCTGGCCTGCATTGCCCAGGTTGATCTTGCCCTTGTTCTGCTGCAGCCAGCCAGCCAGTTCCTTGTAGTTGTTCGCGGGCATCGAGGGACGCGCGATGAGCGTCATGGGCACGTCGTTGATGATGCCCAGGTACTCGAAGTCATTGGCCACGTTGAAGGCCAGCTTGCGGTACATGGTGGGCATGGTGGCCATGCTCACGTGGTTCAGCAGCAGGGTGTAGCCATCGGGTGCGGCCCGCGCCACCTTGGCGGAGCCGATGGTGCTGCCCGCGCCGGCGGAGTTGTCCACCACCACGCTGATGCCGCCCAGGGGCTTGCGGATGGCTTCGGCCAGGTCGCGCGCCACGCGGTCGGTGGGGCCGCCCGCGGCGTAGGGGACCACGATCGTGATCGTCTTGTCCTTGGCGGGGAACTCCTGGGCGCTGGCGCCGAAAGCGGTGGCTGCGGCGGCAGCGATCAGTGCGAGTTTCAGCATCTTTTTCATGGTCTCTCCTGTGAATGACGGGCCATGATAGCGAGGGGGGTTTACGGGAACATTGCGGATATTACGTAGCCCGCCCGGGGCAGGGGCTTTAAGTGAAAAAGGCCTGCAGCGCCCGTCAATAAAGCGCTAAATGCTATAAAAAAAGGAGTATTGATTAGGGTAAACACTGCGGTGACCCGCCGTGCCAAGTGGGCATTTCTTGCGTTGCCGCAAACTGCAGGTGGTCCAGTGACCGGGTGCCTGTCTGTCTGCCTGCACGCTTGCACCGCACCGCTTCAGTCCTCTGCGCTCGATACCGGCGCAGGCCAGGCGGGAGGCGCCGAGCAAGGGCCGCCCCGCAGCGAGGGGGCCGTCCCCTCGGGGGAAGGCGCCGAAGGCGACGCAGGGGGCTACTTGTAACTCCGCGCGTCCTCGATCACCTTGCCGTCGTTGGGCAGGGTGCCCGGGGCCACCATCTGCACATCGCCGCGCAGCTTGGTCACCTCGCGGATGGCGTCGCCCAGCTGGCGCGCCAGGCCCTCGGCGGTTTCGCTGGTCTCCACCTGCAGCACCATCTGGTCGTTGGCCATCTCGCCGCTGACCACCAGCCGCGCGCGCAGCACCTGCGGAAAGCGCCGCGCGATGGTGGCCACCTGGCCGGGGTGCACGAACATGCCGCGCACCTTGGTGGTCTGGTCGGCGCGGCCCATCCAGCCCTTGATGCGGGTGTTGGTCCGGCCCGTGGGGCAGTCGCCGGGCAGCACGGCCGACAGGTCGCCGGTGCCAAAGCGGATCAGCGGGTAGTCGGGGTTGAGCGTGGTGACGACCAGCTCGCCCACCTCGCCCTCGGGCACGGGGTCGCCGGTGCCGGGGCGCACGATCTCCACGATCACGCCTTCATCGAGCACCAGGCCCTCGCGCGCGCTGGTCTCGTAGGCGATCAGCCCCAGGTCGGCCGTGGCGTAGCACTGGTAGCCGCTGATGCCGCGCTCGGCGAACCAGTCGCGCAGCGAGGGGGGGAACGCCTCGCCCGAGACCAGCGCCTTGGTCACGCTGGGCAGCGCGATGCCCATTTCCGCGGCCTTCTCGACAATGATCTTGAGGAAGCTGGGGGTGCCGATGTAGCCCGCTGGCCGCAGTTCGGCCATGGCCTGCACCTGCTGCTCGGTCTGCCCCGTGCCGCCCGGAAACACGGTGCAGCCCAGCGCATGGGCGCCGGTTTCCATCATCGAGCCCGCGGGCACGAAGTGGTAGCTGAAGCTGTTGTGGATCAGCTCGCCGCTGCGAAAACCCACGGCATGGATGGCCCGCGCCATGCGCCAGTAGTCGCGGCGCGTGCCCTCGGGCTCGTAGATGGTGCCGGGGCTGGCGAATACGCGGGTCATGCCGGGGCCAAAGCCCAGCGCGCTGAACCCGCCGAACACGTTGGCGGCGCGGTCCGCCTGCTGGCGCTCCAGCAGCTCGTACTTGCGCGTGACGGGCAGCTGCGCCAGCGCAGCGCGGCTGGTGACGGCGGCGGCATCCACGCCCGCCAGGATGCCGGCAAACGCGGGCGATGCCTTCTGGGCATGGGCGATCTGCCGCGGCAGCGCGGCCATCAGGGCCGCTTCGCGCTCTGCGGGGCTGCGGGTTTCCAGGGCGTCATAGAACGTGCTCATGCCTGGTGTTCCTTGTGAAGTGGTTTGAAGTGAAATTGGCCTCTAGCGCTTGTCCATCAATCGCAATCAGCTATGAATTTGGGAGTGGATTCATCCGTGGTCTCAGAAAGTGCGCTGCTCCCGCCAGCGCACCCGTGGAACTGGCTTCGCCAGGCCACCGGGTGCGTCCCCCTTGAGGGGAAGGCGCGCCAGCGCCTCAGGGGGCACGTCAAGCCAGCCAGCGCTTGCGCCGCTTGTAGCTCTTCACATCCTTGAAGCTCTTGCGCTCGCCACCGCCCACGCCCAGGTAGAACTCCTTGACGTCCTCGTTGCTGGCCAGGTCGCTGGCGGCGCCGTCCATCACCACGCGGCCGCTTTCCATGATGTAGCCGTAGTCCGAGTACTTGAGCGCCATGTTGGTGTTCTGCTCGGCCAGCAGGAAGGTGACCTTTTCCTTGGTGTTCAGGTCCTTGACGATGTTGAACACCTCTTCCACGATCTGCGGTGCCAGGCCCATGGAGGGCTCGTCGAGCAGCACCATGCTGGGGTTGGCCATGAGCGCGCGGCCGATGGCGCACATCTGCTGCTCGCCGCCCGACGTGTACGCCGCCTGCGAGGTGCGGCGCGTCTTCAGGCGCGGAAAGTAGTTGTAGACCTTCTCCAGGTTGGCCGCGATCTCGGCCTTGCTGGTACGGGTGTAGCTGCCCGTCATCAGGTTCTCTTCGATCGTCAGGTGGGCGAAGCAGTGCCGCCCCTCCATCACCTGCACCACGCCGCGCTGCACCAGGTCGGCGGGCGAGAGGTTCTCGATGCGCTCGCCACGCAGCTCGATGCTGCCCTTGGTGACCTCGCCGCGTTCGCCCTTGAGCAAATTGGAGATGGCGCGCAGCGTGGTTGTCTTGCCCGCCCCGTTGCCCCCCAGGATGGCCACGATGCTGCCTTCGCGCACCTGCAGCGAGACGCCCTTGAGCACGAGGATCACGTGGTTGTAGATGACCTCGATGCCGTTGACGTTGAGAACGATGTTGCTGTTGGAGTCCATGGTCTTGCCTTCCTGTGCCAATCCAAAAAGCTGCTGCACAACCCTTTGGATTGGCGGCTGCCAAAGAGGCAACCGCTGTTCACTGGCCCTTGAAACGGTCGCTGCCCAGGCCAGGGCCACCGCGCAAGGGCCGCCCCGCCGCGCTGGTGGCGTCCCCCTTCCCGCAGCGCGAAGCGCTAAGAGAGAAGGGGGAAGGCGCGTCAGCGCCTCAGGGGGATGGTCCGAATCAAGACTGGCAGTCCGCCGCATCCCGGCGCGTCATCTTCTTGTCGGCCAGGTACTTGTCGGCGCCCGCCTTGATCATGGGCTTGAGGATCTGCTCATCGGCCTGGTACCAGTCGGACGAGAAGTTCCACTTGGCGCCATCCCAGGTGTGCACGCGGGCCCAGGTGGAGCCCATGTGGTCGGCGCAGCTCGTGGACAGGGGGCGCATCACGCCGCCAAAGCCCATGGCGTCGAGCTTCTTCTGGTCCAGGGCCAGGTTCTCCATGCCCCAGCGCACCTGCTCGCCGGTCATGACCTTGCCCTTGCCGAAACGCTCCTGCGCGCGGCGCACCGATTCCACGGCCAGCATCTGGATGATCACGCCGCGCGTGTACAGCACCGAGCCCACTTCGTCTTTGGGTCCCGTGCCCTGGCCCTTGTCGTGCACGTTCTTCAGGATGTCCTGGATCACCTTGGGCTGCTGGCCCGAGGTGTTCAAGGCCAGCGCGTTGTAGCCCTTGGCGCCTTCGCCCACGTCACGCACGTCCGGCTCGGCGCCAGCCCACCACACGCCATACATCTTGTCGCGCGGATAGCCGGTGGCCTGGGCTTCCTTGAGGGCGGTGGAGTTCATCACGCCCCAGCCCCACAGCAGCACGTAGTCGGGGCGGCTCTGGCGCACCTGCAGCCAGGTGGCTTTCTGCTCCACGCCGGGCGCGGTCACGGGCAGCATCTGCAGCTCGAAGCCATGCATCTTGGAGCGTTCCTGCAGCAGCGGGATCGGCTCCTTGCCGAACGGGCTGTCGTGGTACACCAGGGCGATCTTCTTGCCCTTGAGCTTGTCCATGCCGCCCGCGGCCTTGCCGATGTGCTGGATCAGGATGTCGGCGCCGGTCCAGTAGCTGCCCATGAAGGGGAAGTTCCACTTGAACGCCTGGCCGTCCTGCGCCACCGACAGGCCGTAGCCCAGCGTCATCAGCGGGATCTTGTCCACGGGGGCCTTCTCGGTCAGCGCGAAAGTGATGCCGGTGGCCTGCGGGTCGAACAGCGACACGCCGGGACGCCCCTTCAGGCGCTCGTAGCACTCCACGCCACGGTCGGTGGCGTAGCCGGTTTCGCATTCTTCAAAGGTGAGCTTCACGCCGTTGATGCCGCCGTCGCGGGCGTTGATCATCTTGATGTAGTCCTGCTTGCCGTTGGCCCATGGCACGCCGTTGGGCGCGTAGGGGCCGGTGCGGTACGACAGCAGCGGGAAGAACTGCTCCTTGGCTTGTGCGAAGGCACTGGTGGTGATGGTCGACGCACCGGCGGCGACCACGGCAGCGGCGATCACGAGTTTCGAAAGCTTCATGGATGTCTCCTTTGGATGAATGTGTTGAAGCACGGGGAAGAAACCGACGGATTCAAGGGCTGCGAGCTTTGCACTGGCATGCACGAGGCCAGCGCCACTGTGGAACTGGCTTTGCCAGGCCACCGGTGGCGTCCCCCTCCCGAAGGAGAGGGGGAAGGCGCGAAGCGACTCAGGGGGTGCATATCAATCAATGCGGGAAGGGCCACAGGCGCAGCTTCTGCTTGGCGGTGGACCACAGCTTGGCCAGGCCATGCGGCTCCACGATCAGGAACCACACGATCAGCGCGCCGAAGATCATCAGCTCGGCGTGCGAGACACCGGCGGTGGACACCTCGATGCCGAACAGGCCCATGAAGGCTGGCAGGAACTGGTTGAGCACGATGGGCAGCACCACGATGAAGGCGGCGCCAAAGAACCCCCCGGAGATGGAGCCCAGGCCGCCGATGATCACCATGAACAGGAGGCGGAACGAGATTTCCACCGAGAAGGCCGCGGGCTCCCACGCGCCCAGGTGCACGAAGGCCCACAGCGCGCCGGCCATGCCCACGATGAAGGAACTCACGGCGAAGGCGCTGAGCTTGGCGTACATGGGGCGGATGCCGATCACGGCCGCCGCCACGTCCATGTCGCGGATGGCCATCCATTCGCGGCCGATGGCGCCACGCACCAGGTTCTTGGCCAGCAGGGCCACGACGACCAGCAGGGCCAGGCAGAACAGGTACTTGCTGGTGGCGCTCTCGATGGGCAGGCCGAAGACCTGCAGGTTGTTCACCGACACCGAGCCCGAGTCCGAGTTGTTGGTGAACCACTTGATGCGCAGGAACATCCAGTCGGAGAAGAACTGCGCGGCCAGGGTGGCCACCGCCAGGTACAGGCCCTTGACGCGCAGGCTGGGCAGCCCGAACAGGATGCCGAAGAACGTGGCGCAGAGGCCGCCCAGGATCAGCGCCGGAATCAGCGGCATGCCCGGAAAGCGCACGAAGAAGTTGTAGGCGCCATAGGCCCCCACCGCCATGAACGCGCCCGAGCCCAGCGAGATCTGGCCGCAGTAGCCCACGAGGATGTTCACCCCCAGGGCCGCCAGCGCCATGATGACGAAGGGAATCAGGATGGCGCGGAAGATGTAGTCGCTGGCCAGCATGGGCACGACCAGGAAGGCGACGGCCAGCAGCAGCGCGATGGCGATGCGGTCCTGCGCGATGGGGAAGATCTGCTGGTCGGCGCGGTAGCTGGTCTTGAACTGGCCGTTTTCGCGGTAGAGCATGGAAGTCTCCTGTTCTTGTTGTTATGGGTTACACGCGGTCGATGATCTTCTCCCCGAACAAACCTTGCGGTCTGAACAGAAGGAACACCAGCGCCAGCACATACGCAAACCAGATCTCGATGCCCCCGCCCACGAACGGGCCCAGGTACACCTCGGACAGCTTCTCGCCCACGCCGATGATCAGCCCGCCGATGATGGCGCCGGGCACGGACGTGAGGCCCCCCAGGATCACCACCGGCAGCGCGCGCAGCGCCACCGTGGTCAGCGAGAACTGCACCCCGAGCTTGCTGCCCCAGATCATCCCGGCCACCAGGGCCACGACGCCGGCCACGCACCATACGATCACCCAGATGCGGTTGAGCGGAATGCCGATGGATTGCGCGGCCTGGTGGTCGTCCGCCACGGCGCGCAGGGCGCGGCCGGTGGACGTCTTCTGGAAGAACACCGACAGCAGCGCCACCAGGGCGGCGGCGATGGCGGCGGCGATCACGTCTTCCTTGTTCACCAGGATGCCGCCCTGGAAGAGGCTGTCCAGCATGAAGATCGGGTCCTTGGGCATGCCCACGTCGATCTTGTAGATGTCGCTGCCAAACAGCGTCTGGCCCAGGCCTTCCATGAAGTAGGTGATGCCCAGCGTGGCCATGAGCAGCGTGGCGCCTTCCTGGTTCACCAGGTGGCGCAGCACCAGCTTCTCGATCAGCCAGGCCACCACGAACATGATGGCGCCCGCGATCACGAAGGCCGCGAGGTTGGCCACGATGGGACTGCTGATGCCCGTCCACTTGGGAATCCACTCGGCAAAGCGGGCCATGGCCAGCGCGGCGAACAGCACCATCGCGCCCTGCGCGAAGTTGAAGACGCCCGATGCCTTGTAGATCAGCACGAAGCCCAGCGCCACCAGCGAATACAGCATGCCGGCCATGAGGCCGCCGATCAGTGTTTCGAGAAAGAATGCCATTGTTTTTTCTCCCGCCCTTAGTGGCTCGTGCCCAGATAGGCACTGATAACGTCTTCGTTGTTGCGCACTTCGTCGGGGCTGCCGTCGCCGATCTTCTTGCCGTAGTCGAGCACCACCACCCGGTCGCTGATGTCCATCACCACGCCCATGTCGTGCTCGATGAGCACGATGGTGGTGCCGAACTCGTCGTTCACGTCGAGGATGAAGCGGCACATGTCCTGCTTCTCTTCCACGTTCATGCCGGCCATGGGCTCGTCGAGCAGCAGCACCTGGGGCTCCATGGCCAGGGCCCGGCCCAGGTCCACGCGCTTTTGCAGGCCGTAGGGCAGCTGGCCCACGGGGGTCTTGCGGAAGGCCTGGATTTCCAGGAAGTCGATGATGTGCTCGACGTATTCGCGGTGGCGGATCTCCTCGCGCTCGGCGGGGCCGATGCGCAGCGCCTGCATCAGCAGGTTGCTTTTGATCTTGAGGTTGCGCCCGGTCATGATGTTGTCGATCACGCTCATGCCCTTGAACAGCGCCAGGTTCTGGAACGTGCGCGCCACGCCCATCTCGGCCACCTGGCGCGAGTTCATGTGCGAGAAGGTCTTGCCACGGAAGGTGATGGAGCCGTCCTGCGGCGTGTACACGCCGTTGATGCAGTTGAGCATGGAGCTCTTGCCCGCGCCGTTGGGGCCGATGATGGCGCGGATCTCGTGCTCCTTGACGTTGAACGAGATGTCCGTCAGCGCCTTCACACCGCCAAACCGCAGGCTGATGTTCTTGACGTCGAGGATGACGTCACCGATCTTCTTTTTGGTCATGGATTGAATGCCTGGACTCAATGGGTGGGGTGCGGGGTCATGCGGCCTTTTTCACCGGCGCGAAGGTCTTGGTGTCCGACAGCTTCAGGGTGGCGCTCACGCTGCCCGTGCGGCCGTCCTCGAACTTGACCTGGGTCTCGATGTACTGCTCGGTGCGGCCCGCGTAGAGAGCGTCCACGAGCACGCCGTATTTCTCGGCGATGAAGCCGCGGCGGACCTTGTTGGTGCGCGTGAGCTCGCCGTCGTCGGCATCGAGTTCCTTGTGCAGCACCAGGAAGCGGCTGACCTGGCTGCCCGCCAGCATGGAATCGGTGGCGAGGTCGGCGTTGACCTTCTCGATGCACTCGCGGATCAGTTCGTACACGTCGGGCTTTTGCGCCAGGTCGGTGTAGCCCGCGTAGGGCAGGTTGCGGCGCTCGGCCCAGTTGCCCACGGCGTCGAAGTCGATGTTGACCATCACGCACACCTTCTCGCGGCCGTCGCCCAGGGCGACGACTTCCTTGATGTGCGGGAAGAACTTGAGCTTGTTCTCCACGTACTTGGGCGCGAACATGGCGCCGTCGTTGGCGCCGCCCTTGATGCGGCCCACGTCCTTGACGCGGTCGATGATCTTCAAGTGGCCCTGCGCGTCGAGGAAGCCCGCGTCGCTCGTGTGGTACCAGCCGTCGGCCGTGAGCACCTCGGCCGTGGCCTTGGGGTTCTTGTAGTACTCCTTGAGCAGGCCGGCGGACTTGACCAGGATCTCGCCGTTGTCGGCGACCTTGATCTCCACGCCCCGGATGGGCACGCCCACGGTGTCGGCGCGCGCCTGGTTGTCGGGCTGCAGGCACACGAACACGGCGGTCTCGGTGGAGCCGTACAGCTGCTTCAAGTTGATGCCGATGGAGCGGTAGAAGGTGAACAGGTCGGGCCCGATGGCCTCGCCCGCCGTGTAGGCCACGCGCACGCGGCTGAAACCCAGGTTGTTGCGCAGCGGGCCGTACACCAGCAGGTTGCCCAGGGCGTACTTGATGCGGTCGAGCGTGCCCACCGGCAGGCCGTCCATGAGCGCGGGGCCCACGCGCTGGGCCACGGCCATGCAGGCCTGGAACATCTTGCGCTTGAGGGTGCCCGCGTCTTCCATGCGGATCATCACGCTGGTGAGCAGGCCTTCGAAGATGCGTGGTGGCGCGAAGTAGTAGGTGGGGCCCACTTCCTTCAGGTCGATGGTCACGGTGCTGGCCGACTCGGGGCAGTTCACCACGTAGCCGCAGGCCAGCCACTGCGCATAGCTGAAGATGTTCTGGCCGATCCAGGCCGGGGGCAGGTAGGCCAGCACCTCTTCGCTGCTGGTGAGCTTGTCGAACTCGGCGCCCGCGGATGCGCGGTCCAGCAGCGTGCTGTGGGTGTGCACCACGCCCTTGGGGTTGCCCGTGGTGCCCGAGGTGAAGAACATCGCCGCCACATCGTCGGGCTGGGCCTTGGCCACCTCGGCGCGGAACCACTGGGGGTTCCTGGCGGCATGCGCCTTGCCCGCCTCGATCAGCGAGTCCAGCGACGCGAGGCCTTCTTCCTCGTAGTTGCGCAGGCCGCGCGGATCGTCAAAGAAGATGTTCGAGATCTGCGGGCACTGCGCGCGGATCTCGAGCAGCTTGTCGACCTGTTCCTGGTCTTCCACCAGGCAAAAGCGCACCTCGGCGTTGTTCAGGGGGAAGATGCATTCGGCGCCCACGGCGTCCTGGTACAGGGGCACCGGAATGGCGCCCAGCGATTGCGCCGCGAGCATGGTGGCATACAGGCGGGGGCGGTTGGCGCCGATCACCACCATGTGCTCGTGGCGCTGCAGGCCCGCCAGGTGCAGGCCGGCCGCCACCTGTTCCACCAGGCGCACCAGGTCGGCCCAGCTGTGGGTCTGCCAGATGCCGTATTCTTTTTCGCGCAGCGCCGGCGCGTCGGGGCGCTCGGCGGCATGCTTGAGCAGCAATTGCGGGAACGTGGTCTTCATTCCGGTTCCTAAAAGTAAGAGGTGTCGGCCCGGGGGCTGCCGGGGCGCGGCTGGGTGCCTTGTGGCAGCGCGTTGGGTCCAATGCTAGGACCCACTTTGACGCCATCTTGTCTTGCCGACGACAATTTACGGGAAACTACTCGGTGGGTGAAACCCTGCCTCCCTGTCCGGGCAGGCCCCGCGCTGTGCCCGGGTACGGCCGGGGGTCGTTTCATGGCGGGGCGGTATCCTCACGGCATGTACGCCCCGTTTTTCGGTCTTCAGCATCCCCCGTTTTCCATAGCACCGGACCCGCGCTACCTGTTCATGAGCGAGCGGCACCGCGAGGCGCTGGCGCACCTCCTGTATGGGCTGGACGCGGGCGGCGGCTTCGTGCTGCTCACCGGCGAGGTGGGCACGGGCAAGACCACGGTGTGCCGCTGTTTCCTGGAGCAGATTCCGGCGAACTGCAACGTGGCCTACATCTTCAATCCCAAGCTCACCGTGGGCGAGCTGCTGCGTTCCATCTGCGACGAGTTCGGCGTGCCGCACAAGCCGGCCGTGCCGGGGGTGGAGACGGTCAAGGACTGCATCGACCCGCTCAACGCGTCGCTGCTGGCCGCGCACGCCTCGGGGCGCAACAACGTGCTCATCATCGACGAGGCACAGAACCTCGCGGCCGACGTGCTGGAGCAGTTGCGCCTGCTCACCAACCTGGAAACCAGCGAGCGCAAGCTGCTGCAGATCATTCTCATCGGCCAGCCCGAGCTGCGCGCCATGGTGGCGCGGCCTTCGATGGAGCAGCTGGCCCAGCGCGTGATCGCGCGCTTTCACCTGGACGCCCTGACCCCGCAGGAGACGCAGCAGTACATCGCGCACCGCCTCGCCGTGGCCGGGCTCAACGGGCCGATCCCGTTCGAGCGGCGCGCCATCCAGCGCGTGCATGCGCTCTCCCACGGCGTGCCCCGGCGCATCAACCTGCTGTGCGACCGGGCGCTGCTCGGCGCCTATGCGGCGGGGGCGCGCCAGGTCACCAGGGCCATCGTCAACCGCGCCGCGCGCGAAGTGTTCGACGCACCGGCATCGGCCGCCGCGGCGCGCAGCGCGCGGCCACCGCTGCCGCGCTGGGCGTCCACGGGCCTGGGCGCCGTGGCGGGTGCCGTGGCCGTGGCGGCCGCGGGCTGGGCGCTGGGCCTGTGGCCCGCGCCGCAGCCGGGGCCGCAGGCGGCCACGGGCGCCGGAGCCGCCGCTCCATCGCGCGCGGCCTCCCGTCCCGCCGCCACGCCCCCGCCGCCCGTAGCCGCGCCCCTGGTGGCGCCCGCGGTGCTGGCGGCGGCGTCCACCGCGTCCGCCGCGCAGGGGGCGGCCGCGGCCGCCATCCCGCCGGGGGCGCAACCTTCCGCGCTGGAGCAATTCGTGCTGGCGCAGCCCGCCAGCGACGCGCCGGCCTGGCAGGCGCTGGCCTCGGCCTGGGGCGTGAAGCTGCCCGCGGGGGCGGACGCTTGCGCCACCTTGCCGCGCGAGGGGCTGCGCTGCTACCGCAATCGCCGCGCGGGCCTGAACCTGGTGCGGCAGATCGACCGGCCCGTGCTGCTCGCGCTGTATCCGTCGGATGAAGCCGAGGCCCCGGTCTCCGTGCTGCTGCGCGGCCTGGACGGCGAGACCGCCACGCTGGAAGGCGGCGGCCGCACGCTGCGGGTGCCGGTGGCCGAACTGGCGCAGGCGTGGCGCGGCGACATCGCCACGCTGTGGCGCGCCCCGGCCGGCATGCCCGATCGCGGCGAGATCAGCGACACCCCGGCCGGCGCGGCCTGGCTGGACCAGCAACTGGCCAGCAAGGCGGCCGGCGGCACGGGCTCCGGAAGCCGGCCGGTGACGCCCGCGCTGCGCCAGTCGCGCATCCACCGCTTCCAGCTGGCCCAGGGCGTGACGCCCGATGGCCGTGCCGGCCCCCTGACACTCATGCTGCTCAACCGCGCCACGGGCGTGAACGAGCCGCGCCTGCGCAACGGAGACTGACCATGTCCTACATCCTTGATGCGCTGCGGCGTGCCGACGCCGAACGCGGCCGGGGGGCCGTGCCGGGCCTGCACTCCCAGGCCGCGCCCGCGGCCGGGGAATTGCCCGCCGTCCACCGGGCGGCGCCGGCCCCGCTGTGGGCCGTGGCGGCGGCGGTGGTGGGCGTGGCCGTGCTGGCGGCCGGTGGTACCTGGTGGGCCCTGCGGCCGCAGGCCCCGGTGGCGACGGCGGTGGCCCCGGCCGCGCCCGCCGTGGTGGCGCCTGCCCCTGCCGCGCCCGCCACACCCACAGCACCTGTCACAACGGCAGCTCCAGTGGCGCCGCCGCCCCCCTTGGCTTCTTCCGTGCCCGCGCCGGCGCCGGCGCCAGAGCCCGCGCTCGCCCGGACGGCCCCGCCGGCGCCCGCACCCGAGCCGCGCCCGGCGGACAGCAAGCGCGCGGCGGACAAGCGCGGCGGCACCGCGCGTGAGCGCGAGCGGCCTGTGGCCGCGGTGGTGGTGGCACCACCCGCCGCACGGGCGCCGGCGGCCGATCCGGCGCGCCCGCGTGAGTCGCTTGGCGCGCCGCTCCCAGCCAACGGGTCTGCCCCGCGCTCCACGCAGGACCCCGGCGCTGCGCCGCCGCCCGCGAGCCCGGTGTTCGCCCAGACCGACCTGCCGGACACCCTGCGCGCGCAGTTGCCCGCGCTCAAGGTCACGGGGGCCACGCATTCCAGCAACCCGGTGTACCGCATGGCCATCGTCAACGGGCAGGTGCTGCACGAGGGCGACCAGGCCGCGCCGGGCCTGGTGCTGGAGAAGATCGAGCCGGGGCGCACGGTCTGGACCTTCCGCGGCTACCGGTACGCGGTGGCCGCGCAATAGGGCGTCCCCGGGGCGCCGGCACCCCCTGGGATGCCGGCCGGTGCGTCTGCATGACGCCTGCCGCTCCACCAGGGCCGCCCGTGGCGCGGCCGTGGACTCTTTTGCTCTCCTGGCGCGGGCCGCGCTGAGCGCGCTTTTGCGGGGCTGGCCGCCGCCGCCGCAGGGCGGCGAACGCCTGGGCTCCGTGCGGCCCGGTGGACCGCGGTGCGCCACCGGGGGAGCCCGCGCCGGTGCACGGGGCGGCCACGCCTTTCTGCCGCGCGCCGCGTTCGGGGTGGGGGGGTGGAGCGGGTCTTACGACCCGGCGCACAAGGTCGTAGGACATCAGTCGGATGGATTTGCCGCGCACCGCTTCGGACAATGGGCCCGGTGGCGGAGCGCTGCCTGCAAGGCCTGCGCTCCTGCCTGCCGCCGCCAAAGCGCCGTGCCTGCTGCCGGTATGAATCCAATAGCAAAGAATCAATATGGGACAAGCGTCAAAGCCACATTTGATTCAGGAATCACACCGTTCTGCCGCGCGGCGTTTTTGTTTTCTTTTGCCCTTTGCCTTGTCTTCCAGGAGAAATTTCACCATGCCCCATCTACCAGCGGCGAGGGAGCGCGCAGCGCGCTCCTGGCGCATCCGGTCCCGCCATGCCGGGACCCTGCTGCGGCTATTGGCCGCCTCCTGGATGCTGGCCGGCGGCAGCGCGATGGCGCAGGCCAGTTGCGCGCCGGGCCAGTGGCTGGCGGAGTACTTTCCCAATACCGGACTGTCCGGCGCACCGGTGCTGACCCGCTGCGAGGAGGGGCCGATCGACCGCTACTGGATGACCGACAGCCCCGACCCCCGGCTGCCGGTGGACGGTTTCTCGGCGCGCTGGACGGCCTCGGTGCCCTTTGCGGCCGGCACCGCCCGGTTCGTGACTTTCACCGACGATGGCGTGCGCGTGTTCGTCAACGGCCAGCGGGTGATCGACAACTGGACCCCGCACGGCATCACGATGGACGTGGCCGAACTGCCCCTGGCGGCCGGCAACCATACGGTGCGCATGGAGTATTTCGAGGCCGGCGGAGAAGGCCTGGCCCAGCTCGTCATCGAAGGCGGGGCCGAGCCGCCGCCGCCCGCGCCGCCACGCATCCTGTCGTTCGGGGCGGACCCGGGCACCATTGACGCTGGCGCCACGAGCACCCTGGCGTGGAGCACCGAGAACGCCGCCACGTGCACGGCATCCGGCGGCTGGAGCGGCGACCGCCCCGTCAGCGGCACCGCCCCCGCCAGCCCGGTGGTGACGACCACCTACAGCCTGAGCTGCAGCAACGCGCAGGGAGATGCCACCGGGGCCTCCACGGTGATCCTCGTGCGCAACAGCCCGCCGCCGGTGCCCCCCACCATCGCCAGCTTCGCCGCGACGCCCAGCCGCATCCGGCCGGGAGAAAGCGCGCGCCTGGACTGGCAGTCGCAGAACGCCTCCGGCTGCACCGCCTCGGGTGGCTGGAGCGGTGCGCGCCCGGTGCAGGGCAGCGAGCAGGTCAGTCCTGCCGCCAGCGCCGCCTACACGCTGGAGTGCGTCAACAGCGCGGGCCAGGCCACCAGCGCGCTCGTCAACGTGACGGTGGACGCAGGCAACCCGCTGCCCCCGGTGGGCGGCGTCACCGCCACGGCCACCCAGCAGGGCGTGCGTGTTGGCTGGAACCCCGTGACCAAGAGCGGCAAGTGGGTCAATGGCTACTACGCGGGCTGGTTCTGGAACCTGTTCCCGCCGGACGCCGTGGACATGACCACCATGACCCATTTCGTGTTCGGCCGCTATGCGCCCGCGCTGGGCTCGCTGCCCGGCGGACAGGCGGGCGATCTGCTGGAGGGCGCCGGAACGGGTCACCTGGCCCATGTGGAGGATGCGCTGATCGCCAAGGCCCATGCGGCGGGCGTCAAGGCGGTGATGATGGTGGGCGGGGACAGCGATGGCGCGGGGTTCATCGCCGCCACGGCGAACCCCACGGTGCGCGCACGCTTCATCAAGAACATTCTCGACAAGGCGGTGCAGAAAAACTACGACGGCGTGGACATCGACTGGGAAGAAAAGCTGGACACCGAGGTCGGCCGCGCCCAGGCCCTGGCGCTGCTGCGCGAGCTGCGCGCCGCCTCGGCGCTGCGTGCCCGCTACCAGGCGCCGAACGCGCCGCTGGAACTGAGCTGGCCCGGCTTCTGGGTGAACAAGAACCAGCCGGACATCACGCCCTGGCACGCCCAGGTGGCCGAGCTGGTGGACCAGTACAACCTGATGACCTACAGCATGGCGGGCGACTGGGGCTGGAAGTCGTGGCACCACTCCCCCCTGTTCGGCGAGGGCGACCTGCACCCCACGTCCATCGCCTCCACGGTGCAGGCCTACCTGAGCGCGGGCGTACCGCGCACCAAGCTGGGCATTGGCATCGGGCTCTACGGCGTGTACTACCCCCGTCCGGTGACGGGGCCGCGCCAGGACCTCACGGGCATGCAGGGCTGGGTGGACAACGGCGACTGGATGAACAACTACCAGCGCCTGGTGGAGGAAAACGCCTTCGGGCAGCCCGGCGCCGCATATCGCTGGGACGACGTGGCCAAGCAGGGGTACATCACGTACTCGCAGCCCTGGTACCGGGGCTCCACGCCGGTCACCTACCTGAGCTTCGAGGATGAGCGCTCCATCGCCGAGAAGGGCAAATGGGTGCGCGAGCAGGGCCTGGGCGGCACGCTGGTGTGGACCATCAACTACGGCTATCTGCCGCAGTCCGGCACCAACCCGCAGATGCAGGCGGTCAAGAAGTCCTTCATTGCAAGCAGTGCCGCCAGCTACCGGGTGTACCGCGACGGCGTGGCGATCGCCACGGTCACCGATCCGGCCTACACCGACACCACCGCGCCCAGCGGCAGCCACAGCTACCAGGTCAGCATGCTGGATGCGTCCGGCAACGAAGGCCCCCTGTCCGCCGCGGTGGTGGTTCAGGTGCCCTGATTCCGCCCGCGCCACGGGGCGGGCGGCGCCCGTCCGGTGGCCGGGGGAGGGCAGAACGGCCGAAGGCCGCCGAGGCCCGGGCTCAGCGCAGGAAGCGCCCGTCGCGCCCGACCAGCGTCAGCTCGACAAAACGCGAGGCGTTGCGGTCCGGGGTGGTGGCATGGATCTCGAAGCCGCCCAGGTCCCACTTCTTGAGGTTCCAGGTGGCATCGATGAAGGCGGCGCGCGTGGGGTTGCGCCCCGCGCGCTGCAGTGCCTCGGCGAACACGCGGGCGTTGATGTAGCCCTCCAGCGCCAGGTGCGAAGGTTCTGCGGTGGCGCCCGCCGCCTTCCAGGCCGCCTGAAAGTCCCGCACCACCGGCATGACCGCATTGGAGGGCAGCGGCACGACCTGCGAGATCGCCATGCCCGTGGCGTCCGCGCCCAGGGCCTTCACGGTGGCGGGCGTCCCCATCACCGACAGCGCATACAGCGTCACGCCGCGCTTGATGGCGCGGAACGCCTTCACGAACTCCAGCGTGGGCTTGCCCGCCAGGCCGATCACGATGGCCTCGAGGTTGCCGCCCGCCAGCTTGGCCGCCGCCGTGCCCGCGTCCGAGGCATTGTTCTCCACCGTCACGGTCAGCGCCTCGGGCAGCTTGAGGCGGTCCATCGACTGCTTGGCGGCGGTGAACACCTCTTTGCCGAACGAGTTGTTCTGGTAGACGATGCCGATGCGCTGGATGCCGATGGTGGACAGGTGCTGCACCAGCTTTTCGGCCTCGTCGGCGTAGCTCGCGCGGATGTTGAACACGTTGCGGGCACTCTTGGTGCGGCTCAGCTGCGCGCCCGTGAACGGCGCGAAGAACGGGATCCCGCTCTCGACCACCTTGGGCAGCATGGCGTCGATCATGGGCGTGCCCATGCAGTTGAACAGCGCGAAGGTGCCCGGATCGGCCAGGAACTGCGTCATGTTGGCCAGCGCCTTGGGCACGTCGTAGGTGTCGTCCTGGGTGACCAGCTCGATGGTCTTGCCGTGGATGCCGCCCCGTGCATTGATGCCCGCAAACGCCGCCTTGGCGCCCTGGTGCATGGCCGAGCCGAGATCGCCCAGCGGGCCGGTGAGGGCGGTGGACTGTGCAATCCGGATGGCCCCTTCCTGCGCGCGGGCGCTGCCCAGTCCCAGCCAGGGCAGGCTGACGGCCGCGGCCAGCAGCTGGCGCCGGGCAAGGCGTGGCGAAGGGCGGATGGCTGGCCGTGCCAGGCCTGCGGGCGGGTGGTTGTCGGGCATGCGTGTCTCCTCGGGTGGCCCAGGCGGGCGCATCGGCTGCTGGGGAGGCGACATCATCCCGTCACAATTGACATTTTTTTGTCGTTCTGACGACAATCCGGGTCGTGGTATTCCCGCATCGCATGCCCCCTTTGTCGCTCTCCCCCGGACCCGCACCGCCATGGACTCACGCATGAACCAGGATCTTTCGCTCCACCAGCGGCGCCGGCCGCCCACGGTGGACGAGCTCGGCGGCATACCCTGGCTGAGCCTGCTGCTGCCCGCCGAGCGCGAGCGGGCCGTGGCGTCGCTGCTGGTGGGGGACGCCAACGCGGGCGACTACGTCTGCCGGGTGGGGCGGCCGGTGACCTACTGGTTTGGCGTGGTGGAGGGCCTGCTCAAGATGAGCAGCGACAACGCGCAGGGGCAGACCATGACCTACGCCGGCCTGCCGCCCGGGGGCTGGTTTGGCGAGGGCACGGCCTTGAAGCGCGAACCCTACCGCTACAACATCCAGGCGCTGCGCAAGAGCGTGGTGGCCGGGTTGCCGATCGACAGCTTCCACTGGCTGCTGGACCACTCCATCGGCTTCAACCGCTTCGTGATGAACCAGCTCAACGAGCGGCTGGGCCAGTTCATCGCCGCGCGCGAGATCGACCGCCTGAACAACCCCGACGTGCGCGTGGCCCGCAGCCTGGCATCGCTGTTCAACCCGGTGCTGTACCCCGGCGTGGGGGAGGTGCTGCGCATCACGCAGCAGGAGCTGGCCTATCTGGTGGGCCTGTCGCGCCAGCGCGTGAACGAGGCGCTGGCGGCGCTGGAGGCGCAGGGCGCGATCCGGGTGGAATACGGCGGCCTGCGCGTGCTGGATCTGCTGGCGCTGCGCTCGAGCATCTTCCCGCTGCAGCAGGGCGTTTGAGCGGCGGTGGGCCTCAGCCCGGCAGCGAGGGTTGCTGGCCGCGCGAAGGGGGCTGCAGGCTGGCGCGCTGCGGGGGCGCCGGTACGGGCACCGGCGCGGGCGAGGCCGCGCCGCGGCTCCAGTGGTTCTCGCCGCCGCCGTCGCGCGTGAGGCGGAAGGT
This sequence comes from Acidovorax sp. A79, assembly GCF_041154505.1. Taxonomy (GTDB): domain Bacteria; phylum Pseudomonadota; class Gammaproteobacteria; order Burkholderiales; family Burkholderiaceae_C; genus Acidovorax. The sequence goes on from NZ_AP028672.1 coordinate 3,720,451, forward strand.
GCCCACCATCTGGGTGAGGCGGCCCGCCTGGTCCTTGAGGCTGTCGGCCGCCGCGGCCCCTTCCTCCACGAGGGCGGCGTTCTGCTGTGTCATTTCCTCGAGTTCGCCCACCGAATGGCTCACGTGGCCGATGCGCTGGCTCTGTTCCTGCGTGGCGGCGGTGATCTCGCCCATGATGTCGGACACGCGGCGCACCGACAGCACCAGCTCCTCGATGGTCTTGCCCGCGTGGTTCACCAGGGTGCTGCCCTCCTGCACCTGATCGACGCTGGCGCCGATCAGGGCCTTGATCTCGCGCGCGGCATTGGCCGAGCGGCCGGCCAGGCTGCGCACTTCGCCCGCCACGACGGCGAAGCCCCGGCCCTGTTCGCCGGCGCGGGCGGCTTCCACCGCGGCGTTGAGGGCCAGGATGTTGGTCTGGAAGGCGATGCCGTCGATCACGCTGATGATGTCGGCGATCTTGCGCGAACTGGCGCTGATGGTGTCCATGGTGCGCACGACCTGCGACACCACCTCGCCCCCGCGCGTGGCCGCGTCGGACGCGGTGGACGCGAGCTGGTTGGCCTGGCGGGCCGAGTCGGCGCTTTGCGACACGGTGCCGGTCAGGTCCACCAGCGCGGTGGCCGCGCCCTGCAGATTGTGCGAGGTCTGCTCGGTGCGCTGGCTCAGGTCCAGGTTGCCCGAGGCGACTTCCGAACTGGCCACGAGGATGGAGTCGGCGGTCTGGCCGATCTCGCCCACCAGCGTGCGCAGGCGCTCCTGCATGGCGGCGATGGCTTCCAGCAGACGGCCGGTTTCGTCCTGGATGCGCACTTCCACCTGCGAGGTGAGGTCGCCGCGCGCGATGCGTTCCGCCACCACCACGGCGCGGCCGATGGGGGCGGTGATGCTGGCGGTGATGCGCCACGCGATCAGCGCGCCGAGCCCGATGGCCAGCAGCACCAGCAGGCCGCCCACCATGCGGGCGTTGCTCTGGGTCTGCTCGGCCGAGGCCGTGGCGTCGGCGTTGAGGCTGTTCTGCAGCTCGATGAGTTCGCGCAGCTTGGCGCGCCACGCGGTTTCCACGGGCGCCACGCGGGTCATCAGCGCCAGGGTCGCGCTCACCGTGTCGCCGTCGTCGGCCGATTTGATCGCGTTGTCGAGCTCGGGGCGCGCCTTGCGGCCCAGCGCCTGCACCTCGCCCAGCAGCTTGATCTCGGCGGGCGTGGCGCGGGCGGGGGTGAGGAGTTCGCCCAGGGCGGTTTCCTGGCGGCCATATTCCTTGAGCGTCGCGGAAATGGCAGCGATCTGTTCGTGTGCCTGCTTGGGGTCGATATCGTTGAGCATGGCCGCCGAGCGGCTCTGGATGCCGATGGCGCTCACGCTCTCCAGCATGCCGTTGACGAGCTTGGACTTGCTGGCGCCGGCACCGGTGACCTGGCGCATCTGCTCATGCACCTTGCCCACGGAAAGCTGGCCCACGGCAGCGACGGCCACCACCAGCACCAGCATGCAGCCGAAGCCCAGGCCGAGCCGGCTGGAGATCGACAGGGATTTAAGTGATGAAGCGGCCGGCATGGTGTTCCTTGAGGTCTCTGGGTGCAATGGATCGGGATGCACAAGGCAAAGCAATAACGGGGCCCGCATCAGCCGGGCCGGCGGCCGCGCCCCGCACGTCGGCCCAGGGCAGTGTAGGCAGAATTGACAAGAAGTGTCATGAGGCTTGCGGATGGCGCCATGCCCGTTGTGCATGGGTGTTTGTTACAAATGGCCTTCCAGGGCGTGCACCACTCCCGCACGGCAGAAGGCGGGGTGGAGGCTGTGGAAAATGAGGGAAAATGCGGAAAATCGGTGTGCTGCATTGGGTTTTTTGCTATTTGATTGATAGCAATTGGCGGGTGCTTCGTTGGCCGGTGGCTCCCGGTGGCGCACCCCATCATGTATAAACCCGTTACAGATGTGAGGCCTCAGGATGAACCCGCTTTCCCTCCCCCTGGCGTGCCGCGCCGCCGCCGCGCTGGTGGTCGCCGCGCTCGCCAGCTGCGCCACGGCACCCGCGCCGGACCAGCGCGAACTGGTCGTCGCGGTCACGGCATCGCACGAGCTCATCACCTTCCATGCCGGCCAGCCGGAGCGCATCCTGGAGCGCCGCTCCGTGACGGGCCTGGCCCCGGGCGAGCGGCTGGTGGGCCTGGACTTTCGCGTGGCGCGCGGCGTGCTGTATGCGCTCTCGCAGGCGGGGCGGCTGTACACGCTCGACATCCCCACCGGGGCCCTGCGCCCCGTGGGCCCAACGCCGGCCGTCCTGGCCCTGCGGGGGACGGCCTTCGGCTTTGATTTCAACCCCGTGGCCGACCGCATCCGCGTCGTCTCGAACGCGGGCCAGAACCTGCGGCTGCACCCGGACACCGGCGCCGTGGTGGACGGCGACCCGGCCGTCGAGGGCGTGCAGCCCGACCCGGCCCTGCGCTATGCCTGGAGCGACACGAACGCCGGCCGCGCGCCCGACATCGCGGGCGCCGCCTATACCTACAACGCGCAGGACGGCAAGCTCACCACCAACTACGCCATCGACCGTGCGCTCGGCGTGCTGGTGACGCAGGGCTCGCGGGAAGGCGCCACGCCCGTGGTGTCGCCCAACACCGGCCAGCTGCGCACCGTGGGGCCGCTGGGCCTGGGGCCCCTGACCGATGTGTCGTTCGACATCTCGGATGTCGGCAACACCGCGCTGATCGCCGTGCGCACGCCGGCCGACGGCCAGACGCGGCTGCACCTGGTGAACCTGGACACTGGCGCCACCCGTGCGCTGGGCAGGGTGGGCGAGGGCGCGCCCTTGCTGGGCATGGCCATCGAACCATGACGCATGCCTGCTTTCCCGCGCGCCGCACCGGGCGCCCGGTGGCCGCGTTCCTGCTGGCCGGTGCGTGCATGGCGGGCCTGGCCACGGCGGCGCGGGGTGCCACGGTGCAGGTGGACGTGCTGGACACCGCGGGCAAGCCGCTGGCCGACGCCGTGGTGTTCCTCGACTCGGCCGACGCGGCCCGGCAGGCCCGGCCGCTGGCCGGTGTGGAGATGGCGCAGGAGAAGAGAAGGTTCGTGCCCGGCGTGCTCGTGGTGCCGGTGGGCACCGAGGTGCGCTTCCCCAACCATGACTCGGTGCGCCACCACGTCTATTCGTTCTCGCCCGCCAAGAAATTCGAGCTCAAGCTCTACACCGGTACGCCCTCCAATCCCGTGCTGTTCGACCGGCCGGGCGTGGTGGTGCTCGGCTGCAACATCCACGACCAGATGGTGGGCTGGATCCTGGTGGTGGACACCCCGCACTACACGCGCAGCTCCGCCGCCACGGGCAGGGCGCAGCTCGACAATGTGCCGCCCGGCACCTACACGCTGCGCGCCTGGCACACGCGGCTGCCGGTGGGCGCCCCCGCGCAGGAGCAGGCGCTGACGGTGCCCGCCGCCGGCGGCGTCGCCGCGTCGGTGCGTTTGGCGGGGTTGCAGCCTTGATGCAGCTGCGCCTGCTGCGGCGCAGCCTGATCCTGCGGCTGGTGGGACTCTCGCTGCTGCTGCTGCTCATCGTGCAGGCGGCGGGTTTTGCGGTGGTGCGCGCCACCATCGAGCGCAATGCGCGCGCCCAGATCGCCCAGGCCCTGGACCTGGACGAGAACGTCTGGCGCCGGCTCCTCGAGCAGAACGCCGACAAGCTGCGCCAGGGCTCGGCCCTGCTCGCGGCCGACTACGGCTTTCGCTCCGCCGTGAATTCGGGCGACGAGGAAACCATCCAGTCCGTGCTGGAGAACCACGGCAGTCGCATCGGCGCCGCCGTGACGGCGCTGCTGGGCACCGACCTCACGCTGCGCGCGGTCAGCCTGTCGGGCAGCATGGAGGCGTTTCCGGCCACCCTGCGCGAACTGGTACCGCCGCTGGCCGCGCAGGCCCAGGGCAGCCAGATCGCGGTGATGGACGGCGTGCCCTACCAGTTCGTGATGGTGCCGCTGCGCGCACCGGTGGTCATCGGCTGGGTGCTGATGGGCTTTCCCATCCACCAGCCGCTGGCCGACGAGATGCGGCAATTGCTGTCGGTGCATGTGGCGCTGGTCGTCCAGGGCGCGGACGGCTCGGTCCAGGTGCCCGTGAGCACGCTGCCGCCCGGCCCGCTGGCGCTGCTGCAGCGCCAGGGCATTGCTTCGGGTGAACTGCAGACGCCGGAAGGCACCTTGCTGGCGCGCACCATCCGCCTGCACAGCGTGGGCGGCGAGGTGCAGGCGCTGCTGCTGCGCTCGGTGGACGAGGTGCTCGCGCCCTACCGCCAGCTGCAGGTGCTGCTGGCCATCATCACCGTCGCCGGCGTGCTGCTGTTCGCGGTGGGCACGGGGCTGGTGGCGCAGCGCCTGACCACGCCGCTGCGCTCGCTGCTGGCCGCCACGCAGCGCCTCTCGCGCGGCGAGTACGACGTGCCGCTGGCGCACACCGCCCGCAGCGACGAGATCGGCAACCTCGCGCGCTCGTTCGACCATATGCGCGTGGACATCGGCGCGCAGCAAACGGAAATCCGCCGCCTGGCCTACTGGGACCGGCTCACCGGACTGCCCAACCGGGAGCGCTTTCGCGAAGCGGTGGTGCAGGCGATCGCGGGCGCGGGCGGCGTGGCGGCAGGGCCACCGCAGCCGCTGGCCGTGCTCACGCTCGACCTGGACCGCTTCAAGCATGTGAACGACGTGCTCGGCTATGCCTTCGGCGACCGCCTGCTGCAGGCCGTGGCCGAGCGCCTGCGCCAGCAGGTGCCGTTGCCCGGCCACATGGTGGCACGCCTGGGCGGCAACGAATTCGCCGTGCTGCTGCAGGGCGCCGATGCGGCCGCCGCCCACGACACCGCGCTGCGCATCACGCGCTCGTTCGAGGAGCCCCTGGCCTTCGAGGACCAGACGGTGGACCTGAGCGCCGGGATCGGCATTGCCTGCTGGCCAGGCGACGCGGACGATGCCGACACGCTGCTCAGCCGTTCCGAGATCGCCATGTACGCCGCCAAGCGCAAGCTCAGCGGGGCGCTGCAGTACGACGCGTCGTTCGATTCGGCCAGCACGCAGACCCTGTCCCTGCTGACCGAACTGCGCCGCGCCGTCGAACACCGCGAACTGCGCCTGTACCTGCAGCCCAAGGTGGCGCTGCGCGGCCAGCCCGGCCTGGCCGCCGAGGCCCTGGTGCGCTGGCAGCATCCGCAGCGCGGCCTGGTGCCGCCCATGCAGTTCATCCCGTTCGCCGAGCAGACGGGCTTTGTGCGCCAGCTCACGCTGTGGATGTTCGAGGAGGTCGCGCGCCTGCTGGCCGACCCGCGCACCCGGGGCCTGCCGCTCAGGGTCTCGGTCAACCTGTCCACGCGCGACCTGCTGGACCCGGAGCTCAGCGCGCGGCTGGCCGACATCCTGGTGCGCCATGGCGTGTCCGCCAGCGCCTTCTGCCTGGAGATCACCGAAAGCGCCATCATGGACGACCCCCAGCGCGCCGAGGCCATGCTCAACCGCCTGTCCCAGCAGGGCTTCAAGCTCTCCATCGACGATTTCGGCACGGGGTACTCCTCGCTGGCCTACCTCAAGCGCCTGCCGGTGGACGAGCTCAAGATCGACAAATCGTTCGTGATGGGCATGGCGGCGGGCGAGGACGACGCGATGATCGTGCGCTCGACCATCGACCTGGCGCACAACCTGGGGCTCAGCGTGGTGGCCGAGGGCGTGGAAACCGCGGACATCCTGGAGCGGCTGCGCTCACTGGCGTGCGACGAGGCGCAGGGCTACCACATCGCACGGCCCCTGCCCGTCGATGATTTCCTGGCCTGGCAGGCGCGCCAGGGGTAAGCTGTCCGGTTTTTCACCGGAGGCGGATGCCGCAGAGGCACCGCCGGCCGGCCTTTCCGCGCCGGGCCCGCAAGGCCCGTGCGGCCCACAGGCGAAAATACGCGCAATGTCCTCTTCCAGTTCCCGTCCGCCCGCCGGCCCCGCAGCGGCTCCCGCCCCGGATGCCGGCGGCCCGTCCGCACCCGCGCCGCGCCCCGTGCTTCGCCGTCCCGTCATCGAAGCCAAGGCGGCCAAGGCAGCGCCCGCCCGTCCCGCGCCGCCGCCCCGGCCCTCCCGCGCGCCCGCACCGCCCACCTACCGCACGGCGTCGGGTGGCTTTGTCGCGCCGGTGCGGCAGGCACCCCCGCCTGCCGCACGCACCGTGGCACCTAACGGCCTGGTCAGCTCCCGCCTGAACAAGCGCATGGCCGAGCTGGGCATGTGCTCCCGGCGCGAGGCGGATGACTGGATCGCCCAGGGCTGGGTCAAGGTCAATGGCGAGGTCGCGGAGATGGGCGTGCAGGTGCTGCCCATCGACCGCATCGAGGTCGACAAGGTCGCCCAGGGGTTCCAGGAGCAGCGCGTCACCATCCTGCTGCACAAGCCCATGGGCTATGTGAGCGGGCAGGCCGAGGACGGCCACACGCCCGCCGTGGCGTTGATCAACCCCCGCACGCACTGGCGCGACGACCCCAGCCGCAACCGGTTCTCGCCGCCGCAGCTGCGTGGCCTGGCGCCGGCCGGGCGGCTGGACATCGATTCGGTGGGCCTGCTCGTTCTCACCCAGGATGGCCGCGTGGCGCGCCAGCTCATCGGCGAGGACTCCACGGTGGACAAGGAGTACCTCGTGCGCGTGCAGTACGGCGATGTCGCCACCGACGTGCAGTCGGCCTTCCCGCGCGAACAGCTCGCGCGGCTGTGCCACGGCCTGGCGCTCGACGGCCAGCCGCTCAAGCACGCCCAGGTCGACTGGCAGAACCCCGAGCAGCTGCGCTTCGTGCTCACCGAAGGCAAGAAGCGCCAGATCCGCCGCATGTGCGAGCTGGTGGGGCTCAAGGTGGTGGGGCTCAAGCGCATTCGCATCGGCCGCGTCACCCTGGGCAACCTGCCGGTCGGGCAGTGGCGCTACCTTTCTCCCGGCGAACGGTTCTGACAGGCCGGGCGCCCCGGCTTCTTCCTGTGTCGCTTGACCATTCCTGAACGGAGCCTTTCCACCCATGTCCCCATCACCGCGCCGCGGCGCCAATGCAGCCGGCCCCGGGGCAAGGCGCCCCGCCGAACCCTCCACGCCGGGCCCCCTGCGGCAGTTGCGCGTTTCCGACCTGCGCGGCGTGGCGCGGCTGGCCACGCAGGCCACCACGGGCATCAGCCGCGTGGCCGAGGGCGTGCACCAGTCGGTGCTGGGCACCCTGGGTTTGCCTGGCGGGGCGCAGCCCGGGCAGGCGCGGGGCCTCACGGGGCTGGTCTACCAGAGCATTCGGGGCGTGACATGGCTCGTGGATGCGGGGCTGCAGGCGGGCCTGGCGCGGCTGGAGCCGTTTTTCGAGCCTGCCGTGCCGCACACCGGCGTGCAGTGGGAGCGCGAGGCCGTGCTGGCCGCCCTCAACGGCGTGATGGGGGACCGCCTCCAGCGCGACGGCAACCCGCTGTGCACCCGCATGGGGTTCCACCGGGAGGGGCTGCCGCTCGACCTGCCCGCCCTGGCCGCCAGCGGCGCGGTCACCGGCAAGGTGCTGGTGCTGGTCCACGGCCTGTGCATGAACGATCTGCAGTGGCTGCACCAGGGCCATGACCATGGCGCCTACCTCGCGCAGGCGCTGGGCTGCACGCCGGTCTACCTGCGCTACAACACGGGCCTGCACACCTGCGCCAATGGCGCGGAGCTCGCGGCGCAGCTGGAATCCCTCGTGAGGGACTGGCCGGTGCCCGTGACGGAGGTGGCGGTGCTGGCCCACAGCATGGGCGGGCTGGTCGCGCGCAGTGCGTGCCACCAGGCGGTGGCGCAGGGACTGGGCTGGCCGGCGCTGCTGCGCCACCTGGTGTGCCTGGGCACGCCCCACCATGGCGCGCCGCTGGAAAAAGCCGGCCACTGGGTGGACATCCTGCTGGGCAGCACGCCGTATTCGCGCCCCTTCGCACGGCTGGCGCAGCTGCGCAGCGCGGGCATCACCGACCTGCGCCACGGCCACGTGCTGGAATCCGACGGGCAGGGGCGCGACCGCTTTCACCGCCAGCCTGACCGGCGCGTTCCGGTGCCGCTGCCCGAGGGCGTGGCCTGCCATGCCATCGCCGCCACGCTGGCCGCGCGGCGCAGTCCGGTGGCTGAGCGGCTGGTGGGCGACGGGTTGGTGCCGTTGCACAGTGCCCTGGGCATCCATGATGATGCGCGGTGGACCCTGGGTTTTGCCAAGGATCGGCAGGCCGTGTTCCACCGGATGGGCCATCTGGCGCTGCTGGGCGATGCGGGCGTGGCGCGGCAGCTGGAGCAGTGGCTTCGGCCCGCGTGAGCGGCAAAGGGAGGAAAGCGGTCCGGTGGTCCGCTTTTCCACGCCAACGGCCTTGTGGGGCCTTGGCCCGCGGCTACCATGTGGCCATGAATATGTGACAAGGAGAAACTAGTGAGCGACGTGAAATACCGGCTGGTAACCCGCAGCGACTTCGACGGCCTCGTGTGTGCCGTGCTGCTCAATGAGCTCAATCTCATCGACGAGATCACCTTCGTGCACCCGAAGGACATGCAGGACGGCAAGATCGCCATCACCAGCCGCGACATCACCACCAACCTGCCCTATGTGCCGGGGGCCCACCTGGTCTTCGACCACCACGAATCGGAAACCGTGCGCAACTCGGGCCGGCGCGACGAAAACCACATCATCGAGGCCCATGCGCCGTCGGCGGCCCGCGTGGTCTACAACCACTACGGCGGCAAGGCGGCCTTTCCGCGCATCACCGACGAAATGATGGCGGCGGTGGACCAGGCCGACTCCGCCCAGTACTCCCGCGAAGACATCCTGGACCCCCAGGGCTGGGTGCTGCTGAACTACATGATGGATTCGCGCACGGGACTGGGGCGTTTCCGCGACTTCCGCATCAGCAACTATGCGCTGATGATGGACCTCATCCAGTATTGCCGCGACCACGACATCGCCGACATCCTGGCCCTGCCCGACGTGCAGGAGCGCGTGCAGCTGTACCGCGACCATGCCCCCAAGGCCCAGGAGCAGCTGCAGCGCTGCGCCATCCGCATCGGCAAGCTGGTGGTGCTGGACCTGCGCGAGGAAGAAACCATCTGGGCCACCAACCGCTTCATGATCTACGCGCTGTTCCCCCAGTGCAACATCTCCATCCACGTGATGTGGGGCCTGCAAAAGCAGAACACGGTGTTCGCCACGGGCAAGTCCATCCTCGACCGCAGCAGCCAGGTGCACATCGGCAACCTCATGCTGGAGTTTGGCGGCGGCGGGCATGCGGCCGCGGGCACCTGCCAGGTGGCCAACGACAAGGCCGACAAGATCCTGCAGACGCTGGTGCAGCGCATCACGATCGAGGGCTGAAGCCCGCCCCCTCAGTCGTCGCTGAGCAGCGCGCGGTAGATGGCGGCGCCCAGCAGCGCGCCTGCGATGGGCGCTGCCCAGAACACCCACAGTTCCGACAGCGCATAGGCCGGGCCAAACAGCGCCGGGCCGGTGCTGCGCGCGGGGTTGACCGAGGTGTTGGTCACCGGGATGGAGATCAGGTGGATGAGCGTGAGGCACAGGCCGATCGCCAGCCCGCCAAAGCCGCTGGCCGCGCGTTTGGCCGTGGCGCCCAGGATCACGATGAGGAACACGGCCGTCAGCACGACCTCCGTCACCACGGCGGCCACCAGGCCATAGCCGCCGGGGGAGTGTTCGCCATAGCCGTTGGTGGCGAAACCCCCGATGTCCGCGCCCGGCTTGCCGGTGGCGATGAGGTACAGCACGCCCGCCGCGGCGATGGCGCCCAGCACCTGGGCCAGCACGTAGCCGGGCAGCTCGGACGCCTTGAAGCGGCCACCCAGCGCCAGCCCCACCGACACGGCGGGATTGAAGTGCCCGCCCGAGATTGGTCCCAGGGCATAGGCCCCCGTCAGCACCGTGAGGCCAAAGGCCAGGGACACGCCGACAAAACCAATGCCCAACTGAGGAAAGGCCGCGGCCAGCACGGCGCTGCCGCAGCCGCCCAGGGTCAGCCAGAACGTGCCGAGGAACTCGGCGGACCATTTTTGAAGGGATGTGGGCATGGCAGGACGGCTCCGAAAGAAAAAAGGGCACAGGGTTCTGGAAGGCTGCTCCCTTCGGAACAGCGGCGGCGCGTGCATCTTATGGGGGGCAAATGACAAAAAATACTGCCAGTTGCCTGCAGATTGTCAACAATCTTCAGCGCCCGGCCCCGCCTGCCCGCCGCCTGCAGGGACGGACGGCAGGCCGCGCCGGAGGCCGCCGTGTGCGAAACACCCTTGAAATCAGCCAGTCCGCCCCGAGGTGAACACGCGCGAACGCCTTTCCTCGCCACCCCCGTGGTCCGTGAAAGGCGTTCCCTTGCACCTTACACAGCAATCTCCAAGACACCATGAGCACCAAACAGACCCTGTCTTTCCAGGCCGAAGTGGCCCAGCTGCTGCACCTTGTCACGCACTCGCTGTACTCCAACCAGGAGATCTTCCTGCGCGAGCTGATCTCCAACGCCTCGGACGCGTGCGACAAGCTGCGCTTCGAAGGCCTGAACAATTCCGCGCTGTTCGAGGACGCTCCCAACCTGGAAGTGCGCGTGACCTTCGACAAGGACGCGAAGACGCTCACCATCACCGACAACGGCATCGGCATGAGCCAGCAGGAGGCCATCGAGCATCTGGGCACCATCGCCAAGAGCGGCACCAAGGACTTCATGGGCAAGCTCTCGGGCGACCAGAAGCAGGACGCGCAGCTCATCGGCCAGTTCGGCGTGGGCTTCTATTCGGGCTTCATCGTGGCCGACAAGATCACGGTCGAGTCGCGCCGCGCGGGCCTGCCTGCCGGCGAAGGCGTGCGCTGGGTGAGCGGCGGCACGGGTGACTTCGAGGTGGAAACCATCACCCGTCCGCAGCGCGGCACCAGCATCATCCTGCACCTGCGCGACGACGCCGAGGAATACCTCAACGCCTGGAAGCTCAAGTCCGTCATCGCCAAGTACTCCGACCACATCAGCCTGCCCATCCTCATGGAAAAGGAAGAGTGGAAAGACGGCGAGCTGATCAACCCTTCGGACGAGAACGGCGGCCGCCAGCCGGGCGCCATGGTCAAGACCGGCGAGTGGGAAACCATCAACAAGGCCAGCGCGCTGTGGAGCCGCCCCAAGAAGGACATCACGGACGAGCAGTACGCCGAGTTCTACAAGACCATCAGCCACGACCATGAAGCCCCGCTGACCTGGGCGCACAACCGCGTCGAGGGCAACACCGAGTACACGCAGCTCTTGTACATCCCCGCCAAGGCGCCGTTCGACCTGTGGAACCGCGACAAGAAGGCCGGCGTGAAGCTGTACGTCAAGCGCGTGTTCATCATGGACGACGCCGAGGCGCTGATGCCCACCTACCTGCGTTTCGTCAAGGGCGTGATCGACTCGGCCGACCTGCCGCTGAACGTGAGCCGCGAGCTGCTGCAGGAAAGCCGCGACGTGCGCGCCATCCGCGAAGGCTCGACCAAGCGCGTGCTCAGCATGCTCGAGGACCTGGCCAAACACGACAGGCACGACACCACGGCCAACGCGGACGGCGTGACCGATGTGGTCGATGCCGACGACAAGGCCAAGGAAGGCAAGTACAGCCAGTTCTACGCCGAATTCGGCGCCGTGCTCAAGGAAGGCCTGGGCGAAGACTTTGGCAACCGCGAGCGCCTGGCCAAGCTGCTGCGTTTTGCGTCCACCACCAGCGATGCCGTGACCGTGGGCTTTGCCGATTACAAGGCCCGCATGAAGGAAGGCCAGGAGGCCATCTACTACATCACCGCCGACACCCTGGCCGCGGCCAAGAACAGCCCGCAGCTCGAAGTCTTCAAGAAGAAGGGCATCGAGGTGCTGCTCATGACCGACCGCGTGGACGAGTGGGCGCTGAACTACCTGCACGAATTCGACGGCACGCCGCTGCAAAGCGTGGCCAAGGGCGCGGTGGACCTGGGCAAGCTGCAGGACGAGGCCGAGAAGAAGGCCGCCGAAGAGGCCGCCGAGACCTTCAAGCCCGTGCTCGCCAAGCTCAAGGAGGCGCTCAAGGACAAGGCCGAGGACGTGCGCGTGACCACGCGCCTCGTCGATTCACCCGCGTGCCTGGTGGTGCAGGACGACGGCATGAGCACGCAACTGGCCCGCATGCTCAAGCAGGCGGGCCAGCAGGCGCCGGAGACCAAGCCCGTGCTGGAGGTCAATGCCGAGCATGCGCTGGTCAAGAAGCTCGACGGCAGCGTGCATTTCCACGACCTCGCGCACATCCTGTTCGACCAGGCGCTGCTGGCCGAAGGCGGCCTGCCCGAAGACCCGGCGGCCTACGTGCGGCGGGTGAATGCGCTGCTGGTGTGATAGGGATGAAATAGGCTGCTAGCGCCCGGCCATCAAGCGCCGATAGCTATTAAAAATAGAGCAAACCCCGTCGATGCCAGGGCATCACGGGGTTTTTTTGCGCCGGCGCTGGCGTCCTCCGCGCCAGCGGGCGGGGGCGGTGCGCCTCAATCCTCCGGACGCGCCTGCTCCAGCAGGCGGTCGTGCGCGAGGTTGCGCTCCTGCGGGTCGGCGTCGATCAGCTCCTTGAGCGCGCCCTGCGGCGCCAGCAGCCCCTTGCGCCGGTCATTCTTGACGGGCAGGTTGCGCCAGCCCGAGAGCACCAGCCAGTCCCAGAGCTCGGGCGGCACGGGGCAGGTGATCGCCATCTTGACCGGCCCCCGGATGATGAACGTGCCCACCGCCGGCAAGGGCCCCACCGGGGCAGGCCGGCGCTGCTGGCGGATGGAAAAGAGGTTGCGGAACAAATCCTTCATGGCCGGGGCAACTCGCTGGGGGATCTGGGATGGCGCAGCATAGCCCAGTGCCGTGGAACCGGTCCACTGCCCGGGGGCGCCTGCGCGCCACGGCCGGCGTGGTGGAAACAATACGCAATACGGTTCACGAACGTTAACGATTGTTTCTGCGCGGATTACGCCTGCCGCGCTCGATAAATTCAGGCCCTGCCTTTGCCCATGGCGGCCCAGGCGCGTTCACGCACTCCCTCGCATTTTTTGCCAGCCCTGAGGGGCCTGGTGAGGTCGCGGCGTGGCCGGAAGTTCGAGCCATCCACTTCAGGAGAATTCAATGCCCTATCGATTGACGCGACTATGGACGAGCGGCCGCGCTCCCTGGCGCGCGCAGACATCCAGCGGGTCCATGCAGCCTGCCAGCGATGCCACCGCGCAGGCACGCGAGGTTCCTACGGCTGCGCCCGCGCAGCGCGCCGTGCGCCGCTTCCGCTGGCTCTTGCTGGCCAGCGGGTTGTTTGCCGGGGCCGCCCTGGCGCAGTCCGCCGACCTGGTGGTGAACCATGCGGATTCCCCGGACCCGGGGCCCGCCGGAGGCATCTTCACGTACACGCTGCGCATCGACAACAACGGCCCGAACGGCGCCACCGGCGTCACGCTGGTGGACACCCTTCCCGCGGGCTCCACGTTCATCGACGTGAACACCACGGCGGGCTCGTGCAGCGAGGCCGGCGGCACCGTCAACTGCGCCGTGGGCAACATCGCGTTCAACACCAACCAGACCGTGACGATCCGCGTGCGGCTGCCTTCCGCGGGCGTGTGGACCAACACCGCCACGGCCTCCAGCGCCACGTCCGATCCCAACACCAGCAACAACGTCAACAGCGTGCAGGACACCACCGCCACGCAGGCGGCCGACCTGGCGCTCGTGGCCACGCCTTCCACGGCCAACGTGGTGGCCGGGCAGGCCTACAGCTATGCGCTGCAGGCTGCGAACAACGGCCCGAATGCGGCCGATGGGAGCCAGCGCATCACCTTCACCGTGCCGGCCGGCGCCTCGATCACGTCGACGCCCACGGGCACGGGCTGGTCGTGCACGGCCTCGGGCGGTTACCCGCTGAACAGCGGCACGGTGACCTGCACCCGCGCGGGCACGCTCGCCAACGGAGCGTCCGCCGCCGTGCTGACGGTCCCCGCCGTGTCCAACGTCAACGGCACGGTGACCGCCGCATTCGCCATCGACGGCCTCAAGCCCGACAACTCGGCCATGCCGGACGGCAACACCTCCAACAACACCACCTCCGCCGACGTGACTTCCGCCTCCGGTGCCGATGTGGCCATCACCAAGAGCGCCGCCAGCTCCAATGTGGCCCAGGGCACCAACGTGGTGTACACGCTCACGCCGCGCCTCAATGGCGGGGAGTCGCTGGTGGGCCGGCCCGTCACGGTGACCGATACGCTGGGCGCGGGGCTCACCTTCGTGTCCGCCGTGGGCACGGGCTGGACCTGTGACGCCACGATCACCTGCACGCGCACGGAGTACACCGGTGCCAACTTCACCAACATGCCCGTCATCACCGTGACCGCCACGGCCAACAGCGCGGGCACGCTGGGCAACACGGCCGCCGTCAACACGCCGCTGGCCGACCCGGTGCCCGCGAACAACTCGGACTCGGTCAACGTGACGGCCAGCAACGATGCGGACATGCAGCTGACCAAGACGGCCAGCATCAACCCGGTAGTGCCGGGCCAGGCGTTCAACTACACGCTGACGGCGCGCAACACCGGCCCCTTGGCGGTACCCAACGGCCAGGCGATCACCATCTCCGACGTGGTGCCTGCCGGTGTGACGCTCAACAGCCTTGTCAGCGCCACGGGCTGGACCTGCGATGCACTGCCCTTTGTCGGCAACGGCGTGGCAGCCTGGAACTGCACCCGCTCCACGGGCCTGAACGCGAACTCCAATGCGCCTGCCGTCACGGTGTCCGCCGTGCTGGCCAGCGCGGGTACCGTCACCAACAATGCCTGTGTGGCGCTGGGGGGAGGTGCGCGAGTGGACAGCAACGGGACGAACAACTGCGTGGGCGTGGGCGTCACCGCCACCGCCACCCAGGCCGACCTGCGCGTCGTGTCCAAGACCGCAGCGCCGGACCCCGTGGTCGCGGGCCAGAACCTGACCTACGTCATCACGGTCGACAACGTCGGCCCGGCGTCCGCCAGCAATGTCATCGTGTCGGACACGCTGGCCAGCCTGGTGACCACCGGCGGCTTCCAGTCCGCCGTGGCCTCGCAGGGCAGCTGCACGCCCAACGGCGTCACCAACGGCACCCCGCAGAACCTGAGCTGCAACCTGGGCACGCTGAACTCCGGCGCGCAGGCCACGGTGACCGTGGTGGTGCGCCCCAGCATCGCCGTCACCGGCCCGCGCACCAACACCGCCACCGTGCGTTCCGCCGACGTGGGCGACCCCAACCAGGCCAACAACAGCGGCAGCGTGACCAGCCAGGTCACGGCCATCGTGGACGTGACCGCCGCCAAGACGGCCACGCCCTCCACGGTCGCGGCCGGTGCGCCCATCACCTTCGTGGCGACCATCGGCAACACGGGGCCTTCCACGGCACAGACCGTGCAGATGGTGGACACCCTGCCGTCCAATGCCGCCTTTATCGACGTGGTGAGCGTGAGCGGGGGCGGCAGCTGCGTCCCCGTCGCGGCAGGCACGGTGGGCGGAACGCTCACCTGCAACTGGGCCAGCATCAATGCCGGCGTGCAGCAGACGGTGAACTACCGCATGCGTCCCCTGGGCAACGCGGCAGGCAGCAGCGTGGTCAACAGCGTCGCTGCGACCACCGCCACCACCGAGTCGAGCCTGGCCAACAACAGCGCCACCACCACGACGCCCGTCACGGCGCCGCAGCTGGACATCCTGGTGAACAAGGTGGACAGCTCCGACCCGGTGGACCTGGGGCAGTCGACGACGTACACGATCACGGTGAACAACAGCGGCCCGTCCTTCGGCACCAACGTGGTGATGACCGACGTGTTCCCCGCGCCGGGCTCCTCGCCGACGGCCACCTTCAGCTACCGGGGCTCGCTCACGGTGAATGCGGGCGGCTCCTGCACCGAGCCCGCGGTGGGTGCGACCAGCGGCACGCTGATCTGCTCCTTCCCAGGGCTCAGCAGCGGCCAGAGCGCCACCATCACCTACGTGATGCGCGCTGAAACCCTCACCGTCGCGGGGGCCACGAGCGGCACCGCGTTCAACCAGGCGAGCGTGGTGGTGGAGGAAACCGAGACCACGCTGGCCAACAACGTGGTGACGCATGACACGACCGCGCGCCGCTTCACCGTGGCCACGGACCTGGCCCTGACCAAGACGGCGCCCGCAGGCCCGATCGCACCGGGCGCGGCGCTGGACTACACGCTGGTGGTGACCAACAACGGCCCGCTGGCCAGCGATGGCGCGCAGGTGGTGGATGTGCTGCCGGCGGGTGTCAACTTCGTCTCCGCTGCCGGGTGCGTCAATGCCTCGGGCACCGTGCGCTGTGCGGTCGGCGCACTGGCGGTAGGGGCTTCGCGCACCTTCACGATCAGCACCATGCTGTCGTCCCCCTACAGCGGCGCACGTCCGCTGGTGAACTCCGCCACCGTGGATGCGCCGGGCGATACCAACCCGCCCAACAACACGGCCAGCGCCACGACCACGGTGTCCAACACCACCAGCAGCATCCCCACGCTGTCCGAGTGGGGCCTGATCCTGCTGGCGGTCCTGCTGGGGCTGATGGCCTGGCAGCACCCTGCCGTGGGTCGCCGCCGGTAGTGCGCGCGTGGCAGCGGCTATCGCGGTGATCGCGCCGGGATAGCCTGCTGCTCGCGGCCCGGTCCAAGGCCAGCACGCTGCCTGCGTGCTGGCCTTTTTTCATTCCGGGATGCGTGTGGGGTGCGGGAGGTCCGCCGGGTGTGTGCCGCGGGCTGCGTGTGCGCCGCGTGGGCCGGCCCGCACGCTGGCGGGGGAGGGCGCGGGGGCCGTCTAGCCGCGCGAATCCGCGGCGTCCAGCCGGTAGCCCATGCCGTAGATCGCGGTGATCGTGTAGCCGTTGCCCGGGGTCAGCTGCAGCTTGGCGCGCAGGCGCGATACATGGGTGTCGAGCGAGCGCGAAGCCGCCTCGCTGATTTCGCCCCACACGACTTCGCGCAGGTGCGCGCGGGACAGCAGCCGCCCCGCGTTGCGGAACATGAACAGGGCCAGTTCGTACTCGCGGTTCTTCAGCGCCAGCGGAGCGCCGTGCAGGGTCAGCAGCCGCCGCTCCGCGTCGAAGCGGTAGGGGCCGAAGACCAGCGCCTCGCCCATGGTCTGCGGGTAGGCCCGCCGCAGCAGGGCCGAGACGCGTGCCACCAGCTCGCCCATGCGCACCGGCTTGGTCATGAAGTCGTCGGCGCCCCGGTTGAGGGCCTCGATCACGTCGCGCTCCTCGTTGCGCCGGGTGACCAGCAGGATGGGAAGCTGGTGCCCGATCATCTCGCGCATGCGCTGTATGACCTCGATCCCGTTCATGTCGGGAAGATGCCAGTCTGCGATCAGCAGATCGAAGGTCTCGTGGCGCACGTCCTTGAGCAGGCTCGCGCCGCTGGCATAGAAGTGGCACACGTGGTGGAGGCGCTCGAGGGCGCCCTTGATCATGTCGGGCAGGAGGGGGTCGTCGTTGAGGACGGCAATGCGCATGGTGGTGTGAGTCTTCGGGCCTGGAGGCCCTTCGCAAGTCAGAAAAATGCCCTTCTTGAAGGTCGTTTTTCTGATGGTGCGCGACATCGCACCCGCGTGCACACGGGTTGACAATCGTTTGCAATGAAGAGGCGCCAAGGACATCGCCGGCACCCGCGGCGCGAACCCCGTGGCGCGGCACGCAGGCCGCGGGGCTGCCTCAGGCGGACAGGGGCTCTTCCTGCATGGCCTCGATCTGCTCGATCAGCATGTCCACCTGCCCGCGCCAGTAGTCGCTGGTGCCGAACCACGGGAAGTTGACCGGGAAGATCGGGTCCTGCCAGCGGCGCGCGAGCCAGGCGCTGTAGTGGATCAGGCGCAGCGTGCGCAGCGGCTCGATGAGCGCCAGCTCGCGGCGGTCGAAGCCGCGGAACTGCTCGTAGCCGTCGATCAGGGCGCCGAGCTGGTGGGTGCGCTGGCGCCGGTCGCCCGACAGCAGCATCCACAGATCCTGCACGGCCGGGCCCATGCGGGCGTCGTCCAGGTCCACGAAGTGCGGGCCGCCCCGGCCCCATTCGTCCAGCGGCGTCCAGAGGATGTTGCCGGGGTGGCAGTCGCCGTGCAGGCGGATGGGGGTGGCATCTTTCAAGCTAAATGGAGCTCCAGCGCTTGATGGATAAGCGCTGGCAGCTATCAATTCAAGAGCTTTTTCGCACTGGGCCTTCCACTGGGCCTGCATGTCGAGCGGGATGATTTCCCGGGCAAGCAGCCAGTCGTACGACGCCGTGCCAAAGGTCTGCACGTCCAGCAGCGGGCGGTGCACAAACGGCCGGGCCGCGCCCACGGTATGGATGCGGGCGAGAAAGCGGCCGATCCATTCGAGCACCTCGAAGTCATCCAGCTCGGGCTGGCGGCCGCCGCGCCAGGGGCTGACCGAAAACGCAAACCCGTCGTGCTGGTGCAAGGTGCTGCCGTTCAGCACCAGGGGCCCCACGGCGGGCACCTCGGCGGCCATCAGCTCGGCGGCAAAGGCGTGCTCTTCCAGGATCTGCGCCTCGCTCCAGCGGCCCGGGCGGTAGAACTTGGCCACCACGCGCTCGCCATCCTCCAGGGTGACCTGGTACACCCGGTTTTCGTACGACGACAGGGCCATGAGGCGCCCATCGCCATACAGGCCCACGCCGGCCAGCGCGTCCAGCACCTGGTCGGGGGTGAGGCGGGCGTAGGGGTGCTGGTCGGCGGGGGGGCGGGTGTCGGGCGCGGTGTCGGGAGGCAATGGGGTCATGCCCCATTGTCGCCGCCCGCCCCGGCATGTCCCGCGCGTTGCGTGTCAGCGGGGCAGCAAGGTGGCGATGTGCCCGGCGCGCGGGTCGCCGCTGCCGGCCAGCACGGCGGCAAACAGCGCCTGCGTGGCCTCGGGCCCCTCATGGTTGTGCACCACCAGCCAGGGGTTGGAGGCGGTCTGTACGGCGGCGCTGAACTGGTTCCAGGCCGCCACCAGACGGTCGTTGAGGCCCTGCGCACCCCAGTCGGCATGGCGCTTCTTGACCTGGGCGGGCGCGAAGAACATCACCGGGCGCGGGCCGGGCAGCTGGCCGGCGCCGCCCAGATCGCCCACATGACTTGCACCCACCGAGCAGCTGTAGGCCAGGCCCGTGAAGTGGGCGTGGATGCGCTGGCGCAGGCCCACGCTGCCCGCGAAGTCGATGTACACGCTGGGCGTGGCGCCGTCGAGCTGCGATTCCAGCGCGTCGTAGGTGACCACGCGGTCGTAGCAGCCCAGGCTTTCGCAGAAGGCCACATTGCCCGGCGACGTCAGCCCCACGACCTCGATGCCGCCCCGTTGCGCCAGCTGGAACGCGGTGCCGTAGGCCGTCTTGCTCGACGCGCTGGACAGCAGCATGCGCCTGGCGCCGAAGAACTGCTGGTCTGCCAGAAAGTCGTCGATGAGCCACGAGGTGATGAACAGCGGCCGCAGCAGCGCCTGCACGTCCTCGTTGTCGGCGCGGTACAGCGGGTCGGTGCGGGTGCGCAAGTAGTGGTTGTAGACGGCGTGCAGGCCCGCGCGGTGGGGGGCACCGTCGCTGAAGCCGGCCGCGTTGGCGCGCTGGGGCGAGAGCACCGCCTGGGTGCCCATGGGCCAGTAGCCGTACAGCCGCTCGCCCACCGCCACGTCGGGGTGCGATGACTCGGTCACCGTGCCAAACCCCCACACGGGCACGATGCCCCAGCCGGGCTCGCTGGTGGGGAAGAACTGCCAGTAGTTGAGCATGTTCCCCAGCGCGGCGTAGGTGATGTTGTTGGACGTGAGGGCGAACTGTTCGACCCGCACGCGGACCTGGCCCTCGGCGAGGGCGGGTTCTTCGGCGGCCCACAGGCGGGTGGTGGCCAGCTGGTCCTGGCGCACGAGAAGGGTGGTGGTGGTGCTCATGCCGCGACGCTAAACGAAACCCCCCGCCGGCTCAAGATGCCCGCGCCGCCTGCGCGACAGCGCGGCCCGGCCGCTCAGCCGCCCAGGGGGTGCGCCAGCTGCTCGAACGGAAGCGCCTGCTTGACCAGGATGACGGTGCAGGGCGCGTCGCGCGCCACGCGCATGGGCACCGTCGCGATGAAGCGCTGGGTGTGCAGGCCGTGGGTGGCCGCGCCCAGGATCATCATGCTCACGTGGTTGCTGGCGGCGTAGCGCACCAGCGCCTGGGCCACGTCGCTGGCTTCCAGCACGTGGTAGCTCGCGTGGTGGCCCGACAGGTCCAGCCCCTGCGCCCATTGCCGCAGGCGCGCCATGTGCTGGCGGTGCAGCGTGGTCTCGCTGCGTTCGCTGTCGCTCGTGCTGCTGGCCGAGGGCGAGATCACCGTCACGCAGGCCAGGCGCGCGCCGGGCCGGATGCCCAGCGAGCGCGCGACCGCCTGGCGCAGCGAATACAGCGTGGCATCGCTCACGTCGGCATGTGGCACGGCCACCATGAGGATGGGAGTCTCCTCGATCTGCTGCGCGGGCAGGGGGCTGGGCTGGTAGTGCATGCCCGCCGCGCGCACCCAGCGGCGCAGGTGCGTGGTGAGCGGCGTGCCCTGCGTGCGCTGGCCGCGCGCGGTGATGGGCACCTGCGCCGGGTGGGTCAGGTCGAACGCCAGGTGGGCGGCCGAGGGGTAGCGGCTGGCGGCCTCGGGCTCCAGGCAGCGCAGGATGGCTTCCTGCAGCCAGGGCGGGATGTCGGCGCGGTGCTTGCGGGGGGGCGCGGGCGTCATCCACAGCCGCTGGCGCAGGCCGCCCTGCGTGGTGGGCGAGCCAAAGGGCAGCTCGCCGGTGGCCAGCTCGTACAGCATCACGCCGATGGCGAAGATGTCGCTGCGCGGGTCGCCGCGCACGCCCACCACCTGTTCGGGGGCGATCCAGGTGGGCGAACCCACGGCCTGGCGCATTTCCTCGGCCAGCAGGTCGGGGTAGTGCGCGTGGCACGAGAGCCCGAAGTCCAGCAGCACGGCGTCGCCGTCGCTCTTGATGAGCACGTTGGCCGGCTTGAGGTCGAGGTGGCAGACGTTCTGCTGGTGCAGGCTGTGCGCGGCGTGGGCAATGGCCGCGCCCAGCCGCGCAATGGTCTCTGGCGGGGTGGGCGCCATGCCCGGACTGGCGGCGCTGTCCAGCCAGTGCTGCAGCGTCTGGCCCGGCACGTATTCCATGACGAGGTAGGGCAGGCGCACCAGGTCGCCGGCGGCGACGAAGCGCGGCACGTGGGGGCCGGTGAGGACCGGAAGGATCTGCAGTTCGACCTCGAAGCCCACGATGTTCTCCGCGCCGTCGCCCGCGGTCATGCGCGGGATCTTCATCGCCATCGGAAAGCCGGGGCTGCGGCCTGCCTGCGCGTACTCCACGGCATAGATATGCGCCATGCCGCCCGCGTGGATGCATTCGGCCACGCGAAAGCCGTCGATCTCGGTGCCGGGCTCAAGCAGTTTCATGTTGATTTTCCCTTGCGCCGCGTGCCGCGCTGGCGCCGTCCCCCTGCCCGCATCCCCCAGCGATGCGGGGGCGGGAGAAGCGGCGCGGCCGCTCAGGGGGGTGTTTCATCCCTACTGGCCTTTTTCCAGGCGGTCCGCATAGAAGCCGGGCAGGCCCGCCGCGCGGATGGCGGCCGCGGCGGCCAGGTGGTCGTACGGCACGCGGTGGAAGGTGATCTGCGCCGCCGCGTCGTCGAACAGCGCGTACATGGCGCGTGCGTCGCCGTCGCGCGGCTGGCCCACGGAGCCCACGATGGCGAGCCACTGGCGGTGCGGCGGCACGGGCACGGGCACGCCGGGCTCGGGCGCAAAGCGCATGAGCTTGGCGGTGGGCGTGAGGAAGTACAGCACCTGCTCGTGCACATGGCCGCAGAACACATAGCGGATGGCGGGGTCGATGGTCTGCGCCGCCATCATGCAGCGCTCGGCCGCGTTGGAGTCGTCCACGTAGCGCCACTGGGCAGGTGCGTCGGCGCTGGCGTGCACGAGCAGGGCGTTGCCGCCCAGCCGCGCGGTCAGCGGCAAGGCCTGCAGGAAGGCGTGGTGCCGCGACGCGAGGCGGTCGTGTGTCCACCGCGCGCCCAGCTCTGCGCGGTTGCGGGGCGTCGCGGGCGGCGCGAGCGCCATGGCGTCGTGGTTGCCCAGCACGCACAGCGCGCCGTTCTGCGCGAGCGCCATGGCCTGGTCGGCCACGGCCACGGGGTCGCCGCCGTAGCCCACGAGGTCGCCCAGCAGGGCGAATCGCTGGGCGCCCTGCGCGCGGGCATGCTGCAGGCAGGCGTCCAGGGCCTGGCGGTTGGCGTGGATGTCGGAGAGGAGGGCGGTCTTCATGGCGCGAGTATTGGGCACCATCATCGCGCGCGTGGCTGAATGCCAGCTTGCAGCGCGCGGGCCGGGCGCCGGGGAGCGCCATGCTGCATGTAAAGATAGCTTCCAGCGCTTGCCTGGCAAGCGCTGGAAGCTATGATTTTTGTAGCTATTACAGGCTGCGCTGGCGCGCGGGCTTGTCCAGGGCCAGCACCAGGGCCAGGGCGATGATGGCCGGCAGCGCCTGGGTGAAGAAGATCTTGGGCACGGCGGTGGCGGCGCCGAAGACCCCGGCCACGATCACGCAGCCCAGGAAGAAGATCTTGAACAGCCGGTTGCCGGTGAACAGCCCCCAGAACAGCCCGGCGGCCAGGAAGCCGTTGTACAGCCCCTGGTTGGCCGCCAGCGTCACGGTGGCATCGGCCAGCTCCTGGGTCAGGTTGAAGGTCTTCAGGCCCAGGGGCTTGTTCCAGAAGAACATCTCCAGCACCAGGATGTACACATGCTCGATGGCCACGAGGGCCACCGCGATGCGGGGAAGCAGCAGCCGGCCCATGGCTTACACCAGCGTGATGGTCACGTCGATGTTGCCGCGCGTGGCGTTGGAGTAGGGGCAGACCTGATGGGCTGCGTCCACCAGCTTCTGGGCCGTGGCCTTGTCCAGGCCGGGCAGGCTGATGGCCAGGCGCGCGGCGATGCCGTAGGCGTTCGGGATGGGGCCCAGGTCCACTTCGGCGTCGATGGACACGTCCTGCGGCACGGGGATGCCGATCTTGCCGCCCACGGCCTTCATCGCGCCGATGAAGCAGGCTGCGTAGCCCGAGGCGAACAGCTGCTCGGGGTTGGTGCCGGTACCGGAGGTGCCGGGCGAGGACAGCTTGACGTCCAGGCGGCCGTCATCGGTCTTGGCGGCGCCGTCACGGCCACCGGTCACGTGGGCCTTGGCGGTGTAGAGGACTTTTTCGAGTTGCGTCATGGTGTCTTCCTTTGCAGTGGGTCAATGAATGTCCGCGATGCGGACGGGGGGTGGAAACGAACGGTGAAAGAAAAGGGTCAGCGCGGCGGGTTGATCCGGTCGCGGAAGGTCTTGAGCTGGCCGGTCAGGGCGGTCAGCTCGGGCAGGGTGCACTGGCTGCTTTCGAGCACGCAGGGCGGAATGTTTTCCGCCTTGTCGCGCAGCGCCCGGCCCGGGGCCGTGAGGCTGATGCGCACGCGGCGCTCGTCCTGCGCATCGCGGATGCGGGCGATCAGGCCCGAGGTCTCCAGGCGCTTGAGCAGCGGGGTGAGCGTGCCCGAGTCGAGGAACAGGCGCTCGCCGAGGTCGGAGACGGTCACGCCGTCCTGCTCCCACAGCACCAGCATCACGAGGTACTGGGGGTAGGTCAGGCCCACGGCCTCCAGCAGGGGCTTGTACAGCTTGGTCATCGCCAGCGAGGCGGAATACAGCGCGAAACACACCTGGTTGTCCAGGCGCAGCGCTGCCGGGCTGGGGGTGGTGGAAGTGTTGCTGCGTGCCATGGGGTGGATTGTGCGGTGCAATTTAATTGTGCGCAATTAAATTGTGTAATCTTTTGTTGCTGGATTGGTTTTTGCGGACGGACGCGGCGGCCTTTCGCCTGCGGTGCTATCCGCGCGCAGCGCGCGTGCCATCAAGGCGCAAGATGCCCGGCCCGGCCCGGCCTGGCCGCGGCCTCTGCGGGCCGTCAACGCCCGGTGAAACGCGCGGGCCGCTTTTCAACGAAGGCGCGCACGCCCTCGGCCGCATCCTCGCTGTTGGCCAGCTGTTTCTGCACGGGAATGAAATCGGCCACCGCGGCGGCCTGCCCCTGCTCGATGGCCTTGAGCACGTTGAGCCGCGTGGCCACCACGGCCCGCGGCGCCTGGGCCTCGATGCGCCGGGCGATGGCGATGGCCTCGTCCAGCACCTGCGCGGCGGGCACCACCTTCTGCACGAAGTTCAGGCGCAGCGCCTCGCTGCTTCCGAACTCGTCGGCGGTCAGCAAATGCAGCAGCGCATTGCCGGTGCCCGCGCGTTCGGCCATGCGCAGCGTGGCGCCGCCCGTGGCCATGATGCCGCGCTGCACCTCCATCTGCGAGAAACGGCAGTCATCGGCGGCGACCACGATGTCGGCGCCCAGCATGAGCTCGATGCCCACCGTGAAGCAGATGCCCTTGACCGCCACCACCATGGGCTTGCTGCGGCGCCGGTAGCCGGGCAGGCCGTAGTCGTGGGGCTCCACCAGGCCTTCGGGGATGGCTTTTTCGCCGCGCTGCATGTAGGCGCTCACGGCGGGCAGGTCCAGCCCGGCGGTGAAGTGGTCGCCAAAGGCGTGCAGCACGCCCACACGCAGCTCCGGGTCATCGTCGAGCCGGGTGTAGGCCTCGGCCAGCTGGCGGAACATGGGCGGCGTCCAGCCATTGCGCTTGGCCGGGCGGTTGATGCCGATCAGCAGGATGTGGCCGAGCACCTGGGTGTCGATGCAGCCTTCGGCCGGGGGCGTGGTGGGGGTGATGCTGCTGGTCATGGGCGCAAATGTCTCCTTGCCCATGATTGAAAACCCAACGCGATGGGCGCGCCGTCCCCGGGGGGACAGCGCGCCTGGGGTCCTCAGTAGGTGTAAACGCCCTGGCCGGTCTTGCGGCCCAGGCGGCCGGCCGCCACCATTTCCTTGAGCAGCGGGCAGGGGCGGTACTTGCTGTCGCCGAACTCGGTCAGGTACACGTCCATCACGGCCAGGCACACGTCCAGGCCGATCATGTCGGCCAGCGCCAGCGGGCCGATGGGCTGGTTGCAGCCGAGCTTCATGCCCGCGTCGATGTCCTCGGGCGTGGCCAGGCCCTCGGCCAGGACGAAGAAGGCTTCATTGATCATCGGCACCAGGATGCGGTTGACCACGAAGCCGGGTGCGTTCTTCACGGTGATGGGGCTCTTGCCCAGGGCTTCGGCCAGGGCCTTCACGGCGTCGTGCGTGGCATCGCTGGTCTGCAGGCCGCGGATGATCTCCACCAGCGCCATCATGGGCACGGGGTTGAAGAAGTGCATGCCGATGAAGCGGTCGGCACGCGACGTGGCGGCGGCCAGCTTGGTGATGGAGATCGAGGAGGTGTTCGAGGCGATCAGCACCTCGGGCGCGACCAGCGCATCCACCTGCTTGAGGATCTTGAGCTTGAGCTCGTAGTTCTCGGTGGCGGCCTCGATCACGAGCTGCGCGGCCTTGAGGTCGTCGTAGCTGGTGGAGACCTTGATGCGCGCCAGCGCCGCGTCCTTGTCGGCCGCCGTGATCTTGTCCTTCTTGATCAGGCGGTCCAGGCTGCCCGACACCGTGGCCAGGCCTTTTTGCACCGCGGCATCGGAGATGTCGACCATCACCACGTCGATGCCCGAGACCGCGCAGGCCTGTGCAATGCCATTGCCCATGGTGCCCGCGCCGATGATGCCAACCGTTCGAATCGTCATATAGAGAGCTCTCTTCAAAGTGAAACAGACGGGCAGCATGGTAAAGCGAATCGAACGCCCGTTCGGTTATCGTGCCTCCACACCGCCGCCATGTACGGCGCAGGAGGCAACACAACATGTTCGATTACATCGTCATTGGCGGCGGTTCGGCGGGCTCCGTCCTGGCGGGCCGGCTGACCGAAGACCCCGCCGTGCGGGTCTGCCTGCTCGAAGCAGGCCCGGCCGACAGCAGCGTGCTCATCCATTGCCCCGCGGGGCTGGCCGTGATGGCCAAGTTCGAACTCAACGGCTGGGGCTTCAACACCACGCCGCAGGCCGCGCTGAACCACCGCAGCGGCTACCAGCCGCGCGGCAAGGTGCTCGGGGGCTCCAGCTCGATCAACGCCATGGTCTATATCCGGGGCCAGCATGCCGACTACGACCATTGGGCCGCCCAGGGCAATCCCGGCTGGGGCTGGGAGGATGTGAAACCCTACTTCCTGCGTGCCGAGAACAACGAGCGCGGCGCCGATGCCTGGCATGCCCAGGGCGGCCCCTTCAACGTGGCGGACCTGCGCGCGCCAAACCGCTTCAGCCAGTACTTCGCCGACGCGGGGGTGCAGGCCGGGCATCCGTACAACCCCGACTTCAACGGTGCCACGCAGGAGGGCGTGGGGCCGTACCAGGTCACGCACAAGAACGGCGAGCGCCACAGCGCCGCCAAGGGCTATCTCACGCCGCACCTGGCACGGCCCAACCTCCAGGTCGTCACCGGCGCGCAGGCCACCCGCATCCTGTTTGACGGCCGGCGCGCCGTGGGCGTGGAATACCGCCAGGGCGGCGCGCTGCGGCAGGTGAAGGCCTCGCGCGAGGTGCTGCTGAGCGCGGGGGCGCTGCTGTCGCCGCAGCTGCTCATGCTCTCCGGCGTGGGGCCGGGCGCGCAGCTGCAAAGCCACGGCATCCCGGTGCTGCATGGCCTGCCCGGCGTGGGCGCGCACCTGCACGACCATCCCGACGTGGTGCAGGTCATGGATGCGCCCGCGCTCAAGGACCTGTTCGGGCTGTCGCTCTCGGGCATGGCGCAAACCCTGCGCGGCATCCGCGAATGGCGGCGCAGCCGCACGGGCATGCTGACCACCAACTTCGCCGAGGCCGGTGGCTTCATCAAGAGCGATCCGTCCGAACCCGCGCCCGACCTGCAGCTGCACTTCGTGATCGGCAAGCTCGTGGACCACGGCCGCAAGACGGTGTTCGGCCACGGCTACTCGGCCCACGTGTGCCTGCTGCAGCCGCGCAGCCGGGGCTCGGTGACGCTGGCGAGCAAAGACCCCATGGCCCTGCCGCTGGTGGACCCGCAGTTCCTCGCCGACCCCGATGACATGCGGCGCATGGTGCGCGGCTTCCAGCGCACGCGCGAGATCCTCGCGCAGCCTGCGCTGGCGAAGTTCGGCGCCAAGGAGCTGGCGGCATCCGCCAACGCGCGCACCGACGTGGAGATCGAGCAGTTCATCCGCCAGTACGCCGACACCATCTACCACCCCGTGGGAACCTGCCGCATGGGGACGGGGCCCATGGACGTGGTGGATGCCGAACTGCGCGTGCATGGCCTGTCGGGCCTGCGCGTGGTGGACGCGTCCATCATGCCGCGCATCGTGAGCGGCAATACCAACGCACCGACGGTGATGATCGCGGAGAAGGCGGTGGACCTGCTGCGTGCGCGGGTGTGAAGGAATTCACATTTGCGGCACTGAACGCGGTTTTTAAGGTTCGAAGAAGGTCTGCTTAAGGAGTTTTTAACAGGCAAACCGGCCGCGCTTTTCTAGACTTCTTTTCATGGAAGCGGGTGCATGGTGCACCCGGCCCGGCACCCCTAGAAGCAGGGTGTTGAGAGGCCCACGAGGCCATGAAAGAAGCAGATGAAGATTGATGCCCGCGAAATTGCCGCACTGACCCAAGCCCAGCCCGCCGCCCCCCGCATGGACATGTACGCCAGCATCCACAAGGCGCTGCGCGCCTTCATGGCCGACACGCTGCTGGGCCTGGGCCGCATGGATGTGGACGACGACCTGGAGTTCGCCCACACCTGCGACCGTGTGATGCAGCTGCTGGACCTGTGCCGCGCGCACCTGCACCACGAGAACCAGTTTGTGCACGCCGCCATGGAGGCGCGCCAGCCCGGCTCCAGCCAGAGCATTGCGGGTGAGCATGTGGAGCACGAACAGGCCATCACGGCCTTGGCAGACGGGGTGAACTACCTCATGGCCTGTGCCAAGCCCGCACGGGCTGCGGCCAACCTGGCCCTGTACCGCCAGCTGGCGCTGTTTGTGGCACACAACTTCGAGCACATGCACGAGGAAGAGACTGCGCACAACCGCGTGCTCTGGCAGTGCTACACCGATGCGGAACTGGCCGGTGTGCACGATGCGCTGGTGGCCTCGATCCCGCCGCACGAAATGATGGTGGTAGCCCGCTGGATGGTGCCCTACATGTCACCGGCCGAGCGCACGGCCATGCTGTCGGACATGCAGCAGCATGCGCCCGCCCCCGTGCTGGCCGCAGTGCTGGCGCAAGTGCAGCCGCACCTCACGCAGCCCGAGTGGACCAAGCTGATGCGCAGCCTGGGCCTGCCGGTGGTGCCTGGTCTGGTGCACTGAGGCGTCAGGCGTCTTCCAGCACCACGGGGCGCAGCACGCACAGCCGAAAACGCCCGCGCCCTGTTTTTTCGATATGGATGTGCGGGCAGTTCTCCTGCAGGCGGCGCTGCAGCAACAGCAGGCGGGCCTCCAGGTTGTCGGCCACATCGGGCAGGCGCAGGGTGGGGTCCAGCCGCAGTTCGCGGTTGGTGAAGTCCACGCGCCCGGTGTGCTGGTGGTCGCGCAGCAGCTTCCAGATGATGGCTCCTGCCACGCCCTTGATCAGGTAGTCGTCGTTGATGAACACGCTGTCATTGGCCGCAAAGTGGCGCACCCGCAGCGCGCTGCCGCTCACTGGCGTTGCTACAGCGGGGGCGGGCAGGGGCTCGGTCGCATCGGGCGCTGCCTGCAGCAGGTCGATGGCGGCAGCCAGCTGGCCCGCAATGGCCACCAGCAGGTCTTCATCCTCGAAGCCAAACCGCATGTCCTGGGGACTTTCGGCAAACAGCACGCCCAGCGGGCGCCCGGCGGACATCAGGGGCACCGCCACCTGGCTGTGCGGCTGGGCCAGGCCCGGGTAGGGAATGTCCAGGCCGCGGGCGGGCTGGGGATCGCTGGTGCCGGCATGGGCATCCAGGCTCTCGCGGATGGCGTGGCTGTAGCGGGCGGCATTGGTGAAATGGCTGATGCGCACGGGTGTCCCTTCCTGGGCCGCGACGCCGATCACCCCCTGGCCGAGGCGGATCTCCGATCCGACGCCCGAGGTTGCGTAGCCGCAGCTGGCCACCGTGTAGAGCTGGCTGGAAGGCGCGTCGAGCAGGAGCACCATCGCGTGCTCGATGTCCAGCTGCTCGCGCAATGCGCCCAGGGTGCATTGCAGCAGCTCGTCGAGCGCGGTGCAGCGGGCCATGCGCTCGCTGCAGGCCCGCAGCGCGTGCAGCATGCCGGGGCGCGGCGCTGGCGGGGGCAGGCTCTCGCCCGCCACGGATTCGATGCGGTCCACCGCGTAGATGTCGGCCCCCTTGAGTTCGAAGACGCCCGCCATTCCCGCGTGCGAGGCAATGCCCGCCAGCTGCGCGCGCATGCTCTCGAACACCGGGCCCGTGGCTTCCGTGCGCTGGTAGACGAGGTGCAGGCGGTAGAAGCTGGCCGTGCGCGGGTCCAGGACCAGCACCGAGGCGCGGGGGTTGCGCAGGATGTTCTGGCGCGTCTTGTTGAAGAACTGGAACGACAGGGCGACATGCCCTTCGTCCACGTACACCGCCTGCGAGATGTAGGCGACGTTGGGGGTTCCATCGGCGTCGCAGGTGGCCATGACGGCCGGTATCGCTCCTTCCAGGCAGGGGCGGATCGTGTGCAGGGACAGGAGGGGCTGGCTCATGGCTGCGGCGCGGGCAGCGCGGCGCCCGCGCGCGGCCCCGGTGTCTGGTCGAAGGCCCTGGCCGGCGTGAAGCTGACGGCGACCACGTCCGCCAGCGGCGCTGCCAGCATCGCGCCCACGTAGCGCGGACCGTACCCCACCAGGCCCACCTCGTGTTCCATGGAGCGCAGGTACGCCTCCAGCAGCGGCGCGTCGGCGGCGGCGGCCGGGCGCTGCACCGCCCGGCTGGCCTTGAGCTGCAGCGTGCGGTGCGTGGACGGCTCGCTGAAGACGACGGCGATCTGCCCTGTCTCGGCAATGTCCTGCAGCAGTTGCCGCGACTGGCTGCGGCGCAGGAAGACGGTGACCTGATGCCCGTCCGCGCTGATGTGGGAGCCGACCGCGCGCATGATGCTCGGCTGCAGCTGGGCGTTGCACGATGCCACGATGGCCGACACGCCCTTGGCGACCATGGCCATGCGGTCCGGATCCAGCAGCGGGGGAAGGGCCATGGCGGTGCCGCCGGTTCAGGCCTTGAAGCGCCTGCGCGTGAGCGCCAGGGCCACCCAGAAGGCCACCACCGTGGTCACCACCAGCACCAGCCCGTGGCGCAGCGCATTGGCAGGCCACTGGTCCATGAACAGGGGCCGCACCAGCTCGACCGCATTGGTCAGCGGCAGCCAGTCCGAGATGGCGCGCACGATGGGCGGCAGCTGCTCGCGCGGGAAGAACACCCCCGACAGGAACATCATGGGCGTGAGCACCAGCGTGAAGTAGTAGGTGAAGAAATCGTAGCCCTTGGCGAGTGCGTTGAAGATGAGCGCGATGCTGGAGAACATGATGCCGACGAAGAGCAGCACCGGCCAGGCCACGAGCAGCTTGGGGCTGTGGCTGATGGAGAGCGCGAGCATCACGCCCAGGATGGCCGTCACCGTGAACAGCGCCTTGAAGGCGGCCCACAGCATTTCGGCGAGCACCACGTCGTCAAGCCGCACCGGCGCGTTCATGATGCCGTCCCAGGTCTTTTGCACATGCATGCGCGAGAAGGCGGAGTACAGCGCCTCGAAACTGGCGGCGTTCATCGCGCTCATGCAGATCGAGCCACTGGCCAGGAACAGGATGTACGGCACCTGCGTCGTCGCGCCGCCCGCCGTCCCCACGTTCACCTGTCCCACCAGGGCGCCCATGCCGTAGCCAAACGCCACCAGCCACATCAGCGGCTCGGCGATGTTGCCCACCAGGCTGGGGATGGCCAGCTTGCGCCAGACCAGCAGGTTTCGCAGGAACACGGGCCACCAGCGCGCCGAGAGGCTGGGCGCGCGCCAGACGGAGGCAAGGGGCGGGGCGGCAGCGGTTGCCGTGGAGGGGGATACGGATTGCATGGGCTTATTGTGCTGTGTCGGGCCGGGGGTGGATAGGTGGCCGTGTCCACCGCCCCACGGGCCCGTGGGGCCGGCGGGCACGGGCATTGCTTGCGGTCGTGCCATAGCGCACTGATCCGACACCCGCCCCCAAGGAGCCCCCATGAACCGCAACGACGTCACCGAGAAGATCATCAGCACCAAGGTCGCCAAGGGCCTGCAATGGGATGCCATTGCCAGGAAGGTCGGCCAGTCCAAGGAGTGGACCACCGCCCTGTGCCTGGGCCAGATGACCGCATCGCCCGTGCAGGCCAAGGTGCTGGGCAAGATCTTCGGCCTCACGGCCGAGGAGCAGAAGTGGTTGCAGGTCGTGCCCTACAAGGGCTCGCTGCCCACGCCCGTGCCCACCGACCCGCTGATCTACCGCTGGTACGAGATCGTGAGCGTGTATGGCACGACCATCAAGGAACTGATCCACGAGGAGTTCGGCGACGGCATCATGAGCGCCATCGACTTCAGCATGGATATCACGCGCGAGGCCGACCCCAAGGGCGACCGCGTGAAGGTGGTGCTGTCGGGCAAGTTCCTGCCGTACAAGCAGTACTAGGGCGTGCCATCAATCCCTACCCCCACGCGCTGGCCCCGCAATGCGGATGGATGCGCGGAGCGGGGCGCGGCGGGGCGGGCAGCGGCCTACGCCGCTTTCCAGAAGATGTAGTCGGCCTGGTACTTCACGCTCTGGCGCTCGCCCTTGTTGGCGGCCGCACAGGGCGAGGCAGGCGCCACGCCGCCCTTCAAGGCCACGCGCTGGATGAAGGTCACACCTGCCATCGCGCCGCCGCCCATGGCGGGGTTGGCCTTGACCAGCTGGTAGGGCAGGTTGCCTGCACCCGATGGCGCCACGGCCAACTGGGTGGCCGTCAGCTTGGAGCCATCGGCCGACTCCCAGGTGGCGGGTGGGCCGTAGTAGGTGCCCACTTGCTTGCCGCTGCGGTCGTTCAGTACCGCCTTGGGGCCCACGAACACCCATTCGGTCTGGCCGGGCGCGTTGGCCTTGTCGCGGCATTCGTAGGTGATGTCGCCCATGCCGACGGTTTCCATGGCGACCCGGTTGCCGGCGGGTACCTTGATGGCGTCCGGCAGGCTGTCCTGCGAGAACATGGGGCTGGGGGTGGGCTGCTTCATCGCCCCGCAGGCGGCCAGCAGGGCCGTGGCGGCAAGTGCGCCTGTCAGGGCCGCGAAACGGGAGCGCAATGGCTGGGTGTGCATGATATTTCCCTTTTCTTCAGTGGGTTGAAAAAGCGCAGCGGTCCCAAGAACGGTCTGCTGCCCCTGGGAGTACGCGCGCCAGCGCCGCCTGGATCCACCCGGCGCAAAAAATAGTCCGCACGGCCTGTGGCCGGGGTGGCGGGGCGCGCAACCCGTGCATTAAAGTTGGCCGATCGCCGCGGCTTCACGACCCTTTCTGCCGCCCGTCCTCACTTTTTTCTGGAAAACCTCCCATGACCACCCTCGGAACCCCGCTGTCGCCCCATGCCACCAAAGTCATGCTGCTGGGCTCGGGCGAGCTGGGCAAGGAGGTGCTGATCGCGCTGCAGCGCCTGGGTGTGGAAACCATCGCCGTGGACCGGTACGAGAACGCCCCCGGCCAGCAGGTGGCCCACCACCAGCGCACCATCACGATGAGCGACCCGGCCCAGCTCAAGGCCCTGGTCGAGGCCGAGAAACCCCACCTGGTGGTGCCCGAGATCGAAGCCATCGCCACGCCCATGCTCGAAGAGCTGGAAGCCGCCGGCACCTTGCGCGTGATCCCCACCGCCCGCGCCGCGCGCCTGACCATGGACCGTGAAGGCATCCGCGTGCTGGCCGCCGAGACGCTGGGCCTGCCCACCAGCCCGTACAAGTTCTGTAACTCGCTTGAGGAACTGCAGGCGGCCATCGATGCCGGAATCGGCTACCCCTGCATCGTCAAGCCCGTGATGAGCAGCTCCGGCAAGGGCCAGAGCAAGATCGACGGCCCCGCCGACGTGCAAAAGGCCTGGGACTACGCCATGGCCGGCGGCCGCGTGAGCCATGGCCGCGTGATCGTCGAGGGCTTCATCGACTTCGACTACGAGATCACCCAGCTCACGGTGCGTTCGGTGGGGGCTGACGGCCAGATCGCCACCAGCTTCTGCGACCCCATCGGCCATGTGCAGGTGAGCGGTGACTACGTGGAAAGCTGGCAGCCCCACCCCATGCACCCGGCCGCGCTGGAGAAGTCGCGCCAGATCGCCAAGGCGGTCACGGACAACCTGGGTGGCCAGGGCCTGTTCGGCGTGGAGCTGTTCGTCAAGGGCGAGCAGGTGTGGTTCAGCGAGGTGAGCCCGCGCCCGCACGACACCGGCCTGGTCACGCTGTGCACCCAGCACCAGAGCGAGTTCGAGCTGCACGCCCGCGCCATCCTGGGCCTGCCAGTCGATACCAGCCTGCGCAACCCCGGCGCCAGCGCCGTCATCTACGGCGGCGTGGAGGCCCAGGGCATCGTGTTCGACGGCGTGGACGAGGCCCTCGCCGTGCCTGGCACCGACCTGCGCCTGTTCGGCAAGCCCGAGAGCTTTGCCAAGCGCCGCATGGGCGTGGCACTGGCGCGTGCGGCCGAGGTGGAGACGGCGCGCACCAATGCCAAGCTGGCGGCCAGCAAGGTGAAACCACGCACCCCCTGAGCCGCTTCGCGCCTTCCCTCTGTCTCGCTTCGCGGGAGGGGGGCGCCACCCGTGGCCTGGCAAAGCCAGTTCCACGGTGGCACCGGCTTGCGCTGCGTCAGTTTTCGCCGTTGCGTGAAGCGTGGCGCACCGGAGTGCACTGATCCAGACTTCAGTTCAGCCATCCTCGCGGATCTGCCGCCCCGTGAGCTTGAGGAACAGGTCCTCCAGGTTGGCCGGCCGGTGCAGGGTGCGCAGGTGCGGGTGCGCGCCCAGCGCCTGCAGCAGGGGCCCTGCGTTCTGGGTGTAGAAGAACACCGTCTCGCCGCTGATCTCCACGCGCGCCGCCAGGGCCCGCAGGGCGGCATTCTCGGCCAGCGCCACGGCGCCCACGCCGAACACTTCCACCACGTCCGGCTCCAGGTGCTGCGCGATCAGTTCGCGCGGGCGGCCCTCGGCGATCTTCTTGCCGTGGTCCAGCACCAGGAGGCGCGAGCACAGGCGCTCGGCCTCGTCCATGAAGTGGGTGGTCAGCAGGATGGACTTGCCCTGCTGGAGCAGCAACTGCAGGCGCTCCCACATGAGGTGGCGGGCCTGCGGGTCCAACCCCGTGGTGGGTTCGTCCAGCAGCAGCAGGCGCGGGTCGTTGACGAGTGCGCGGGCCAGGCTCAGGCGCCGCTTCATGCCCCCCGAGAGTTCGCCCGGCTTGGCGTTCGCCTTGTGCGTGAGCGCCGCGAAGTCGAGCAGGCGCGGCACGCGCTCGTCCATCACCGGGCCCTTGAGCCCGAAATAGCGGCCGAACACGCGCAGGTTCTCGGCGCAGGTGAAGTCGGGGTCCAGGGTGTCGAACTGGGTCACCACGCCCAGCTGGGCCTTGATGGCGAGGGCATCGCGCGGCATGTGCAGCGGGGCGCCGCCCGGCCCGGGTGTGAAGTGCACCGCACCGCCGTCGGGCGCGGTCAGGCCCAGGCACATGCGGATGGTGGTGGTCTTGCCCGCGCCGTTCGGGCCGATGACGCCCAGGCATTCGCCGGGAGCGATGGAAAAGGAGACATCGTCCACCACGGTGGTGTTGCCATAGCGCTTGCGCAGTTGCAGGGCTTCGAAGAGTGCGGTCATGGCCTGATTGTGTGCCATGCTGGCACCCCGGGCCGCGCGGCGGATGATGGCCGCCCCCCCGCAGAGCGCCCGCCCCTTTGAACGAGAAATGCGCCATCCTGCCTGCACCATGAAACCCAGCCCCGCCGATACCAACTATGTCGAATTGCCACTGGACGCCCTGGATGCGACCCGGATCGAAGCCGTCTGGCGCTACGACGCGGCGGCCCAAGGCCGGCAACTGGTGCTGCCGGACGGCAGGATGGACCTGGTGGTGCATTGCGCCCTGCGGCCCGATGGCATGGTGGCGTCCGTCTGGCCGGTGATCGCGGGCCCCGCCGACCAGCCCGCGTTCGTGAGCCTGCGCGCCGCGACGGTCGTCCTCGGGGTGCGTTTTCACATGGGCTGGGGCGGCGCCTGCCTGGGCACGGCGCCCGGGGCGCTGCGCAACCGGACGGTTTTCGGCGCCGAGGCCGCGCGGATGCTGGGTCCTTCTTGTGCCACCAACCCCTTGCTGCAGGCGCGCACGCTGCGGGGCGTGGAGCAGGCCTTGCGCTCCACCGCCCGCGCGCTGGCGGCCCGGGCCTCGGTGGCAGCGGCCCAGGGTCGGGCGCTCGCGGCCATCGAGCAGATGGTGCGGCAGGGCCAGACCGTGGAGGAAGGCGGTGGCGGCTGGGCCGTACCCTCCTCGCGCACGCTGCGCCGGGACATGGCGGCGGTGGCGGGCTTGCCCCTGCGGAGCCTGGCGGGCATCCTGCGCTTTCAGCGCGCCATGGACCTGCTGCAGGCCGGCCGCCCTTCGCTGGGCGAGGTCGCCTTGGCGGCGGGCTATGCCGACCAGGCGCACATGACCCGCGAGTTCCGCCGCTACGGGGGCTTCACGCCCGCCGCGCCGGCACCGGCGCCGCTGGTCCGGCGGGCGCCCTGCTTGCCCTGACGGCGTTGGCCGAAACCTTCAAGACGCGCGCGTGCGCAACGGCCAGACTTCCCTCTTTTTTGAGCCCGTGCGATGTACAGCCAATCCCTCTTCTCCATCGACGATGTCCGCGAACTGCAGGGCCTGGTGCGCTCCTACCCCCTGGCGACCGTGGTCGCGGCGGCGCACGCGGGCCTGGAGGCCCACCTGCTTCCGCTTCTGCCGCTGGCCGAAGGCGGCGGCCTGGGGCTGCTTCAGGGCCATGTGGCGCGCATGCACACGCTGGCGCGGTCTGTCCCGCAGGGCGCGGAGGTGCTCGCGGTGTTCCAGAGCCCCAATGCCTATATTTCTCCGCGCTGGTACGTGAACGGCCAGCGCAGCGCGCGCCTGGCCCCCAGCTGGAACTATGTGGCGGTGGAAGCCAGGGGGCGCATCCGCTTCGTCGACGACGGCGGCTGGATGAGGGACCACCTTGCCGCGCTCACGGCGTCCCAGGAGGCGCACCGCGCCCAGCCGTGGTCCCTGCACGATGCCTCGCCCGCCTTCATCGACGAGGCGGCGCTGCATCTGCGGGGCTTCGAGATCGAAGTCACCCGCCTCGAGGGCAAGCGCTTCCTGTCCCAGCAGCGCACACCCGCGGACCGGTCCAGCCTCGTCGCGCACCTGGCGCTGGAGCGCCAGGGGGCGGCGCACGATGTCGCGGCGCTGATCGTTCCCTGACCGCCTGCCGTTGCCAGGAGGTGGTCTTCAGGTGGCGGCGGTCAGCCGGCCGCGGCCCGTGGCCTTGGCGTCGTAGAGCGCGCTGTCGGCCCGTGCCATCAGGGCCGCCAGGCTGGATTCTCCGGGCTGCAGCACGGCCATGCCGGCGCTGTAGTCCAGGATGAAGCCCAGTTCTGCCGCGCTGGCGTCATGCAGCTTGTGGCGCAGGCGCCGGTCGAACGAGACGCCCGCCGACGCCGTGTTGTGCAGCATCAGCACGCCGAACTCCTCGCCCCCGAGCCGCGCAATCAGGTCGCCGCTGCGGCAGGTGTCGCCCAGCAGCCGCGCAAACAGTTGCAGCGCACGGTCGCCCGCGTCGTGCCCGTGGGTGTCGTTGATCTGCTTGAAGTGGTCCAGGTCCAGCATCAGCGCGGTGAGCGGCAGCCGGTGGCGCCATGCATGCGAAAGCAGGTTTTCGCCCTGGGTGGTGAAGCCTCGGCGGTTGAGCAGGCCCGTGAGCCCATCGGTCATGGCCAGCGTGCGCAGCTTCTGCTCTGCCTCGTACCGCCAGGCCACCAGCACGGCGACGGTGCCCAGCACCAGGCTCACGTTGGTGGCCAGCGCCGCGGCCAGGTTGACCGGGTGCGGCGTGCGAAAGCTGGGGTACTCGTCGGTG
Organism: Acidovorax sp. A79; assembly: GCF_041154505.1. Classification (GTDB taxonomy): domain Bacteria; phylum Pseudomonadota; class Gammaproteobacteria; order Burkholderiales; family Burkholderiaceae_C; genus Acidovorax. Next base: position 3,757,624 of record NZ_AP028672.1, read on the forward strand.
AAGGCGCCCAGCAGCCCGCGCGCCAGGGTGAAGGCGGCCGAGGTGGCCAGGCAGCCCAGGAGCAGGCTGCGCCAGCGCACGTCGGCGAGCACCAGCGGGTACAGCGTGGCCCGCGCCACGATGCACAGGATGACCGCCATCAGCCCGTTGGCCCAGCCCACGCGCCAGGCGTAGTGGTCAAAACCCAGCGTGTAGCCCAGCGGCGCGGCCACCACCAGCGCCAGCAGCACACGCCGCAGGGGGCGGGGGCCCAGCCATTCTTCCAGCGCGCGGTAGAGCATCCACTGGGCAGCGGCGTTGCATGCGATGGACAGCGTGGACAGCGCCCGGTCCCATAGCGAGGACGACGCGATGATGGCGGCCCAGGCCAGCGCCTGTAGCAGCATGCTGGCCTGCACGTGGCGTGCGGCGCGGCTCACATCCCGCCCCATGATGAGCGGCAGGACGGCCGAGATCATGAACAGGTTGGCGGCCATCGCCGCCATGAGCGTGAGGAAGTCCAGGGGCATGGGAGACGGGGCGCTGCTTCTTTCTTGTCGTCACTGGAAGGCGACTTCGGCAAAGCTGCGCAGCTTGCGGCTGTGCAGCCTGTCCACGCCGCCGTTGCGCAGGATCTCGATGGCGCGCATGCCGATGCGCAGGTGCTGGTCCACGCGCTCGCGGTAGAAATGGTTGGCCATGCCCGGCAGCTTGATCTCGCCGTGCAGCGGCTTGTCGGAGACGCACAGCAGGGTGCCATACGGCACGCGGAAGCGAAAGCCGTTGGCCGCGATGGTGGCGCTTTCCATGTCCAGCGCCACGGCGCGGCTCTGGCTGAAGCGGCGCTGGGGCATGTTGTCGGGCAGCAGTTCCCAGTTGCGGTTGTCGGTGCTGGCCACGGTCCCGGTGCGCATGATGCGCTTGAGCTGGTCCTCCGGCACCCGCGTCACGTCGGCGACGGCCTGCTGCAGCGCCATCTGGATCTCGGCCAGCGCCGGGATGGGTACCCACAGCGGCAGTTCCTCGTCCAGCACGTGGTCCTCGCGCACGTAGGCGTGGGCCAGCACATAGTCGCCCAGCTGCTGGCTGTTGCGCAGGCCCGCGCAATGGCCCAGCATCATCCACGCGTGCGGGCGCAGCACGGCGATGTGGTCGGTGATGGTCTTGGCGTTGGCCGGCCCCACGCCGATGTTGACCATGCTGATGCCGCTCGCGTCCTTGCGCACCAGGTGGTAGCCGGGCATCTGCGGCAGGCGCGGCGGGGCGATGCCCAGCTCGTCGCCCGGCTGCGCGGGCAGGCCCGCGCGGCGAGTGACCACGTTGCCGGGCTCGATGAAGGCCACGTACTCGCTGTCTTCCCTGGCCATCTCGGCGTGGCCCAGGCGCACGAACTCGTCGATGTAGAACTGGTAGTTGGTGAACAGCACGAAGTTCTGGAACCATTCGGGCGCGGTGCCCGTGTAGTGGCGCAGGCGGTGCAGCGAGTAGTCCACGCGCGGCGCGGTGAACAGCGACAGCGGCTGTGCCTCGCCCGGGCGCGCCTGCCAGGTGCCGTTGGCGATGCCGTCGTCCATGGCCGCCAGGTCCGGCAGGTCGAACACGTCGCGCATCAGCATGCGGCGCTCGGCCGTGAGCGTGCCCTCGATGTGGTCGTGCTCGGCGAACGAGAAGTGGATGGGGATGGGGTGCGCGCTGGTGCCCACCTCCAGCTCGACGTTGTGGCTGGCCCGCAGCAGGCGGAACTGCTCGGCGTAGTAGTTGGCGAACAGGTCGGGGCGGGTGAGGGTGGTTTCGTACCGCCCGGGGCCTTCCACGAAGCCGTAGGCCAGCTTGGAGTCCGCCCGTGCCACCGTGGTGGTGTGCACCCGCACGAAGGGATAGAACGCGCGCACCGCGCTTTCGGGCGTCTCGCCCGCCACGAAGCGCTGCATGGCATCGCGCAGGTGGCCGATCTGTTGCTGGTAGATGCGCTGCACCTGGGCCAGCGCTTCGGCCGGGTCGGTGTGGCGGGTGGGGGCGATGAAGTCGGGAATGAGGGGCATGCCCCTATTGTCCACAAGCCGGGAACGTGTTTGTGTGACGGGCTGGCGCTGGGGCCGCGGAGGGCCTCAGGAATTGACCGCCAGCAGGGGCTCCAGGCCGTGGAAGTCGCGCATCCAGCGCAGGATGGACGCGGCGTCCCGGGGCACCGACACCACATGGCCCTGGATCAGGTCGCACCCCAGGCCCGCCAGCAGATCCACCTGCGCCTGTGTCTCCACCCCCTCGGCCACGGTCCTGATCTGCAGGCTGCGGCCCATCTGGATGATGGCGGTGACGATGGCCACGTCGTCGGCGTTGTCCGGGGTGTCGACCACGAAGGAGCGGTCGATCTTGAGCTTGTCGATCGGGTAGCGCTTGAGGTAGGCCAGCGATGAGTACCCGGTGCCGAAATCATCGATGGAGATTCCGACGCCGAGTGCCTTGAGGGCATTGAGGGTGTCCAGCACCTGGCCCGTCTGGTGCATCAGCACGGATTCGGTGAGTTCGATCTCCAGGTACTGCGGTGCCAGCCCGGTCTCGTGCAGCATGGCCGCGATCTCGCCCGCCACGTCGCGCTGGCGGAATTCGAGGGCCGACAGGTTCACCGCCACCGGCACCATGGCCAAGCCCTGGTCCTGCCACTCCCGGAGCTGGCGGCAGGCCTCGCGCATCACCCAGCGGCCAATGGGGGTGATGAGGCCGCGGGATTCCGAGAAGGTGATGAACTCATCCGGCCCGACCAGGCCGCGCTGGGGATGGCGCCAGCGCACCAGGGCCTCGAAGCCGCGCAGCGAGCCGTCTTCCAGGCAGATCTGGGGCTGGTAGTGCAGCACGAAGGCGTTGTGGACGATGGCCTCGCGCAGCAGCCGCTCGTGCTGCAGCACATCGATGGCGCTGGCCTCCATGCTGGGTTCGTAGAACTGGCGGTTGCCCCGGCCGCTTTCCTTGGCGTGGTGCATGGCCGCGTCGGCGCAGCGCAGCAGCGCGTCGCCGGTGGCGGCATGCTCCGGAAAGAGGCTGATGCCGATGGACGGCGAGACGGTCAGCGGCACCTGGTCGAGCGTGAACACGCCGTGCATGGAGTCGAGCAGCTTGTCGGCCACCCTGGCGGCGTCATCGGGGCTTTGCACGTCGGTCAGGACCACCACGAACTCATCGCCGCCCAGCCGCGCCACCACGTCGGCATCGCGCACGCCCTGGCGCAGCCGCTCGGCCACGTTGCACAGCAACTGGTCGCCCGCGTGGTGGCCGAGCGAGTCGTTCACCGTCTTGAAATGGTCCAGGTTCACGAACAGCACGGCCGCGCGGCCGTGGCGCCTGCGCGCCAGCGACAGCACCCGCGACAGCTGCTCCATCAGGAAATGCCGGTTGGGCAACTGCGTGAGGGTGTCGTGCAGCGCGATGAAGGCCTCGCGCTCCTGCGCCTGCTTGCGCGCGGTGATGTCGCGCACCACCACGATGCGGTAGTCCGCATGGTGCAGCGGCATGGTCTTGCCCACCACCTCGACGGGGATGGCATGCCCGTCCTTGTGGCGGATGGTCACTTCGTAGGGGTCTTCGCGCCCGCTGCGGGTGTAGTCCAGCGCCACGGCCCGCCATTCGGGACTGATGAAGTGGAAGATCGAGACCCCCAGCACCTCCTGCAGCCCGTAGCCCACCAGGCGGGTGAGCGCCTCGTTGCCGTCCGTGATGATGCCGTCGCGGTGGAACACGATGGCCTCGTCCGTGGCCTCGGTGAACTTGCGCATGCGCTCTTCGCTCTGGCGCACCTGGCGTTCCGCGCGCCAGCGCTCGGTGATGTCGGTGATCAGCACGAACGAGCCCAGCTGCTGCGAGCCGGCGCCGAAGTGCGGGATCAGGTTGACCTCGATCATGCGCGTCTCGCCATTGGGCAGGATCTGCTCGCGCGTGTACTTCACGTGCTCGCGGCGCGTGGAGCGCTCCACATGCGGCTGGATCACCTGCCAGGCCTTGTCGCCAATGGCTTCCTGCACCGTGAGCCCCAGGATCGATTCGGTCGTGTGGCCGTTGTAGGCGGCGTAGCCCTGGTTGGCGAACTGGCAGCGCAGGCCGGGCAGGTCGAAGTACGCCATCAATGCGGGCACGGAATCGGCGATCAGGCGCAGCAGCGAGTCGCTGGAGCCCCCCTGGCCAGGGGCGTTGGCTGCGTTGATTGAATCTGGCATGTCCCACCCGGTGCTGAGAAGGTGTGGCGGTCTGCACGCGGCCCCGTGGAGATCGCCAGCACGTTCTTCCGTTATAGCCGATAGACCTTGCGCGCGTGCAAGGTAGTTGCCCGGATACCCCGGGCGGGATAATCGGGCCATGACCTCCAAAGAAAACCAAGCCGGCACTGACTTCAGCACGCTGGCCCTGAGCCCTGCCATGCTGTCCAACCTGCAGCAGCTGGGCTACATGCAAATGACTCCGATTCAGGCGGCCAGCCTGCCGCCCGCGCTGCTGGGCAAGGATCTGATCGCCCAGGCCAGCACCGGCAGCGGCAAGACCGCCGCCTTCGCCCTGGCCCTGCTGGCCAACCTCAACCCGCGCCGCTTCGCCGTGCAGGCGCTGGTGCTGTGCCCCACGCGCGAGCTGGCCGACCAGGTGACCACCGAGATCCGGCGCCTGGCGCGCGCGGAAGAGAACATCAAAGTCGTGACCCTGTGCGGCGGCGTGCCGCTGCGCGCCCAGACGCTGAGCCTGGAGCACGGCGCCCACATCATCGTGGGCACGCCCGGCCGCGTGATGGACCACCTGGAGCGCCAGCACCTCTCGCTGGAAGCGCTCAACACCCTGGTGCTCGACGAGGCCGACCGCATGCTCGACATGGGCTTCTTCGACGACATCGCCATCGTGGCGCGCCAGTGCCCTTCGGCCCGCCAGACCCTGCTGTTCTCGGCCACCTACCCCGAGGGCATCGCCAAGCTCAGCGCCCAGTTCATGAAGGCGCCGGTGCAGATCACGGTGCAGGCCCAGCATGCCGAGGGCAAGATCGAGCAGCGCTGGTACGAGGTGAAGCACAGCGAGCGCCTGCACGCGGTGTCCCAGCTGCTCAACCACTTCCGGCCCGAATCGTCGATCGCCTTTTGCAACACCAAGCAGCAGTGCCGCGACCTGGTGGGCGTGCTGCAGGCGCAGGGCTTCAGCGCGCTGGCGCTGTACGGCGAGCTGGAGCAGCGCGAGCGCGACCAGGTGCTGGTGCAGTTCGCCAACAGGAGTTGCTCGGTGCTGGTGGCCACCGACGTGGCGGCGCGCGGGCTCGATATCGCCAACCTGGCGGCCGTCATCAATGTGGACGTGACGCCCGACCCCGAGGTGCACATCCACCGCATCGGCCGCACGGGCCGGGGCGACGCCGAGGGCCTGGCGCTCAACCTGGCCAGCCTGGACGAGATGGGCAGCGTGGGCAAGATCGAGGTGCTGCAGGGCCGGGAGTCGCGCTGGTTCCCGGTGGCGGAGCTCACGCCCGCGGGCAGCGGCCCGCTGGTGCCGCCCATGGTCACCATCCAGATCATCGGCGGCCGCAAGGAGAAGATCCGCGCGGGCGACGTGCTGGGCGCGCTGACCGGCGAGATGGGCTACACCCGCGAGCAGATCGGCAAGATCAACGTGAACGACTTCTCCACCTACGTGGCGGTGGACCGCGCCATCGGCGCCCAGGCCGCGCAGCGCCTGAACCAGGGCCGGGTGAAGGGCAAGGCCGTGAAAGCCCGCCTGGTGATGGATTGATGGCGGCTTGCCGAGCGGGCACCCCCCCCTCAGGATGGCAAATGCCGCTGGACCTTGTCCGGCGGTTTTTTTTGCTCCTTTTTGTGGGTAGCTGATCGTCCGCAACGGGACCCCCATCCCGAAGCCTGGGCATCCGCCGCCGTGCCTGTGGTATTCACTTATTGTGCAAAGACCTATAGAGGACTATAGTTCTTTGCCATGATCTCCCATTCAAAAGTCGTGGCGCTGGATTCCTCCCCGGGCCTGAGCCGGTACGCCGCCCTGGCGGCTGCACTGCGTGCCCGCGTGGTGGCCGGCGAATGGCCGCCCGGCTCGGCCCTGCCGGCAGAAAGCCTGCTGGCCACGGAGCACCAGGTGGCGCTGGGCACCATGCGCCGTGCGCTGGAACTCCTGGTGGCGCAAGGGCTGGTGGAGCGCATCCACGGCCGGGGCACCTTTGTGCGCCAGGGCATTGCCGGCGCCTCGATGCTGCGGTTTTTCCGGTTTGACAGCGGCGGCGGCGAAATGCCGCGCTCGCGCATCCTGTCGCGCCAGCGCATGGCGGCCCCGGCCGCCGTGGCCCGCAGGCTGGGCCTGGCGACGGGCGAGATGGTGCTGCGGCTGCAGCGCCTGCGCCTGCTGGCCGACCAGCCCTGCCTGCTGGAAGACCTGTGGCTGCCGCTGGATGTGTTTGCGCCCCTGGCAGAAGGAAACACCGCCGAGTGGGACGACCTGCTGTACCCCATGTTCGCGCGCCGCTGCGGTGTGCATGTGCACCGGGCCGTGGACGACATTGGCTTTGCCATGCTGACAGCCCCGCAGGCCGTCCACCTGGGGCTGGCCGCAGGCCATCCGGGCGTGGTGGTGCAACGGGCCGCCTACGACCTGGGCGGGCGCTGCATCGAATGGCGCACCACGCGCGGCGATGCCCACGCCTTTCACTACACCGTGACCATTACATGAACGGCACCCCTGTGCGGTGCCACGGGCCTGGCAAGGCCCGTGCCGCTGCGCCTGCCGGCCTGGGGCGCGCCGCTCCCGGCGCACTCCCATGAACGACTGAAGACGAAACCAAGGAGACCCGTATGCACCATCTATCCGATCCTCTGAATTCACCAGATCTGTCGCGTCGTGCGGCGCTGGCTGCCGTGGGTGTCACGCTGGCAGCGCCCTGGGTGCGCACCCACGCTGCGGGCGTGGGGGGCGGGCGCACCGTGACCCTGGTCGTCTCCTACCCCGCAGGCGGCGGCGCCGACCTGATGGCGCGCATCATCGCGCCCCGCATGGCCGAAGCGCTGGGGCAAGGCGTGGTGGTGGACAACAAGCCCGGCGCCAGCGGTCAGCTGGCCGCATCGGCCGTGGCCCGCGCCACGCCGGATGGCACGACCCTGCTGCTCGATGCGTCGTCGTTCGCCGTCAATCCATCGCTGTATCCCAAGCTGCCCTACGACAGCAACACCGCCTTTGTGCCGCTGGCCGTGCTGGCGACCTTTCCGAACGTGCTGGTGTGCCACCCGGGCTTCGGTGTCAACTCCGTCAGGGAGGTCATCGCACGCGCCAAGGCCAAGCCCGAGGACGTGGCCTATGCGTCGTCCGGCAATGGCTCGGCCCAGCATCTGGCCGGGGCGTTGTTTGAAGAGCGCACGGGCGTGAGGCTGTCCCACATTCCCTACCGTGGGGGCGGCCCTGCCATGAACGACGTGATGGGCGGCCAAGTGCCGCTGTTCTTTGCCAATGTGGCCTCGTCCCTGGGCCACATCCAGGCGGGCAAGCTGCGGCCGCTGGCGGTAACCAGTGCGCTGCGCGCCCGATCGCTGCCGGATGTGCCCACCATGGCGCAGGCCGGCGTGGCCGACTACGAAGTGCTGGAATGGAATCCGGTGCTGGCCCCGGCGGGCATTGCGCCCGAGGTGCGCACGCAGCTGGTCAACGCCATCCGCAAGGCGCTGGCCGACCCCGAGGTGCTGGGCCGCATCCGCGCGCTGGGCGGCGATGCCTTTCCCGACGCGACCCAGGCCAGCGCGGGCAGGTTCATCCAGGCCCAGCAAGCGCAATGGGGCAAGGTCATCCGCGAGCGCAAGATCGTGGTGGGCTGACCCATGGGTGCGCTGGCCCCCTCCGCGCCGTTGCGGGATGTCCCGGAGGGATGGGACACGCATGTCCATGTCTTTGATGCCGCCGCCCCGGTCCAGGCCGGGCACTACCAGCCCGCGCACCAGCCCCTCGAACGCATTGAGGCCGAAGCCGCGAGGCTGGGCGTGGGGCACCTCGTGCTGGTGCAGCCCAGCGTGTACGGCACCGACAACCGGCTTGTGCTCGAGGCCCTGGCGCGCGAGCCGGGTCGGCACCGCGCGGTGGTCGTGGTGGATACCGACATTGCCGATGACGCGCTGCAGACGATGCACATGCTGGGCGTGCGCGGCGTGCGTTTCAATCTGGTGTCCCCGGTGGGCAACGGGGCGCAGGCCATGCAGTCGCTGGCGCCCCGCCTGAAGGCGCTGGGCTGGCATGTGCAGTGGTATGCGGCGCCTGCCCAGCTGGCGCAGATCGCCCAGCTGCATGCGCAAACGGGCCTGCCCTGCGTGCTGGACCACCTGGCGGGCATGCATGCCGCCCTGGCGCGGGACGATGCGGCCTGGCAGGCGCTGGCAAGGCTGGCCGGCCTGGGGGCGTGGATCAAGCTGTCAGGCTGGTACCGCCTGCAGGCCGCGGCGCCCTACGCCGAACTGCACGATGCGATCCGCCGCGTGGCCGGGCTGGCGGGGGAGCGGCTGGTGTGGGGTTCGGACTGGCCGCATACCGCATTTGCACCGGACTCCATGCCCGCCTACGCGAGTGTGTGGGAGCCGGTGGTGAATGCCCTGGGCGCGGTACGCGCCGACAGGGTGCGCATGGCGGGCGCAGCGCTGTACCGCTGAAGTGGGTGGGGGCAGTGCGCCCGCACGGGTGCATCCCGCATCCGCGGGCTACCTACCTGGCGCCCGCGGCCTCCAGCATCCGCACCATCTCGCTGAAGCCCCGCTGGCGGGCCAGCTGCAGCGGCGTGTTGCCCTGCCGGTCGGTCAGCGCATGGCTGGCGCCGGCCTGCAGCAGCGCCTGCAGCGTGGCCTGGTGGCGCGGGCCTCCGTCGCCCAGCACGATGGACTCGATCAGCGCCGTCCAGTGCAGGTTGTTCACATGGTCCAGCGGAGCGCCGGCGGCGATCAGCTGGCGCACCACGCCGTCGTGCCCCAGGTGGGCCGCGGCGATCAGTGCCGTGCCGTCGTACCGGCTCGTCACCTGCCCGGCGCGGGCGCCCAGGGCCAGCAGCAGGCGCAGGGTGTCTTCGTCGTCCGCCACCGCCGCGATGGTCACGGCGTCGTAGCGGTCGTTCTCCAGCGCATTCACATCGGCCCGGGCCTGCACCAGCTGCCGGATCACATCGCGCTGGCGGGCGAACGTGGCCACGTGCAGCGGCGTGCGGCCGTGGGCATCGCGGGCATTCACATCGGCGCGTGCCGCCACGAGCTTTTGCAGCATGCCCACATCGCCGCGCGCGGCGGCGGCGTGCAGGCCCTGGTAGGCCGCCGTTTGCGCCGCGGTGGGCGCCATCTGCGCCTGGGTGGGCTGCGCCAGCAGCAGGGCCGCGGCCAGGGCCAGGGGCATTGCGGTGTGTCGGTTCATGGCGTGTCCCTTCAGCGGTTCGTGGTGCTTTGGCGGGTGTCTGCGCAGCGGGCGAGCGCCCCAGGACGGGGCGCTGCGCTGTGGGCTTACTTCAGCTGGTCCGCCACCTTGGCGATGGCGGCCATGGCGCATTGCTCGTCCAGGTGGCCGCCGGGCGCGCCGCCCACGCCCACGGCGCCGATGACTTCATTGCCCACCTTCAGGGGCACGCCGCCGCCCAGCAGCAGGTAGCCGGGGATCTGGCCCAGGTTGGCGGCGGCGGGGTTCTTCTGCGAGCCTTCCATGATGGCCAGCGTGGTGTTCTTGGCCGATGCCGAGGTGTAGGCCTTCAGGCGGCTGGCTTCCAGGGTGTGGGGGCCGGCGTTGTCGGCACGCTGCACGGCGCGCACGGTGCCGGCGCGGTCCACCACGGTGGCGGTCACGTTGTAGCCGGAGGCCGTGCACGCGGCCACGGTGTGGGCGGCGATCTGGTTGGCCAGGTCCAGCGAGATGTTCTTTTCGGTGCGCACGCCTTCGGCGCTGGCAGCGGCGCAGGCGGCCAGGGACAGGGTGAGGGCGGCGGCTTTGGCAAGGGGGTTCTGCATGGTGTTCTCCGTGGGCGTTCGGTGGTTTCGGGTCCGGTGCCACCCGTTGTGGCGCCGTGGGAGAACTGTAGGAAACGGCGTGGATTCCGGCCATTCGTACGCCTACGCCAGAGCCTCCGTAGAACTACGCAGTGCCCGCCAGGCGGTGGGCGGGATGAAGGCCGCATCCGCAGCCCGCGGGCTGGCTATTGCACCAGGGCTGCGTAGCGCCGGATCAGTTGCGCCAGCGACTCGGCCCCGAGCTTTGCGAACAGGTTGGCGCGGTGGGTTTCCACCGTGCGGGGCGAGAGTGCCAGCACCCGGCCGATTTCCTTGTTGGTCAGGCCCTCGACGATGAGGCCCAGCACCTCGCGCTCGCGGCCCGAGAGCTGGGCGTAGCGCTCGCGGGCTTGCTGGTCGGCCTGGTGGCGTTCGCGCGAACGCACATGCTGGCGCACGGCGTTCTGCAGGGCTTCGATCAGCACCTCGTCATCCACCGGTTTTTCCAGGAACTCCGCCGCGCCTGTCTTGAAGGCGCGGCGGCACATCTCCACCGTGCCGTGGCCGGTGAGCAGGACCACCGGCTGGTCCACGCCCTGCGCCAGCAGCTGCTCCAGCACCGCGAGGCCGCTGATGCCGGGCATGCGCACATCCAGCACGATGGCGCCGATGCTGGCCCGGTCAAACCCGGCCATGAAGGCATGCGGGTCGGCCCAGGTCTGCACGCGCAGCCCGACGGTGCTGATGAGCAGGCCCAGGCTGTCGCGCACGGCGGCGTCGTCGTCCACCAGGTGAATGAGGGGGGAAAGGGACGTGGCGCTGTCGCTCATGGCTGCGGAGAGGGTGGCGCGGCGGCAGGGGTGCCAGGCGCCGCGGGCAGCACCAGCACGAACTCGGCGCCGCGTTGGGCGGCGGCGTTGCCTGGCGCCGCAGGGGCCAGTTCCAGGCTGGCGCCCATGGCCTGGGCAAGGCTTTCGCACAGTGTCAGGCCCAGCCCCAGGCCGCCCGAGCGCGTGGTGTAGAAGGGCTCGAACAGATGCTCGCGGGCTTCGGGCGGCACGCCGGGGCCGTGGTCGCGAACCGACAGGGCGATCCGCGTGCCATCCCGCGCCGACAGCCGCAGCGTGAGCCGGCGTTCGGCGGGGGGAACCTGCTCCATGGCCTGCATGGCGTTCATCAGCAGGTTGTGGATGATCTGCTGCAAGGCCACGGGCTCGGCCAGCACGGGCGCCAGGTCGGGCGCCACCGTCACCTCGGCCGCGATGGCGCGCTGCGCCAGCTCGGGCTCCAGCAGGTGCAGCACATCCTGCAGCGCCGTGGCCAGGTGCAGCGGCTGGGCCTGCGCCGACAGGTCGGGTCGCTCCACCAGGCGGCGCAGGCGGCCCACCACCGTGGAGGCACGCCGGGCCTGCTCCACCGCGCGCGCCATGGCTGTCTGGGCCGTCTCCAGATCCGGCGGGTCGTCCGCCAGCAGCCGCTGTGCGGCCTGGGTGCTGGACAGCAGCGCCGTGAGCGGCTGGTTCAGCTCGTGGGCCATGCCCGCGGCCAGCTCGCCCAGGGTGTTCAGGCGGGCGACCTGGCCGAGCCGCAGCAGCTCTTCCGCCCGCTGGCGCGCAATGCGCTGGCGCCACAGCGCCCGGCCCGCCGCCCACAGCGCGGCGGTCAGCACGCACCAGCCCAGCATGCCCAGCCAGGGAAGCTCGCGCAGGCCCACATGGCGCTGCGCCACCACATCCAGGGGCTGGCTCGGCGCCGCGAGCAGCTTGTGAAAACCATACGACCAGCCCAGGCCCCAGCGGCCCGGTTCCGTGCGGCCCGGCTGCACGACGAAGGCCGTGCCGCCCTGGGCGAGCGTGACGCGCACCGGGCTGCTGTCCATGGCCATCGGCCATTCGTCCCGGGGGATGGTCATGCGCAGGTCGATCTGCAGCGCATAGCTTGCGGGGGTGCTGGCCAGCACCAAGTGGTAGCGGCCCGCAGGCAGGTCGGGCAGTGCCATTTCGGCATGGCCTGACTGGCGCGATGCGGCCTCGGCGGCCGCCAGGGGCGGCTGCAGCGCGGTGGGCCATGCGCCCCCCGCAGGCCGCTGCAGCACGGAAAGGATCTGCGGGTAGACCGAAGGCAGGCGCGGCAGCGGGGAGGCTGCCGTGGCCTCTTCGGTGGCGCGCGCGGCATCCGGGGTGGCGCCTGGCTCCGGAGGCTGCAGCAGGGCCAGGGTGGCCATCACCGCGTCGTGCTGCACCACGCGCTGGCTCAGGAGCCGGTGCACGATACGGGCATCGGTCTCGAAGGCCTCCCGCAGCTGCTGCAGGCGCGCGTGAACCAGCCAGCCCGCGCCCGCGCAGGCCACCACGGCCCACAGCAGCAGGCCGGTGAAATGAACCCGCGCGAAACGGCGGCGCCATGCCCTGGTCATGCGCCGATTCTGGCATGGGGCCCTGGCGGTGGCTGCCCGGCGCAGCCTCTCTGGCTCTGGTGTAATCGGCTGCGCTCGCCGGTTTCCGTTTCCCCTGTCGCGTCTGGATGCCTCTCTCATGCCTGCAACTGCCCCCGTGGTCCATCGCTGGTTCTCGCCCCGCAACCTGCTGTGGGCTTCCGTGGCGGTGGCCGTGGTCACCATCCTGCTCAAGACCCTGGCCTGGCTGGTGACGGGGTCGGTCGGGCTGCTGTCGGATGCGATGGAGTCGTTCGTCAACCTGGCCAGCGCGATGTTCGCGCTGGCGATGGTGACCGTGGCGCAGCGCCCGGCCGACGACGACCATCCCTATGGCCACCACAAGGCCGAATACTTCTCGTCGGGTTTCGAGGGCATCCTGATCGTGGGCGTGTCCGTGGGCATCCTGTGGGCGGCAGGCCACCGCCTGGTGGCGCCCCAGCCCCTGGAGCAGGTCGGCTGGGGCCTGGGCCTTTCGGTGCTCAGCTCGGCGCTCAATGGCCTGCTGGCCTGGCTCATGTTCCGTTCGGCGCGCGAGCACCGCTCCATCGCGCTGGAGGCCGATGCCCGCCACCTTGTCACCGATGTGTGGACCTCCGCCGGCGTGCTGGTGGGCATCGCCGGCGCGGCCCTGACCGGCTGGCTGTGGCTGGATGCGCTGGCGGCGATCGTGGTGGCGCTGAACATCCTGAAAGAGGGGCTGGAGCTGGTCTGGCGCTCGTCCCAGGGCCTCATGGATTCGGCGGTGGAACCCGAGGTGCAAGCCACCATCGACGCCACCTTGCAGCAGTTTGTGCAATCGCAGGCGCCCGGCGCCGTGCGGTTCGACCATGTATCCACCCGCCGCGCGGGCCAGCGCCGGTTTGTGGACATGCACCTGCACATGCCCGCCGACTGGACCCTGCGCCACGCCGCCGAGCTGCGCGGCCAGGTCGAGCGCGCGCTGATGGCCGCCGTACCCGGCCTGCGCGCCACCATCGAGCTGCTGCCCACCGATGTGGAGGCGCATTTCGACGACCCCCGTGACGATTTGAAGGATGCCGTGAAGTGATCAGCGTATTGCAACGTGTGCGCGAAGCGCGCGTAGATGTGGACGGGCAGACCGTGGGCGCCATCGGCGCAGGCCTGCTGGTGCTGGTGTGTGCCGAACGCGGTGACACGGAGGTGGAGGCCGACAAGCTGCTGGCCAAGATCCTCAAGCTGCGCATTTTTTCGGACGCCGCAGGCAAGATGAACCAGAGCGTGCAGGACACCGGTGGCGGCCTGCTCCTGGTCAGCCAGTTCACCCTGGCGGCAGACACCACCGGCGGCAACCGCCCCAGCTTCACCCAGGCGGCTGCACCCGATGAGGGGCGGCGGCTGTACGACTATGTGGTTGCCCAGGCGCGCAAGGTGCACCCCGAGGTGGCCACGGGCCAGTTTGCCGCCGATATGCAGGTGCATCTCATCAATGACGGCCCGGTGACCATCCCGCTGCGGATACCTCCTAGAGCGGCTTGATAGTCAAAAAAGATAGCATTCAGCGCTTGATGGATAAGCGCTATGACCCTGTTTTCTTCTTGTTTTCGAGGGAGACCAAGGGCGACACCGGCAGCACCCGGAACCCTGCCGACGCCAGCGCCAGCCAGGTGGCAATGGCCAGCATGACGGCCGTGTAGGCATCCCACCCCTGGCGCTGCGCCCAGGTGGCGACGATGCCTGTGAACCACTGCATCAGCGCCACCCCCAGGAACATCGCCATGGTGTAGGCCGACAGTGCCCGGCCTGTGAGCGTGGGCGGATAGGAGGCCCGCACATCGGCGTACTGCAGCACGCCGTAGCCCGACAGCAGGCCCATCAGCAAAATCAGCACCACGCTGGCCCAAGCGTTCCCGTGCAGGAACGCCAGCACGATGAACAGGCTCGCCATGAGCAGCGAGGCATTGCCGATCCAGCGCCTGCGGCGGGCGATGCCCGGGTCCAGCCGGCCGCCCAGACCCGGTGCGAAGAGGGCAATCAGCGAGAGCCCCAGCGCAACGTTGCCACTGTCTACCAGCGAGAGGTGGTAGCGGTCCATCAGCAGCGGTGCCAGCCACAGGCCGCGCAATGACAGAAACGCGGCGTAGCCCGACATGCCCAGCAGCAGGATGCCCCAGGTGTGCGGCACCGTGAGCAACTGGCCAAAGCCCAGCAGCGCCTGGCCCCAGGTTTCGCGCTGTGCCGGGGGCTGCACCAGCGGGGTGGGCTCGTGCACGCGCAGCCAGATCAGCAGCCACGACAGCGCGCTGAGCACCGCCAACACGGCATAACCCGTACGCCAGCCGCCGCCGTGTTGCACCAGCCAGGCCAGCGGCGTGCCGGTGAACAGCAGGCCCAGGCCACCCACACCCATCGCCACGCCCGACAGGTAGGCAAACCGCTCTGCCGGAAAATGCCGCGCAATGAACAGCGTGCAGGCCAGAAACGCGGGCGAGCAGCCCACGCCGATCAGCAATTGCCCTGCCATCAGCCAGGGGTAGGCCGGCGCGGTGGCCGAGAGCGCCGACCCCGCAACCGCCAGCGGAAACGCCGTGAGTACCGTGCGCCGCAGGCCGTACAGGTCCAGCCCCACGCCCATCAGCAACTGGGCCACGCCGAAGGAAAGGCCAAACAGCCCCGCAAACGCGCCCAGCGACCCTGGCGAGAGCCCGAAGTCCGCCGTCAGTCCCTGGGCCACCATGGCCGTGGTGGTGCGAAAGGCCTGGCTCAGTGCAAACCCGCTGAGCAGCGCAAGCAGCATGGCCCACAGCGCACGCGGTGATGGCCGGCCGCTGCCCGCGGGCAAGGATGGAGGCGCCGACGAGGACGGCAGGGGATTGCCGCTCACTGCCGCCAGAAGAACAGAGCGGCCATGACCAGCCCGGTAGCCACAATGCCCCAGCGCAGCACGTTGGCAGGCAGCTTGCGCGCTACGCGTGCACCGCCGTACCCGCCAGCGGTGGCGGCCACCATCATCATCAGCGCCTGCGGCCACAGCACCACGCCACCCGCTGCATAGATGAGCACGGCAATGGCTGTGAGCAGGGCCGACACCCAGTTCTTGAGGCCGTTCATGGCGTTCAGGTTCGTCTGCCCCAGCAGGCCGAACAGCGCCAGCAGAAGGATGCCCAGCCCGCCGTTGAAGTAGCCGCCATAGGCGGCCACCGCCAGCACGCCCACCGTGGCCTTGGCGGTGGAGGGTTTGCCGCCCGCCAGCATCCGGCGCAGCTGAGGCCCGAACGCAAACAGCGCCGTGGCCGCCAGCAGCAGCCAGGGCACCACGCGGCGGAAGGTGGCGTCGGGCGTGACCAGCAGCAGCGCCGCACCCGCCGCGCCGCCGATGAGCGACAACACCACCAGCAGCCGCATCGACAGCCCTGGCGGCGGTGCCGTGTCCTCTCGAAACCCCCACGCCCCAGCCATGTAGCCGGGCAGCAGCGCGACCGTGCCCGTGGCATTGGCCACCACGGGCGGCACGCCGGTGAAGACCAGGGCGGGAAGGGTCAGGAAGCTGCCGCCTCCGGCGACGGCGTTGAGGGCGCCGGCGACGAAGGCGGCGGTGAGCAGCAGGGCGGTTTCGAACATGGGTCACTCCAGTGTTCGATCCTACGGGCTGCGGTGTGGCCGATTGGGCCACCGGAAGGCGCAGGTGTTTTGCGCACAGGGCCAATCAGTCAATCAATACAGATACACAGCCCCGTAGCTGGCATAGGGCTTGTACGCACTGGTCGCGCTGGCGGCGCTGCTGTTGTCCGACGAGTCACCCTGAATGTCGGCGGCCTGGCTGTCTTCGCCGGCGGCGCCCATGGCCAGCGTCTGGCCGTCGAACGACAGTGCCAGGGTGGCGCTGACCCAGAAGTCCATTTGTTTTGCGACTTCCAGCTGGGCCCGTTGGGACCATGCCCCATTGCTGCGGACGAATACGAAAGCGGTGGGGTACACGCCCGTTTCTCCGAGGCGGAATGGCTCAAACAAAGCGTTGACGGCCAGAGTGTTGCCGTCGGCCGCAATGGCCGTGCTGGTGCCGAAGAAGCCGATGCGATACTCCGTTCCGGCAGGTGGTGGCATCTTGCTGCCTTCGAGATGGGCTTGCTGGTTCCAGCCCCCACGGTCTCCCGTGAACACGTGCACATCCTTCCAGCCGCCCACGGCCATCGTCCGTCCACCCCCAGCCAAAGCAACGCTGGCTCCAAAATGGCCTTCCGCGCTGGTGCCGGCCTTGATGTAGGCCTGCTGGCTCCATGACGTGCCGAGGGCAAACACATAGACTGCGCCCGCACCCCCTCTGGAG
This sequence comes from Acidovorax sp. A79, assembly GCF_041154505.1. Classification (GTDB taxonomy): domain Bacteria; phylum Pseudomonadota; class Gammaproteobacteria; order Burkholderiales; family Burkholderiaceae_C; genus Acidovorax. The sequence goes on from NZ_AP028672.1 coordinate 3,774,281, forward strand.
GTGCTGTCCTGGTTGCCATTGATGCCGGTCGCGTCGCTTGCTTCGCCGGGCGCGCCCACCGCGAGGGTGCTGCCATCGGCCGAGAGCGCAACGCTTGCGCCGTATCCGTCGTGGTCGCCGCTGTTGCTGGCCTTGAAATAGCCAATGGCCTTGGACAGGTCGGGCACCCATGCTGCCGTCAAGGCGCCGCAGCCGCTCGCGTCGCACGCGCGCAGGCGGTAGCTGGCGTTCACGCGTTCATGCAGCATCTGTGGAGCCAGGCTGTGGATATACGAGGTGCCGCAGAGTGCGCTGCCAATATGCATTTCGGGCATCGGCCCCGCCGCGCCATCGGGGGCCTCGAACAGTTCGTAGCGTGTGGCGTTGGCGCTGGCGTTCCAGCTGAAGTGATAGGCCTTGACGCCGTAGCCCACGGTGAAGCCCGCAGGGGCAGCAGGGCCGGAGGTTTCGGCGCTGCCGGAGCCATCGCCGCAGGCGGCCAAAGTCAGCACCAGGAGCGCTGCCAGCAACAAGGGGCGCTGGCGCCGGGGAGGCCAGAGCATCGCTGGCTTCCTTTCCGGGCGGTCAATACAGGTAGAGTGCGTCGTCGAACTGGTTGTCCGCACCGATGGCCAGCGTGTGCCCGTCGGCCGACAAGGCCAGGGTCCGGCCGAAGGCCAGCGACATCCTGGTGCCCACAGGCTTCACGTAGGCGCGCTGGCTCCAGGTGACGCCATCGCGGCGGTAGACATACGCGGCGCCTGCCTGCCAGGCGGTGTTGTCGGCTTGGTTGCCATTGATGCCGGTGGCGTTGCTGGCCTCCTGGGGGGCTCCCACGGCCAGTGTGCTGCCGTCAAACGACAGCGCCAGCGCATTGCCGAACACATCCCCGGCGTCGGTGTTGCTGGCCTTGATATAGGCCTGCTGGTCCCAGCCACCGCTGCCACGCGTGTACACATAGGTCGCCCCGGCGCCTGGTGCGGCGTTGTCGCCCTGCGCCCCCTGGATGCCCGTGGCCTTGCTGGCTTCGCCCAGCGCGCCCACGGCCAGCGTGGCCCCGTCCCCCGAAAGGGCGAGGCGATGGCCGAAGAAGTCGTTGGCGTTGGTGTTGCTGGCCTTGACATAGGCCAGCTGGCTCCAGAGGCTGTTGCTGCTGCGGGTGAAGAGGTACACGGCCCCCGCCTTGTTCGCGGACCGGTCGGACTGGTTGCCATTGACACCCATTGCCGCGCTGCGCTCGCCCGGTGCTCCCACTGCCAGCGTGTTTCCGTCGGCCGAGAGGGCCAGGCTGGTGCCGAATTGCTGTGCGTTGGCGATGACAGGGGTGAACAAGGGCGGGGACGTCACGTATTCAGGCGTCGGCTCGGTGTTGCTGGCCTTGACATACGCCTGTTGGTTCCAGGTGCTTCCAAAACGGCTGAACACGTAAACGGCACCGGCGGTTGGCATCGTGGAATTGGTCTGATCTCCCTGGATGCCGGTGGCGTTGCTCGACTCGCCGACCGCGCCCACGGCCAGGGTGTTGCCGTCGGCCGCCAGCGCAACACTCGAGCCAAACGACTGGGCCACGCCGGTATTGCTCGGTTTCACATAGGCCTGCTGAGTCCATTGGCTGCTGCTGCGGGTGAAGACATACGCTGCTCCCGGGCTGCCCGGTTTGGAGGTGTCCGTCTGGTCGCCATTGATGCCCGTGGCGCCACCACGTTCCCAGACGGATCCCACGGCCAGCGTATTGCCGTCGGCCGAGAGCGCCACGCTGTAGCCAAATGCCATGCCGAGCGCGGTATTGCTGGCCTTGACGTAGGCCTGCTGGCTCCAGCCGCCACCGCTGCCGCGCACGAACACCACCACGGCACCGGAACCGGAGGCGGCGGAGTTCGTGGGGTCCCCATCGATTCCGGTGGCGCCGCTGTCATCACCCGGCGCTCCCACCGCCAGGGTGCTGCCGTCGGCGGAGAGGGCCACGCTGGCACCCCATTGGGCCGACAGGCCGGTGTGGCGGGGCTGGATCTGGCCAATGGCCTTCGTCAGGTCGGGCACCAGTGCGGCTGTGAAGGCACCGCAGCCGCTGGCATTGCAGGCGCGCAGGCGGTAGCTGGCATTCACCCGCTCGTGCAGCAGCTGCGATGCCAGGCTGTGGGCATAGGTGCTGCTGCTGAGCGCGCCGCCGATCTGCGCTTCGGGCAGGGGGCCGGCTGCACCGTCTGGGTCCTCGAACAGTTCGTACCGTGTGGCGGTGGCGGTGGTGCTCCAGCTGAAGTTGTAGGCCTTGGCGTCATAGTCCAGGGTGAAGCCCGCAGGGGCCCCCGGGCCGGAGGGCACGGGACCGGAAGAGTCGGAGCCGCCGCCGCAGGCCGTCAGTGCCAGCGCCAGCGGTGCTGCCAGCACCCAGGCGCCGAGCCGGCGGGTGGACCAGGGCATGGGGCTTGGCATGTGGTGCTTGTTTCCCGGGCAGGGCGCGGCAGGGCGTTTCTGCCGCGGAGTGGAAATTGACGTCATGTCGTATTGCCTCGCTGCTGTGAATAGGTCGTCTGCAAGGGAAGGGGTGGTCCTGGCATGCCGCAGGCACTTCGTGGTGCTGCCCTGTGGCGCCCCCATCGCGGTTCGGCGTTGGAAGCGCCCGCGCCTTCAATACAGGTACACCGCTCCTCCGGCTCCCGATTGAACGGTGTTGGGGTCTGTTGCGCTGGTGGCTTCCGAGCGGGAAGCCGCTGCAAGCGTATTGCCATCCGCCGATAGCGCCATGGCCCTGCCGAAGTCGATGTAGCTGGCCGTGTTGCTGGGCTTGAGGTACGCGCGCTGGCTCCAGGCACTGCCGTTTTGCGTGAAGACATAGGCAGCGCCCGCGAGCCTGGCCGAGTTGTCTGTCGGGTCGCCCTGGATGCCGACCGCCTTGCTCATTTCCGCAGGGGCGCCCACGGCCAGCGTGCGTCCGTCCGCCGACATCGCGAGCGTGCGGCCAAAGCCCTCCAGCTTTTCGGAGACGGTGGCTTGCAGGAGCGCCTGCTGGCTCCATTGGCCGGCCTGCCGGCTGAAGGTGTACACGGTTCCCGGAGCCGCGGCCTCCGGTGCGGGAACCGGGCGCGGCGTGACGGCGTCGGTATATCCGGGAGCGCCCACCGCCAACGTGTTTCCGTCGGTGGACAGTGCGAGCGCGGTGCCGAAAGCCGTGGATTCGATGACCGGGGGTTTCAACGCTGCTTGCTGAGTCCAGGTGGCACCATTGCGGGTCAGGACATAGGCCGCCCCCATGCTGCTCACATACCGCCCACTCGGGTGGAGGGCATCTGGAACCAGGAAGCCTTTTCTGTGGGGGACGCCGACGGCCAGCGTCTGCCCATCTCCCGAGACGGCCAATTGAGTGCCAAAACGGTCATCATCTTCGGCTTCGCTGGAAGTGACCCGGCTATGGACGGTCCACGTGTCGTTGTTGCGCGCGTAGACATGGACCGCCCCCCCAAAGTTGACCTGACTGGGTGTATGGAGACCGTTGGTTTCGCCGGGCGACCCCACGGCCAAAGTCTTGCCATCTGCGGAGATTGCCAGGGCCGACCCAAAATAGGTACTGGGTTGCAAGACCTCCAGCACGGATTTGATATAGGCCTGTTGTGCCCAGGTGTCCGCTGTGCGCGTGAACACATATACGGCCCCCGCACCAAATACGGATGTGTCGGCCTGATTGCCATTGACCCCCGACGCGTTGCTGGATTCGGCCGGCGCGCCTGCGACCAGCGTGTTGCCATTCGCCGATAGGGCCACGGTGGCTCCAAAACCACCGCCGTGGTTGCTGGCCTTGACATAGGCTTGCTGGTTCCACCGGCCATTGGCTCTGGCGTACACGTAGATCGCACCGCTGCCTATGGATTCGACGGACGGTGATTGATCGCCATTGATGCCATGCGACGCGCTGCTGTCCCCGGGCGCACCGATTGCCAGGGTGGAACCATCCGCCGACAGCGCCACACCGTCGCCGAAGCCATGGTTTCCGAGGTGACCGGGCAGTCGGGGGGCGGGCGCGCTGGCCCGGAAGTACCCGATGGCCCGGGTCAGATCCGGTACCAAGGCATTGGTGAGTGCGCCGCATCCGCTGGCGTCGCAGGCGCGCAGCCGGTAGCTGGCATTCACGCGCTCGTGCAGCAGCTGCGCGGCCAGGCTGTGGGCGCGGCTGGTACTGGTGATTGCACTGCCCACCGGCGCCTCAGGCAGCGGGCCAGCGCCATCAGGGTCCTCGAAGAGTTCGTAGTGCGTGGCGCCTGCGCTGGCGGCCCAATTGAAAAGATAACCCTTGGCGTCGTAACCGACCGAGAAGCCCGAAGGGGGCGCTGCCTTGTCCAGGGATGCGCTGCCACCACCCCCGCCTCCCCCACAGGCGCTGATCGCCAAAGCAACAAGAACGCCCGTCGCAGTGAATTGAATGGTTCGCAACAGCGCGCGCTGTGCTCCCTCGCCTGGCAAGTGCATCATTCTTGGTTCCCTGAAAGTAGAAAACTTTTATACCATCTGGTAAAGAAATCAGAAGATACTTTTTGTTTCCGATGTGCTCTGTTCAGGGCGTGAGAAGCGGGCCGGGCACCACCGCGGGCGCGCCTAGGGGCTGGCCGCGTACGGGTCTTCAAACCCCAGTTCGCGCAGGATGTCCGTCTCATACGCTTCCATCTCCTGCGCATCTTCTTCGCTGGTCTCGTGGTCCCACCCCTGCGCATGCAGCGTGCCGTGCACCAGCATGTGGGCGTAGTGCTCTTCCAAGCTTTTGTTCTGCTCTTTGGCCTCGCGCTCGATCACGGGGGCGCACAGGACCAAGTCGGCGGTCACGACCGGCTCCTGGGTGTAGTCGAAGGTGAGCACGTTGGTGGCGTAGTCCTTCTTGCGGTACGCGTGGTTGAGCTGCTGGCCTTCTTCGCTGCCCACAATGCGCACGGTGATCTCGGCATCGGTGGCCAGTGCGTGGCGAATCCAGCGCGTGACCTTGTGGCGTGGCAGCACGGCGCGGTGTGCCGCCGCGCCGTCAAATGCGCCGAATTGCAGCGACAGGGAGAGGTGGTTCAAGGGCATTGGAGCCTCAGGCGCTTGATTGGAAAGCGCGGATAGCTATAAAAACAGGAGCACATGCTCAGCGGCGCGCAGCGGGCGCCGCACGGCGTGGCGCGTCGTAAGCATCCACGATGCGCGCGACCAGCGGGTGGCGCACCACGTCGGCGGAGGTGAAGCGGGTGACGGAAATGCCCTTCACCCGCTTGAGCACGCGCTCGGCGTCGATCAGGCCGCTCATCGCGCCCTTGGGCAGGTCGATCTGGCTCACGTCGCCCGTCACCACGGCCTTGGCTCCAAAGCCGATGCGGGTGAGGAACATCTTCATCTGCTCGGGCGTGGTGTTCTGTGCCTCGTCCAGGATCACGAAGGCATTGTTCAGCGTGCGGCCCCGCATGAAGGCCAGCGGTGCGATTTCGAGTGCGTTGCGCTCGAAGGCCTTCTGCACCTTGTCGTAGCCCATCAGTTCGTACAGCGCGTCGTACAGCGGGCGCAGGTAGGGGTCCACCTTCTGCGCCAGGTCGCCGGGCAGGAAGCCCAGGCGTTCGCCGGCCTCGACCGCCGGGCGGGTGAGCACGATGCGCTGCACGGCGCTGCGCTCCAGCGCATCCACGGCGCAGGCCACGGCCAGGTAGGTCTTGCCGGTGCCCGCGGGGCCGATGCCGAAGGTGATGTCGTGGCTGGCGATGTTTTCAAGGTACAGGTTCTGCGTGGGCGTACGGCCGCGCAGGTCGGCCCGGCGGGTGTTGAGCACGATGGCGCCCTCGGGCGCCTCCACCAGAGCGGTATCACCCGCCAGCATGAGCTGCAGGTAGTCCTCGGTGATGGGGCGTTCCGCCATTTCGTACAGGGCCTGCAGCAGTTCCATGGCCTGCGTCGCCCTGGCCTTGGGGCCATCGACCTTGAACTGCTCATGGCGGTGCGCAATGCTCACCTGCAGGGCCACTTCGATGGTGCGCAGGTGCGCGTCGGCCGGCCCGCACAGGTGCGTGAGCCGGGTGTTGTTGTGGGGGGTGAAGGTGTGGCGCAGGATCACGCGGATAATTCCAGTCAGGCAACGGAAAAACAGCAAGAACGACGGCGCAGGGTGTCATGCCAGCGGCGTCAAAGGACATCAATGATAGGCAAATTGACCGGCACCCTGCTGGAGAAGAATCCCCCCGAGGTGCTGCTGGACTGCCACGGCGTGGGCTATGAGGTGAATGTGCCCATGAGCACGTTCTACAACCTGCCCGCCGTGGGCGAGCGGGTGAGCCTGCTCACCCAGTTCATTGTGCGCGAGGACGCGCAGCTGCTGTATGGCTTCGCCACGGCGCCGGAGCGCCAGGCATTTCGCGAGTTGATCAAGATTTCGGGCGTGGGGCCGCGCACTGCGCTGTCCATCCTGTCCGGCATGGGTGTGGCCGACCTGGCGCAGGCCATCACGCTGCAGGAAGCGGGCCGCCTGGTCAAGGTGCCGGGCATCGGCAAGAAGACGGCCGAGCGGCTGCTGCTGGAGCTCAAGGGCAAGCTGGGGGCCGACATGGGGGCCGTGCACGGTGGCGCCACCAGCGACGCGCAGGCGGATATCCTCCAGGCATTGCTGGCGTTAGGGTACAACGACAAGGAAGCCGCGGCGGCGCTCAAGGCGCTGCCGGCGGACGTAGGGGTAAGTGACGGGATCAAGCTGGCGCTGAAGGCGCTGGCCAAGTAACGGGTTCAACCGGAGGGATAACCGAGATGACGTATCGCGCTTCGTTCAAATTTGCCGGACTGCTGGTCGCGCTGGCCATGGCGGCTTGTGGCGGCGGCGGGGGGGATTCACCTGCAGCGCCCCCGGTGCCGACCACCCCGGCCGGCCCGGAACAGCCTACCACCCCCACCGTTCCCGTCACGCCAACGCCGGTGAGCACCGACCGTATCGAGCCGCTCGACACGGGGCTTCCCAAATCCGCCAGCAGCGCCGGAGCCAAGGTCGCAGTGCGTAGCGGCACCGCCGTGCAGGCGACGTCCATCCGCCTCGGCCCGCTGGAAGGCGACACCCAGGCCCTCGTGAAGAAGGCCATGCAACCCGCGGGGCTCACCAAGGGTGATCCCCAGCAGATTGGTGTGGCCCGCCCGGTGGCAGCCACCGCCAAGGCGCGCGACCTGATGGGCCAGCTCAATTGGCAGCCGGTAGGTGCGGGCCTGCAGCGGGCCGCCATCAGTTTCACAGCAGAGGGCGCCCTCGGCGTCCGGCTGGGGCTGGTGGTGCGCCAACTGCCCGCTGGTACGGTGCTGCGTTTTTACGCCCAGGCCGGCGGCGATTCGGTGCAGGTTTCGGGCGCCGAAGTGCTGCGCAGCATCCAGCGCAACCTGGATGCCGGCGACACCGGCGATGCGGCACGCACCTATTGGAGTCCGGATTTTGGCGGGGCCGAGACCACGCTGGAGCTGGAGGTTCCCGTGGCCGCGCGGCTGGAGCAGGAACTGGACATCGCGGTGCCCATGCTCTCGCACTTCTTCGTGTCGCCCGACCAGGCCACGGCCGCAAGCTTTGCCAAGGTGGGTGAATCCGGCACCTGCAACATCGACGTATCTTGCAAGCCCGAACTCAGCGCCGAAAGCCGATCGGTGGCGCGCATGGTGTTTGTCGTCGAGGGCGGCAGTTTCCTGTGCACGGGCACCTTGCTCAACGACGCCCCGTCGAGCAAGAAGCCGCACTTCCTGTCGGCGCACCACTGCATTTCCACCCAGACGGTCGCATCGTCCCTCACCACCGACTGGTTCTACCGCTCGTCGGCCTGCAACAACGCTACCGCAAATCCCGGTACGCAAAAGGTCAGGGGCGGCGCAGAGCTGCTGTTTGCCGACTCGCAGACTGACACGTCCTTCATGCGCCTGAACAGCGCGCCGCCGCAGGGCGTTGTGTATGCGGGTTCGTACGTCGGATCCGTGAACACCTCCGCCGCCGTGGTGGGCATCCACCATCCCCGTGGCGACCTGCAAAAGACGAGCGCTGGCTCGGTGGCCCAGTTCAGCTATTGCAGCGGCGAACGGTGCTTCCCCGAAACGCAGCAGGACGGAAAGTTCTACGCGGTGGGATGGACGGAGGGCACGACAGAGGGCGGCAGCAGCGGCTCCGGCCTGTTCTTCACCATCGGCTCCAGGCGGTACCTGGTCGGCCAGCTCTACGGCGGATCGTCCAGTTGCGCGGCGCCCACGGGCCTTGACCACTACGGGCGCTTCGACCTGCCTTTCAAGCTGGCTCTCAAGACCTGGTTGATGCCCGGTTCCTGATGCCGGAGACGGCGAGAGCGCACACAAAAAGATGACCATCCAGACCGACGATTTCGCCCCTGCGCCCTCCAAACGCGTGATCTCCGCCGCGCCCGCATCGCCCCAGGAAGAAGCCATTGAACGCGCCCTGCGCCCCAAGCTCCTGCAGGAGTATGTGGGCCAGGCCAAGGCGCGCGAGCAGCTCGAGATCTTCATCGGCGCGGCGAAGAAGCGCGGCGAGGCGCTCGACCATGTCCTGCTGTTTGGCCCGCCGGGTCTGGGCAAGACCACCCTCAGCCACATCATCGCGGCCGAACTGGGCGTGAACCTGCGCCAGACCAGCGGCCCGGTGCTCGAAAAGCCCAAGGACCTGGCGGCGCTGCTCACCAACCTGGAGAAGAACGACGTTCTCTTCATCGACGAGATCCACCGCCTCTCGCCCGTGGTCGAGGAAATCCTCTACCCCGCGCTGGAGGACTACCAGATCGACATCATGATCGGCGAAGGGCCCGCGGCGCGCAGCATCAAGCTCGACCTGCAGCCCTTCACCCTGGTGGGCGCCACCACGCGCGCGGGCATGTTGACCAACCCGCTGCGCGACCGCTTCGGCATCGTGGCGCGGCTGGAGTTCTACACGTCCGAAGAGCTGGCGCGCATCGTCAAGCGCAGCGCTGGCTTGCTCAACGCGCCCATGGACGACGAAGGTGGTTTCGAGATCGCCCGCCGCTCGCGCGGCACGCCGCGCATCGCCAACCGGCTGCTGCGCCGCGTGCGCGACTATGCCGAGGTCAAGGGTGACGGCCGCATCACCAAAGGCATTGCCGACAAGGCGCTGGCCATGCTGGACGTGGACCCGCAGGGCTTTGACGTGATGGACCGCAAGCTGCTCGAAGCCGTGATCCATCGCTTTGACGGCGGCCCCGTGGGCCTGGACAACATCGCCGCCAGCATTGGCGAAGAGGCCGGCACCATCGAGGACGTGATCGAGCCCTATCTCATCCAGCAAGGTTTTTTGCAGCGTACGCCGCGCGGGCGCATCGCCACGCTGGCGGCATTCCGGCACCTGGGGGTGGCGCCGCCCAGCGCCGGGGCGCCGGGGTTGTTTGGCGCCTGAGAAGCCTCCTACCGACCTTCACGTCCGCCGCCGCCCAGGCCGCGCAGCACCGCCATGGCAACACCGCGCAAGCATCCCAAGAAGAGCGACCGACGCCGCCAGTTGCGCGCCGAGGCCCGGACGCGCGCTGCGCGGGGCTGGGCGAGGTCGGACGGACCCGTGACCGTGCCCGAGCAACAGTTCCTGCGGTCCTGCGCCGTGGCCTTGCTGGCGGGCACGGTCGCATTGCATGCGCTGGGCGCGCTCATCTATGGCCAGCTGTCCATCTTTGTGCTGGAAGGCTTTGCCGACCTGCGCGGCCGCGTCGCCGTGTGCGCGGCGGTGGCCGAGGCCGCACTGGTGGCAGGCCTGGCACTGCACCTGATCGACGGCCACAGGCGGGGCAGGACGACCGCCGCGTGGTCGCACCGCCTGCTGGTGTGGCGTGCCAGCGCCTACATCCTGTTCGCCGTGCTGGTGCCGGTGACCTTTGTGCTGTGGATGGTGGACAGGCCGCGCTTCTCCATGGACCTGCCTGCGCAGCGCTGGCCGGGGCTGGCCGCGCAATCGGAATGGCTGTTGGCGCCCTTGCCCTGGGCCTGGCATTGGCTGCTGCCGGTGGCCAGCGACCGCCTGCAGGCCTGGCTGGTGGCCGGTGCGGTGCTGGCCGGTTGCCTGGGGGTGTGGTGCACGGCAGGTTCCACCAAGCGATGGCGCACCGGGTACGCCTTCTATGGCCTGGCGCTGGTGCTGACCGGGTTCTGGGCCCTGGGAGGCGCCGTGTACCACTACACCGCCGGGCGGGGCTTGATTGCCGTGCAGGAAGCGGCCATGGTCGCCCTGCTGCAGGCGCGGCCTGGCTGGTACAACGCCGACACCCTGCTGTGGTTGCTGAGCGCCGGCTCGTTCACCCTCGCCGGTGTGCTGTTCATTGCGGGTGCGGCGTACATTCCGGCCGCAGCGCTGGCCCGCACGTGGTCGCATTAGCCACGACAGGAACAGAAGCAACAACGACCGGCGGGTTGTCAGGCGCTGTTGCTTCGAGCGCAGGCACCAGCAACGCCTTCAGCACCCCCGCCACGATGCACGCCTGCGCCGCGTAGTAGGTGCCCAGCACCCACACCTGCGACCACGGCAGGGGCTGCACGAAGCGGTGGGTGGCCAGCAGGGAATCGCTGAGCATGAAGAACACCGCCCCCACCGCCACCAGCACCGACGCTCCATCGCGCAGCACGCTGGCCCGACCGATGGCCTGCGCGGCCATCAGTGCGATCACCAGCACGTAGGCTGCCACCGGCCCCCGCAGCGCGGCGGGCAACCCGCCCATCCACAAGAAGGCATACATCGCCACGCCGACACCGAGCGTGCCCGCCAGCGCGCCGCGGTGCGGAAACCACCGCTGGCCGTTCTTGAACAGCGCCACATAGAACAGATGGGCCACCAGGAAGCTCACCAGTCCGGGGATGAAAAAGCCCTCGAACATCAGAAACACATCGCCCGCCAGCGACCCCGCCAGCGCGGCACCCAGCAGTGCCAGGGTTTTTGATCCAAATCTGCCCCTGTCGCTTGACTGGTAAGCGCTGGCAGCTACCAAGACAATAGCAATCACCATGGTCAGCGGCTTGAACACCCAGTGCCACTGCACGAACCCCAGCGCGCTGGTGGCCGTGGCGAGCGCGCCGCTTTGCAGCACCAGGGCCATCAGCATGCCGATGCGCCCCTGCATCACCGCGCCCAGCGCCCACTGCGCGACCAACAGCGTGGCGAACCAGACGGCGTTCCTGGCCAGCGGCGCGCTGTCGGCCTGCCACAGAAAGGCCGCCACCCCCGTGAGCAGCAGCGCGAACTGCACCAGCGCGAACCACTGCACCGCGCGCGACATCGGCGGGTGGTACAGCTGCATCTGCGCCATGCTGAAGGCGGGCTTCGGAAAACGCTCTGCCACATCGGCGGGCCGCCAGCCCGGGGGCTTGAGCCACACCCGGAGCTTGTCGGCCCAGCTGCGCGCATGCCAGCTGTCGTGCGCCAGGCCCGCGTACACCTGGGCATTGGCCCACAGCGGGTCCCAGCTGTTGAGCAGGCCGCGCGTGCCGTACACGCAGCGGTCCTGGTCGTCTTCGTCCTTGAAGGTGCCGAACAGGCGGTCCCACACGATGAGGATGCCGCCGTAGTTCTTGTCGAGATAGGCGTCGTTCACCGCATGGTGCACGCGGTGGTTGCTGGGGCTGCAGAACCAGCGGTCGAACCAGCCCAGGCGCCCCACCTGCTCGGTGTGCACCCAGAACTGGTAGAGCAGGTCGATGAGCGCCACCACCGCAAACACCAGCGGCGGCACGCCCGCCAGCGCCATGGGCACATAGAAGATCCAGCCCAGCGCTGCGCCAGAGCTGGTCTGGCGCAGCGCGGTGGACAGGTTGTAGTCCTGGCTCTGGTGGTGCACGGCATGCGCCGCCCACAGCACCGCCGACTCGTGCCCCATGCGGTGCAGCCAGTAGTAGCACAGGTCGTAGAACACCAGCGCCAGCAGCCAGCCGGGCAGGCTGGTCCAGAACGCGTCGTTGTGCCACAGGGCCACGTGCTCGAACAGGGCGGTGTAGATGCCAATGCGCAGCAGCCGCGTGAACACGGCGCTCGTCTGGCTGAGCATCCCCAGGCTGATGCTGCTGACCGCGTCGGCCAGCCGGTAGGTATTGCGCCGGCGCCGGTAGCCCACCACCAGCTCGATGGCGATCAGCAGGAAGAAGACGGGGGTGGCGAGAACGATGATCTGGCTGGGGCTCACTGGATTACCTCGGTGCTGCGCATTGCGGTGCGAGCTGGCTGGCGCGGCCCGGTGCGGCGCTCATGCCGCAGCATTCTTGCCCCAATCAGGTCAATGCGCCTCTGGCATCAACCCTGATGATGCGCTCGACCACGCCCGCGGCCAGGCCGCCGCGCACCCCGGTCATGAAGTCGTGCAGGTTCACCGTGGGGTCGCAGTGCCCCGGGATGAGCCACAGCATGCGGCCCAGCGCGGGCAGGCGGGCCTTGGGGCCATCGGCGTGGAGCACGCCGTGTTCGTCGCCTCCATTGGAAAAGCGCAGCGCGCGGTCCGGGGGCAGCAGGGCCACGGTGGGCAGGCCGGAGTCGATGGCGTGGCTCTTGTGGCCCGCGTCGCACACCGCATGGGTGTCGCGCACCGATACCACCTGGGTCTTGATGAAAAGCGCGTGCTCGAACGGGGGCTGCGCGGGTTCGCGTTCGTTGCGCGCGTAGTCGGCGTCCATGAACAGGAAGGATCCCGCCTGAAGCTCGCCGAACACCCCGCTGGCCGCCTCGTGCACCAGCGTGCCGGTGCCCGAGCCCGTGACCAGCGGCACGGGCACGCCGGCGGCCTCGATCAGCTGGCGCGTGTGTTCCGCGGCGCGCACCACGGCGGCGATGGCCTCCCTGCGGCCCACCGTGCTGGCCAGGTGCTGGGCACGTCCGTGGTAGGCCTGCAGCCCCGCAAAACGCAGGCGGGGGCTGCGCGCCACGGCCAGTGCCAGCGGCACGGCGGCCTCGCCCGGCGGCACGCCGCAGCGGCCCTGGCCGACGTCGATCTCGACCAGCACGTCGATGCCCGCGTCGCTGCCGGATTGCGCCATCGCCTCGTTCAGGCGTTCGATGCCCTCCAGGTGATCCACCGCCAGGCCCAGGCGGCCCCCCCGTGCCGCCAGCAGGGCCGCCAGCCGTGCCACGCGGTGCAGCTTGGGCATGGCGATGACCTGGTTGGTGATGGTGATGTCGTCCACGCCGCCCGCCGCCAGGGCCTCGGCCTCGGCGACCTTCTGCACGCACGCCCCCTGGGCGCCCGCGCGCTGCAGCTGCAGCGCGAGTTCGGCGCTCTTGTGCAGCTTGGCATGGGGGCGCCAGCGCACCTGGTGCTTGCGCGCGAAGTCGGCCATCCGCTGGATGTTGCGGTCCATGGCGTCCAGGTCGATGACGAGGGAGGGGGTGTCGATCAGGTCCACCCGCAGGCCGACGGTGGCCTGGAGGGCGTCAGGAATGGGTTTCATCGCGCGCTGCGTTGTCCAGGTGCTGGGTGTCGGCCCAACCCACGAGGGTCAGGCCATCCGGGGTCCACAGCAGCCGGTTGATGGCCGCGTTGGAGAGTTGCCAGGTGCGCGGCGCCTGGATGTCCTGGCGGGTGGCCAGGCGGTACAGCACGTCCAGCACACCGCCGTGCGCCACCATCACCACCTGCTCGCCCACATGCTGCTGGGCCAGGGCCGTCACGGTGCGCTCGATGCGCTCGCGCAGCGCCACCAGCGATTCGCCGCCCTCGGGCGTGTAGTGCGGATCGCGCTTGCGCCAGCGCAGGGCATCTTCGGGCAGCTCGGCCTCGATCTGCGCGAAGGTGCGCCCCTGGAAATGCCCGAAACTGCGCTCGCGCAGGCCGGGCTCCGCCGTGAGGGGCGCACCGGTGGCGCGGGCCACGGCCTGGGCCGTGGCGTGGGCGCGTTGCAGGTCGCTGGTATAGATGGCGGCGATCGGCTCGCCCGCCAGGGCGCGGGCGACCTGGTCGGCCTGCCACAGGCCGGTGTCGTTGAGGGGGATGTCCAGGTGGCCCTGGATGCGGGTGTCCACATTCCAGGCGGTTTCGCCGTGGCGGATGGCGACGATGCGGGTGGCGTGCATGCAGGTGGCGGTGTGTGTGGGCGGGCGGGCGGAAACGAAACAGTGTTTGGTGAGCGTTCTTCAGGGCGCGGGCGGCGCCAGCGGCAGCCGCACCTGGCGTACCCCGCCGGGCGGCTTGGGGAATCCGTTGAGCGCGGCATCGAACAGCACGCCATAGACGGCCGGGTCGCTCACCCACACGTCCTCGTGCACGGCGGAGGTCTCGTACACCACGGCCTGCGTGGCCGCGTCGCGCAGCACGATGCTGACCGCGCGGCGGTGCAGGGGCGTGGGTTCGCTGAACCGCCAGGCGCCCTGCATGCCCCAGCCCCGGCCGTACCAGCCGCCAAAACCCCAGGGGTAGGGGCCGTAGGGGCCGTACGGACGGAAGGGGTCGTGGCGCGGCACGGCGTCGGCGTGGGCGCCGATCTGCACGAGCAGCCGGGGGGCGGTCTCGTCGCGCTGCAGGCCCGCGCGCGCCAGCGCCTGGTCAGCCAGGGTGGCGATCGGGTCGAACGACGGCGTCTGTTGCGATGGCAGGCGCTCGATGCGGTAGGTGGCGGGCGTGGGCAGGGCCGCCAGGGTGGAAAAGCTCTGCACCTGGCCCTCGACGATCCGGGGGGCGCTGCTGCAGCCCATCAGGGCGGCCGCGGCCGCATGCAGGAACAGGGTGGAAATCCATCGGCGCGTCATGGTGAAGCCTCCTGGGCGGAAGGAAAAGGGATTCCCGTCAGAGTGCTGCGGCACCCGGGAGGTTCACGACAGCTGGACCACCTGCACACCCGGCAGCGAGGGCGACGGCGCCGAGAACTCCTCCTTGTCGAAGGCCTTGTCGCCGTCCTCGTTCGCCACGCCCGTGGCCTTGGCATTCTTGAAGTCGTACAGGCCGCCGTCGAGCAGGTGCGAGGGCACCACGTTCTGCAGGGCGTTGAACATGTTCTCCACGCGGCCGGGGAATTTTTTCTCCCACTCGCGCAGCATCTCGCCCACCTGCTTGCGCTGCAGGTTCTCCTGGCTGCCGCACAGGTTGCAGGGGATGATGGGGAAGTCGCGGTGCGCGGCCCAGCGGGCGGTGTCCTTCTCGGCCACGTAGGCCAGCGGGCGAATCACCACGTGCCTGCCGTCGTCGCTCACCAGCTTGGGGGGCATGCTCTTCATCTTGCCGCCAAAGAACATGTTGAGCAGCAGGGTCTGCAGGATGTCGTCGCGGTGGTGGCCCAGCGCGATCTTGGTGCAGCCCAGCTCGTCGGCCACGCGGTACAGGATGCCCCGGCGCAGGCGGCTGCACAGGCTGCAGGTGGTCTTGCCCTCGGGGATCAGGCGCTTGACGATGCTGTACGTGTCCTCGTTCTCGATGTGGAACGGCACGCCGGTGCTCCGGAGGTACTCGGGCAGCACGTGCTCGGGAAAGCCGGGCTGCTTCTGGTCGAGGTTGACGGCCACCAGGTCGAAATGGATGGGCGCGCGCGCCTTGAGCTTGAGCAGGATGTCGAGCAGGGCATAGCTGTCCTTGCCGCCGGACATGCAGACCATCACCTTGTCGCCTTCCTCGATCATGTTGAAGTCGACGATGGCCTTGCCGACCTCGCGGCACAGGCGCTTCTCGAGCTTGTGGGTTTCGCGCTCGATCTTCAGTCGTGCCGGAGCGCCGGCCTCTGGCACCGCGGGCGCGGCGGCCTCGGGCACGTCCGCCATGGCCCAGGTGGAATCCGGCCCGGTCTGGGCACCGGGGTGAGTTGCTGTCGTCATCGTCATCGTTGCTGCGCTCATGGGGTCACCTCACCACTGTCCTGTCTCTACGCGAATCGCCACTTCGCAGTCATCAAAAATCTCCAGCTTGGCGATCTTCACGCGCACGCCCAGCACGCCGGGCAGCTGCATGAGGCGGTGGGCCAGCTTGCCGATCAGGCTCTCGAGCAGGTTCACATGTTCGGCCCGGCATTCGTCGATGATGATCTGGCGCACCTTGCGGTAGTCCAGTACATGCAGGATGTCGTCGTCGCGCGGCGTGAGCGGCTGCACGCCCAGGCTCAGCTCGGCATCCACCTGGATGGGCTGCGGCGTCGTCTTCTCATGCGACAGGATGCCCAGGTTGGCGTCAAAGCGCAGTCCGGTGAGCGTGAGGATCTGGGTGCCAGCGGCGTTGTTCATGGATGGATGCTTTCTGCGTGAGCATGTGCTCACATCATGGAGAAGTCGCGCTCGAACTTCATCAGGTGCTGGCCGCCGTCGACCAGCAGCGTGGTGCCGGTGATCGAGCGGTTCTCCAGCGCGAATTTCACGGTCGCGGCCACGTCCTCGGCCGTGGACGATCGGCCCAGCGGGCTCAGCGCATGCAGCTGCTGGAACTTTTCCTGCGCCAGCATGTGGCTCGTGATCGTGAGGCCGGGTGCCACACCGACCACGCGCACCCGCGGTGCCAGGGCCAGCGCCAGCATGGTGCCGGCGGCTTCGAGCGCCGCCTTGGACAGCGTGTAGCTCACGAAGTCGGGGTTCTGGTTCCAGAGCTTCTGGTCCAGCAGGTTGACCACGGCGCCCTGCGCGTCGGCCTCGCCCTTGGCAACGCGGTCGGCCACGTGCTGGTGCAGCGCCTGGGCCAGCAGCATGGGGGCGGCGGTGTTGCTGCGCAGGTGCTTTTCGAGCGCGGCAAAGCCAAAGGTGGCGGCGTTGTCATGCTCGAACAGCGAGGCGCTGTTGACCACCGCATCCACGCCGCCAAAGTGCGCCACCACGCGGGGCAGCAGGTCACGCACGGCGGCCTCGTCCTCGAAATCAGCGTCAAAATGGGCGCTGGCGCTTGTCAGTTGTGCGCAAGCAGCTACGGTATCGATAGCATCCTGCTTGGATGAACGGTAGTGCACCGCCACCTGCCAGCCCCCCGCCGCCAGGGCCAGCGCAATGCTGCGGCCCAGGCGCTTGGCGGCGCCTGTGACCAGAACGGTGCGTGCGGGGGCGGGGTGGGACATGTGGGGTGGGAGACAATGCGGGCCGTGACCCAAAGACCCGACAGTTTAACGACCGCCCTGCACCAGCACATTGCCCAGGCCATTGCCGCCGAGGGTGGATGGCTGGGTTTTGACCGCTTCATGGCGCTGGCCCTGTACACCCCGGGCCTGGGCTATTACGCCAACGATTCCACCAAGTTCGGCGCCATGCCCGAGTCCGGCAGCGACTTCGTCACCGCACCTGAGATGACCCCGCTGTTCGGCCAGGCGCTGGCCGTGCAGGTGGGCGAGGCCCTGGCGCAGACTGGTACCTCCGAGGTGTGGGAGTTTGGCGCGGGCTCAGGCGCGCTGGCGCTGCAACTGCTGGATGCCCTGGGCGACCAGGTGCGGCGCTACACCATCGTCGATCTGTCGGGCAGCCTGCGGGCCCGCCAGCAGGCCAAGCTGGTGGCGCATGCCGACAAGCTGCGCTGGGTGGATGCACTGCCCGACCAATTCAGCGGCGTGGTGGTGGGCAACGAAGTGCTCGATGCCATGCCCGTGCAACTGCTCGCCCGCCACGGCGGCCAGCAGAATGGGGCGTGGCACGAGCGCGGCGTGGTGGTGCAGGCTGACGGCAGCTTTGCCTGGGCCGACCGCCCCACCGGCCTGCGCCCGCCCGTCGACATCGACGGCCCGCAGGATTACCTGACCGAGATCCACGCCCAGGGCGAGGGCTTCATCCGCACGCTGGCCGACCGGCTCACGCGCGGCGCGGCTTTCCTGCTGGACTACGGTTTTGGCGAGAGCGAGTACTACCACCCCCAGCGCCACATGGGCACCGTGATGTGCCACCAGGGCCACCAGGCCGATGGCGACCCGTTGGTGGAAGTGGGGCGCAAGGACATCACCGCCCATGTCAACTTCACCGCCATGGCCCTGGCCGCGCAGGAGGCCGGGTTGAACGTGCTGGGCTACACCACACAGGCGCACTTCCTCATCAACTGCGGGTTGCTGCAAAAAATGGAGCAACTACCGCAAGCACAGCGGGCGATAGCGGCCAAATTGATCATGGAACATGAAATGGGCGAGCTGTTCAAGGTGCTGGCCCTCGGCGCGGGCGAGGCGTGGGAGCCCGTGGGGTTCGTGCACGGGGACCGGTCGCACCGGCTGTAGTCAGGCCGTGGCGGGCCCGCCGGGCAACACCTTGCCTGTCGCGCTCCCCACCACCACGCCATCACTGCGGTCCTTCAGGCCCACGCCCGTCAGGGCCAGGTGCCGGGCCTCCTGGCACAGCCACCACAGGCGTGCTGCGGCAGCCGACGGCGCCAGCCCCTCGGCCCGCACGTTGGAGATGCAATTGCGCTCGGCATCGCTGCGGCCCACCTGCGGGTGCCAGGTGAGGTAGATGCCCAGGCTGTCGGGCGAGCTCAGGCCCGGGCGTTCGCCGATCAGCACCGCCACCAGGCGTGCGCCCAGCAGCGCGCCCACCTCGTCGCCCAGCGCCACGCGGGCCTGGGTGGCGACGACCACCGGGCCGATCCGCCAGCCCTGCGGCGCGGTGCGCACGATGTTTTCCACAAGGGGCACGGCGTTGCGTTCGACGGCCAGGGACGAGAGCCCGTCGGCCACGACCACAAGCAGGTCGCAGGGTGTGTGGCCGTCCCCCAGACCGCGCAGCCGCTCCGCATCCGCATCGCCAAGCCGCCGGCCGAGGTCGGGCCGCAGCAGGTAGGTGGCGCGGTCGGGTGCGGCGCTGGCCACCTGCAGCGTGCTGCAGCCCAGCGCCCTGATTTGTGCCGCCAGCGCCTCCGCGCCGAGCTGCAGGTGCACGGCATCGCGCGCCTGCGCGTGGGCCAGGCCAAAACGGAGCAGCTCGCGCGTGGGGACGGCCGTGCCCGCGCGGCCCAGCGCCAGCCGCGCGGCGGTGTGGGCGCGCAGGTCATCCCAGGGGTCGGGCAGAGGGCCGGTGATAGGGGCCGGCTCGCTCATCTCCGCATCCCGATCTGCCGCAGCTGCGCAATGGCGGCCTGCTGCTGTGCGGCAGGCAGCAGCCGGCCCGCGCCATCGGCCAGGTGCATGTGCTGCAGCCAGGCCTCGAACTCGGGCGCGCGTTGCAGACCCAGCACCTCGCGCAGGTACAGCGCGTCGTGGAAGGAAGTGCTCTGGTAGTTGAGCATGATGTCGTCCGCCCCCGGCACGCCCATGATGAAGGCCACGCCCGCCACGCCCAGCAGCGTCATCAGCGTGTCCATGTCGTCCGAATCGGCCTCGGCATGGTTGGTGTAGCAGACGTCGCAGCCCAGCGGCACGCCCAGCAGCTTGCCGCAGAAATGGTCTTCGAGGCCGGCGCGGATGATCTGCTTGCCGTCGTACAGGTACTCCGGGCCGATGAAGCCGACCACCGTGTTGGTGAGCAGCGGCGAGAACGCGCGCGCCACGCCGTAGGCCCGGGCCTCGCAGGTCTGCTGGTCCACGCCATGGTGGGCGTTGGCCGACAGCGCGCTGCCCTGGCCGGTCTCGAAATACATCACGTTGTCGCCCCGGCCATCGCCAAAGTCCGTGCCGCGCTTCAGGGACAGGGCCGCCTCGCGTGCTTCGCGCAGCAGCGCCAAGTTGATGCCGAAGCCGGTGTTGGCCTTCTCGGTGCCTGCGATGGACTGGAACACCAGGTCCACCGGCGCGCCCTGCTCGATCATCTGCACCGTGTTCGTCACGTGCGTGAGCACACACGACTGCGTGGGAATCTGCAGCTTGGTGATGACGTCGTCCAGCATGTGCACCAGCCCCGTGAGGGCAGCGATGCTGTCCGTCGCCGGGTTGATGCCGATCACCGCGTCGCCCGCGCCGTACAGCAGGCCATCGACCATCGACGCCGCGATGCCACGCACATCGTCGGTCGGGTGGTTGGGCTGCAGGCGCACGGCCAGGTGGCCGGGCAGACCGAGGGTGTTGCGAAAGCGCGTGACCACGCGGCAGTTGCGCGCCACGGCGATCAGGTCCTGGTTGCGCATGAGCTTGCTCACGGCGGCCGCCATCTCGGGCGTGAGGCCCGGTGCCACGGCGGTCAGGGCGGCCGTGTCAGCTGCCAATAGCCAGTCACGCAGCCCGCCCACGGTGAGGTGGGCGATGGGCGCAAAAGCCGCCGCGTCGTGCGTGTCGATGATGAGGCGCGTGACCTCATCGCTCTCGTAGGGCACCAGCGCCTCGTTCAGGAAGCGCGCCAGCGGCACGTCGGCCAGGCACATGCGCGCGGCCATGCGCTCCACCGCCGAGCCTGCGGCAATGCCGGCCAGCGTGTCGCCCGAGCGCGCGGGCGTGGCCTTGGCCATCACCTCGCGCAGGTCGCAGAACGACCAGCGCTGGCCGCTGACGGTGTGGTGGTAGGTCGCAGGCATCGGCAAGGATGGAAGTGGGCCCGGTGGCGATGATGGCATGTGCGTGCCGCAGAGCGCCATAGCGGGTGGGAGCCACAGGGCACGTTAGCTGTTTTGGTTGTTAACAACTGAGAAAACCTTCGTTCCCTGAATAAGCAACGCGGCCTAGAGTGCAGACCTCGGGGCACGCCTGTCCCCATTCCCCACGAGGCTCCCATGTCGGCTGTTCCGTCATTCCCGTCCCTTTCCGCCACCGATGGCGACGCGCCACCGCAAGGTCTGGTGATCCGCACTGTGGCGGGCTCTGCCGGCCCGCTGGGGGCCGAGGTGCTGGGCCTGGACCTGTCGCGCCCGCTGGGCCGCGAGGACTTCGCGCGCATCCACCGCGCGCACCTGGACCACCATGTGCTGGTGTTCCGCGACCAGCGCATCACGCCGCAGCAGCACATCGACTTCAGCCGCCTGTTCGGGCCGCTGCAGATCCACGTGCTCAAGAACTTCCAGCTCGCGGACCACCCCGAGATCCTGATCGTCTCCAACATCAAGGATGCGGCCGGCCAGCCCATCGGCCTGGGCGACGCGGGCCACTACTGGCATTCGGACCTGTCGTACAAGGACAAGCCCAGCCTGGGCTCGCTGCTGCACGCGCAGGAGCTGCCGGGCGAAGGCGGCGACACCCTGTTCGCCGACCAGCATGCCGCCTACGATGCGCTGCCCGAAGCGTTGAAGGCGCGCATCGCGCCGCTCCAGGCCGAGCACAGCTACCTGGCCAAGTACGAAGAACTGCGCGCCAGGAGCCCCTGGCGCCCGAAGCTCACCCAGGCGCAGATCGCCGAGGTGGCGCCCTCCATCCACCCCGTGGTGCGCACCCACCCCGAGACGGGCCGCAAGGCCCTGTTCGTGAGCGAGCACTTCACCACGCGCATCGTCGGCCTGCCCGAGGACGAAAGCCAGGCCCTGCTGGCCGAGCTGTTCGCCGCCAGCGTGCGCCCCGAGTTCACCTACCGCCACCCGTGGCAGCCGCACGACCTGGTGTTCTGGGACAACCGGTCTGTCATGCACCTGGCGGCGGGCACGCCAGACACCGAACGCCGCAAGCTGTACAGAACCACGATCGAAGGCGACCTGCCTTTCTGAGTTTGCTCTGTTTTTAATAGCTGTCAGCGCTTGTTGGATAAGCGCTGAGGCCATATTTTGTTTGATTTTTGATTTTTGATTTGAAGGACTTCCATGACCACCTCCACCCACCACCGTTTTGACCGCCGAAGCCTCGGCCGCAAGACCGCCGCGTGGCTCGCTGCCACGGGCCTGCTGCTGGCCGGCGGGTTGAGCGCTACTGCCCATGCTGCTGAAGGCCAGCTGCGCATCGCGCAGCAGTTCGGCATCGTCTACCTGCTGCTCAACGTGGCGCAGGAGAACAAGCTCATCGAGAAGCACGGCAAGGCCGCGGGCGTGGACATCAAGGTCGAGTTTTTGCAGCTGTCGGGCGGTTCGGCCGTCAACGATGCGCTGCTGTCGGGCAACATCGACATCGCCGGTGCCGGCGTGGGCCCGCTGTTCACGCTGTGGGACCGCACCAAGGGCCGCCAGAACGTCAAGGGCGTGGCCTCGCTGGGCAACTTCCCCTACTACCTGGTGAGCAACAACCCGGCCGTGAAGACCATTGCCGACTTCACCGACAAGGACCGCATCGCGCTGCCGGCCGTCGGTGTCTCGGTGCAGTCGCGCGTGCTGCAGATGGCCTCGGCCAAGCTCTGGGGCGACAAGGAGTTCAACCGCCTGGACAAGAACCAGGTGGCCCTGCCGCATCCCGATGCGGCGGCCGCCATCATCAAAGGCGGCACCGAGATCACCGGCCACTTCGGCAACCCGCCCTTCCAGGAGCAGGAGCTGGCCGGCAACCCCAAGGCGAAGATCGTCCTCAACTCGTACGACGTGCTGGGCGGCCCGGCATCGGCCACCGTGCTCTACGCCACGGAGAAGTTCCGCGCCGAGAGCCCCAAGACCTACAAGGCCTTCGTCGATGCGCTCGACGAGGCCGCGAAGTTCGTCGCCGCCAACCCCGAGAAGGCGGCCGACATCTACCTCAAGGTGTCGGGCGGCAATACCGACCGGGGCCTGCTGCTCAAAATCATCCAGAACCCCGAGGTGCAGTTCAAGGTGCGCCCCGAAAACACGCTGGGCATGGGCCAGTTCCTGCACCGCGTGGGCGCCATCAAGAACCAGCCGACCGCGCTCAAGGACTATTTCTTCGAAGACGCGCACACGGCGTCGGGCAACTGAGAGAGTCTCGGGCATGAGCGAGCACACCCTCCGCATGGGCCCCTTCTCGCCGCCGCTGCAGAGCGAACGCAATGCGCTGGAGGACGAGGCGCAGGCACTGGCACTGGGCTGGGCCATGGGCGAGGGCCGTGCCTCCGCCGCGCCCACCCGCCCCAACGCCGCCTTGCTGCAGGTGCAGGGCGTGAGCATCGACTACCGCACGCGCGAGCGCGTGGTGCGCGCCACGCACCGCGTGGGTTTCGATGTGCATGCGGGCGACCGCTTCGTGCTGCTCGGTGCCTCGGGCTGCGGCAAGTCCACCTTGCTCAAGTCGATCGCCGGCTTCATCGCGCCCAGCGAGGGCCAGATCCTGCTGGACGGCCGCGCCGTCACGCGGCCCGGGCCCGACCGGGTGGTGGTGTTCCAGGAGTTCGACCAGTTGCCCCCGTGGAAGACCGTGCGCGAGAACGTGATGTTCCCGCTGCTGGCCTCGCGCAGCGTGGGCCGCAAGGAGGCGGCCGAACGCGCGGCTCTGTACATCGACAAGGTGGGCCTGTCCAAGTTCGCCGACGTGCATCCGCACCAGCTCTCGGGCGGCATGAAGCAGCGCGTGGCCATTGCGCGCGCGCTGGCCATGCAGCCCCAGGTGCTGCTGATGGACGAGCCCTTTGCCGCGCTCGACGCCCTCACGCGCCGGCGCATGCAGGAGGAGCTGCTTTCGCTGTGGGACGAGTTCCGCTTCACGCTGATCTTCGTCACGCACTCCATCGAAGAGGCGCTGGTGGTGGGCAACCGCATCGCCATCCTCTCGCCGCACCCGGGGCGGCTGCGCGCCGAGGTCAACAGCCACCAGTTCGGGCTGCACAGCCTGGGCGGCACCGAGTTCCAGGCCACGGCCCAGCGCATCCACCGCCTGCTGTTCGACGAACCCGATGCCGGGGCCGTGCCGGGGTCGGTGCAGGCCGATGCCGAAGCTCTGGCACCTGGCCGCCGTGGTGGCGTGCCGCTCATTCCCCCACAGCGGCCTGCGGGTTCGCTGCCCTTCCAGATTTCCGTATGAGTGCCTCCCTGCTGACCCCTCCCGTGCGCCCCGAGTTCGAGCGCAGCCTGGAGCCGCTGGGCGGTATCGCGCCCGTGTTGCCCCTGCCCCTGGCCGCGCGCATCTGGCAGCAGGCCTTTGTGCGCAAGCTCGTGATCCTGGCGGTGCTGGCCGTGCTGTGGGAGGTGGTGGCGCGCTGGCAGGACAACGACCTGCTGCTGCCCACCTTCCTGCAGACCGCCAGGGCGCTGGTCGAAGGCCTGGCCTCGGGCGAGCTGATCGCCAAGACGGCGATCTCGCTGTCGGTGCTGCTCAAGGGCTACCTCGCGGGCATCCTCGGGGCCTTCGTGCTCACCACGCTGGCCGTGTCCACCCAGTTCGGGCGCGACCTGCTGTCCACGCTGACCTCCATGTTCAACCCCTTGCCAGCCATCGCGCTGTTGCCGCTGGCGCTGCTGTGGTTCGGCCTGGGGCAGGGCAGCCTGGTGTTCGTGCTCATCCACTCGGTGCTGTGGCCGCTGGCGCTCAACACGTACGCGGGCTTCCAGTCCGTACCCGAGACCTTGCGCATGGCCGGCCGCAACTACGGCCTCACCGGCATCCGCTATGTGCTGCAGATCTTGGTGCCGGCCGCGCTGCCGTCCATCCTGTCGGGCCTGAAGATCGGCTGGGCCTTTGCCTGGCGCACGCTGATCGCGGCCGAGCTGGTGTTCGGCGCCTCGTCGGGCAAGGGCGGCCTGGGCTGGTACATCTTTCAGAACCGCAATGAGCTCTATACCGACAAGGTGTTCGCGGGACTGGTGCTGGTGATCCTGATCGGCCTGGCGGTGGAGAGCCTGGGTTTCCACACGCTGGAACGGTTGACGGTGCGGCGCTGGGGTGTGCAGCGCTGAAGGGGTCGGCGCCAGCCCGGCGCTCGTGGCGCGGGATGCCGTGAGGGCACGCCGCATGCCTGCGCCGTGGGGGGGCGACCGGGTCTGCAGCCCTACACTGTGGGCATGATCCGCTGGCTTCTCGTCATCTTCCTGGCTCTGATGTTGCTGAGCTGGCTGTCGCCCCTGCTCAGGCGCATGGGGTTTGGCCGCCTGCCCGGCGACCTGCGCTTTCGCTGGCTGGGCCGGGACTGGGACGTGCCCTTGGCGTCGACGCTGCTCCTGAGCTTTGTGGTGAGCCTGCTCACGAAGTTGCTCTGACCCCCTGCGGCACGCGCACCGGGGCAGAATGTGCCGCCGCGCGTGGCGGCTTCAGTCGCCTGCCGCCTGGAGCGCCTGCAGGAACGACCTGCGCCACCAGTGCACGTCATGTTCGCGGATGCGGGCCATGAGCTTTTGGTGGCGAGCCTGGCGCTCGGCCAGCGGCATCTGCAGCGCCTGCTGGATGGTGTCGGCCATGCCCTGGGTGTCGTAGGGGTTCACCAGCAGCGCTTCCTTGAGTTGCTCGGCCGCCCCCGCGAAGCGGGACAGCACCAGCACCCCCGGGTCGTCCGGGTCTTGCGCCACCACGTATTCCTTGGCCACCAGGTTCATGCCGTCGCGCAGCGGCGTGACCAGGCCCACGGCGGCGGCGCGGCACAGGCCCGGTACCCGCTTGCGCGCCACCATGCGGTGGATGTAGCGCACCGGCATCCAGTCCAGCTCGCCATAGTCGCCGTTCACCGCGCCGCACAGCCCCTCCAGCTCCTGGCGCAGGTCGGCATAGGCATGCACGTCGTCGCGCGAGGGCGAGGCGATCATGATCATGGTGGCGCTGTTGCGGTTCTCGGGGTAGCGGTCGAGCAGCTCGCGGTAGGCGCGCACGCGGTGCGGTATGCCCTTGGAGTAGTCCAGCCGGTCGATGCCCAGCAGCAGGCGCCGGCGCGAGTACTCGTCGCGCATGTTCTCGTAGGTTTCCACCGCGTCGGGGGCCTGCGTGAGGCGCGTGAACTCGTCCACGTCGATGCCGATGGGAAAGGCCTTGACGTGCACCGTGGCGCCAAAGGCGCGCAGGCGCTGGGCATCCACCTCCTCGGCACTGCCTTCATTGCGCACGTAGCGCGTGAAGTGCGACACGTCGGCTTCGCTCTGCAGGCCCACGAGGTCGTAGGCGAACAGCGAGCGCATCAGCCATTCGTGCTGCGGGATGGCCGCCATGATGAGCGGCGGCGGCATTGGGATGTGCAGGAAGAAGCCGATGCGCTGCCTGCAGCCCATGGCACGCAGCTCGGCGGCCAGCGGAATCAGGTGGTAGTCGTGCACCCAGATGATGTCGTCGTCGCGCAGCAGGGGCAGCAGCTTGCGCGCGAACATCTGGTTCACGCGCCGGTACCCCGCGATGTAGCGGGTGTTGAAGTCCGCCAGGTCCAGCCGGTAGTGGAACACCGGCCAGAGCACGCTGTTGCTGTAGCCGTGGTAGTACGTGTCATGGTCTTCGCGGCACAGGTCCACGGTGGCGAGCGTCACGGGGCCCGCCTGGCGGGTCTGGAGCTCGCCTTCGCCGGGCGTGCCCGCCTCCGCGATGTTGCCGCTCCAGCCAAACCACAGGCCGCCCGTACGGTTGAGAGTGTCGCCCAGTGCCACGGCCAGACCTCCGGCTGCGGGTTTGCGGGGGTCTGCGATGCGGTTGGATACGACGACGAGGCGGCTCATCCCCCGATCATCGGCGGGGTTGGGGGGCGCCGCCTGTCGGACACGGCCTCAAATCACGCTGTCCCAGGGCGCGGACAGGCGCACGGCGGCGTTGATCACGCCCACCATCGAATAGGTCTGCGGGAAGTTGCCCCACATCTCGCGCGTTTCGGGGTGCGTGTCTTCGGACAGCAGGCCCAGCGGGTTGCGCGCGGCCAGCATGGTCTCGAAGATGGCGCGGGCCTCGGCCTTGCGGCCGATGCGCGCGAGCGCGTCGATGCGCCAGAAGGTGCAGATGTTGAACGCCGTCTCGGGCTTGCCGAAGTCGTCGGCCGCTTCATAACGGCGCATGTACGGGCCGTCGCACAGGCTCTTTTCCATGGCCTCCACCGTGCTCACGAAGCGCGGGTCCCTGGGGTCGATGAGGCCGACCTCGGCCATCAGCAACACGCTGGCATCGAGTTCATGGCCGCCAAAACTCTC
This sequence comes from Acidovorax sp. A79, assembly GCF_041154505.1. Classification (GTDB taxonomy): domain Bacteria; phylum Pseudomonadota; class Gammaproteobacteria; order Burkholderiales; family Burkholderiaceae_C; genus Acidovorax. Next base: position 3,800,944 of record NZ_AP028672.1, read on the forward strand.
GGCGAACGCCTGGCGCGCTTCGCACCAGGATTTGTCGAGGATCTCGGCGCGCATGCGGTCCGCATGCTGCTGCCAGTGGCTGGCGCGGTCTGCCAGTTGCAGGGTGGCGGCGATCTTGGCCAGCCGGTCGCAGGCCGCCCAGCTCATCAGCGCGGACGAGGTGTGCACCCGGGCGCGCGTGCGCAGCTCCCACATGCCCGCATCGGGCTGGCCATAGACGCGCACCGCGTTCTCGCCCACCTGTTCCAGTCGCGTGAATTCGGCCAGGCCCGCGCGGTGCAGCAGGCGGTGGTCGTGGAAGGCCTGGGCCGCGCCCAGCACGATGTTGCCGTACACGTCATGCTGGAAATGCTCGGCTGCCTGGTTGCCCACGCGCACGGGGCCCATGCCCCGGTAGCCCGCCAGCTGGGGCACGAGGCTTTCGGGCAGGTCGTGCTCCAGGCCAATGCCGTACAGCGGCTGGATGTGGCCGTCGCCGCCTTCCACCACCACGTTGCTGAGCCAGCGCAGGTAGTCCTCCATGGTGCCGACCTCGGAGATGCTGTTGAGCGCGCGCACCACGAAGAACGCGTCGCGCAGCCAGCAGAAGCGGTAGTCCCAGTTGCGCCCGCTGTGGGCGGATTCGGGGATGCTGGTGGTCATGGCGGCCACGATGGCGCCGGTGTCCTCGTACAGCGAGAGCTTGAGCGTGATGGCCGCGCGGATCACCGCGTCCTGCCACTCCAGCGGCACGGCCAGGGCGCGGGTCCAGTTGCGCCAGTACGAGGTGGTTTCCTGCTCGAACAGGCGGGCGGTGTCGGCGATGCCCTCCACCAGCGTCTCGTCGGCTCCCAGCAGGAAGTTGTGTTCGCGCGTGAGCACGAAGGCCTGGCCCGACAGCACGTGCGAGACCGGCGCATCGGTGGACAGGCGCAGCGTCATGCCCTCGCCCACATAGCGGATGTGGTTGCTGCCGCGCGTGATCCGGGGTTCCGTCTGCCCCCAGTCGTAGCGCACCTTGAGCGCCACGCGGATGCGCGGCGCGCCCTGGATGGGGCGCACCCGGCGTACCAGCGTCATGGGCCGGAAGTAGCGCGAGCGGCTGTAGAAGCGCGGGGCGAAGTCGGTGATCTCGATGCCGTGGCCCGCCTTGTCGAACAGCTGCGTGCGCAGGATCGCGGTGTTGGGCTCGTACCACTGGTGGGCCGAGGCCAGGTCTTCCAGTTCGACGGCGAAGTGGCTGCCCTCATCGCCGGGCTGCAGCAGGGCGTTGAAGACCGGGTCGCCGTCGAACCGGGGCAGGCAGCACCACACCATGCGGGCGTGGTCGTCGATCAGCGCGCTGATGGCGCAGTTGCCAATCATGCCCAGGTTCAAGGACCCGGGCTGGGGTTCGGTGGCTGGCGTGTTCATCGTTCGCGCTCCCAGGTGGTGCGTGCAGAAGACAGCCAGCCGCGCAGCGCGGCGGATGTCATGCAGCGGTGTTGTGCCATGGTCGGCCCCTCGCCGACCTTGATGCCCCATCCCCCCAGCGCCTGCACGGCGGCAAAGCCGGCCTCGTCGGTGACGTCGTCGCCCACGAAGACCGGCGTTCGGCCCGCGAACGGCGGCTGGGTCATGAAGTCGACGATGGCCTGGCCCTTGTGGACGCCACGGGGCTTGACTTCAAAGACACATTTGCCGCGCAGCAGTTCCACGCCGTCCACGTGCTGCATCGCGCGCACCAGGGTGTCGTGGCACAACGCTTCCAGCGGGGGGGCCAGGCGGTAGTGCAGGGCCACGCTGGCGCGCTTGGCCTCCACCAGCAGGCCGGGGTGCCGCGCCGCGAGGTTCCGCGCGGCCTGCAGGACGGGCGCCAGGTCCGGCGGCTCGATGGCGGGGTGGGAGGTGTCGCCCAGGCGGTATTGCGCCCCGTGCTCGCTGGCCAGCGGCAGGCGCAGCGGCGCGAGGAATCCATCGATGTCGGACTCGGGCCGCCCGGTCACGATGGCCAGCGCCCCCCCCAGATGGGCATGCAGGGACGCCAGTGTGGGAACCAGGCCGGAGGCTACGCGCACCGCCTCGGGGCGCGGTGCCAACTCGGTCAGCGTGCCGTCGAAATCGAGAAAAAGCGCATGGGCAGTTGTCAGTAACGGGAGCAGCTGCATGGGGCAGGACCTTAGCAGATGGCGCTAAACCGCCTCCCGTGGAAGGGGGCTTTGGCCGTGGTAATCGTGCGTAACTTCCTGCCACTGGCCGTGCGCGGGTTTGCGCCGGGCGAAGAGTTGCCGGCCGCGGCTTGAAATGCCACGCCTTGGCCGCACTGTGCAGAAGGAAGCGATCCCCTTACCCCTCCACCCACCACGTCCACCGCATGACCGACGCCCTGCACATCGTCTGCCCGCACTGCCACACCACCAACCGCGTGCAAGGCGCCGACCTGGCCAGCGCGCCCGACTGCGGCAAATGCCACCAGCCCCTGTTCGCGGGCGCGCCGCTTGCGCTCGACGCCGACACTTTTGATCGCCATGTGGGCCGAAGCCACATCCCGGTGCTGGTCGATTTCTGGGCGCCGTGGTGCGGGCCATGCCGGCAAATGGCCCCGGCGTTCGCGCAGGCCGCCCGCGAGCTGGAGCCGCGCGTGCGCCTGGCCAAGCTCGACACCGAAGAGCACCAGGCGATCGCGGCGCGCTATGCGATCCGCAGCATTCCGACCATGATCCTCTTCCAGCAGGGGCGCGAGGTGGCGCGCATCTCGGGGGCGCTCGGCGCGGCGGACATCGTGCGCTGGGTGCGGACGGCGGCGGGCTAAAAAAAGCCCACGCGTCAGCGAATTCCGAGCGCCCGGTCGAGCGACACCTTGCCCGCGCCGCGCCCCGCCAGGTACAGCAGCAACCCCGCCCACGACAGGTGCGTGGGCCAGGCATCGGGGTAGACAAACACCTGGATGACCAGCGTCATGCCGAGCAAGGCCAGTGCGGACAGGCGCGTGCACAGGCCCAACACCAGAAGGACAGGGAACACATGTTCGGCCACGGTGGCCATCTGCGCAGCCAGCTCCGGCGCGATCAGGGGCAGCCGGTACTCCTCGCGGAAGAGCGCATGGGCGCTGTCGGAGAGGGTGAACCAGCCCTCGACCTTGGTGCGCGCCGACCGCCAGAAGATGCCCGCCACCGCCACCCGGTTGACCAGGGCCAGCAGGCCGTGCGGGGTGAGGCGGGCGGCGGCATCGGCCAGCCGTGCCAGCAGCACGCGGGGGCCCTTGGCGGGGGCGGTGGGGAAGTGGGTGGTTGTTGCCATGGGGGCTCCTCAGCCTGTCTGTGAAGGGGGCTGGACCAGGGCGCCCGCGTCCAGCAGGGCGCCCATCAGCGCGGCAAGATCGGTGGCGGGGTCGGTGGCCAGTGCGCAGGTGGCGGCAGCCTCCAGGGGCAGGCCCCCGGCACAGGCGTCCAGCAGGGCCATCCCCGCACGCGATAGGGGGCGCCATGCCACTTCGGCCCGGGGCCGGGTGAGCAGGCCGCCATCACCCACCCAGGCCAGGTGCGTGGGGATGTCCAGGCCATCGCGGTGCCTTTGCCACAGGGCGTAGGCGGGGTGTTCGTCGCACCAGGGCCAGCGCGCTGCGGGGTGCGGCCGCAGCCGCATGCCGGGCAGCGCACCGGGCGCTTGCCGGGCCCACCAGCCACGGTCCACGGCGGTGGCATCCGCCGCCAGGTGGCATTCGGTCCAGCAGCGGTCCAGGCGCGCCACTGCGGGCAGGTAGGGCAGCCCGGCGGCCGGTTCGAACCCGGCCAGAAAACCGCCAAACCCCGCGCCGTAGTCCATCAGCAGCCCGTCACGGGGCGGCCGCGCGCGGGCATACACCCCCGCTGCCGCGCGGAACCAGTCTTCGCCCACCAGCTGGCACACCGTGGGGTAGCTGGCCTGCAGGGCGTCGATGCAGCCCTTGAGCACGGTGTTGCGGTACACGGCAAAGCCGGGCTGGGCCTCCAGTGCCGCTGACCACGCGGTGGCCGGGGCACGGCCGGTGCCGAGCAGGGCGGCCGAGAAACCGTCCTGAAATTCGGTCAGCTGCATGCGGCCTCCCCGGCGTGCGCGGCCATGAGTGCGTGGTGGGCCTGGTCGCGCTCGCCCAGCAGTTCACTGAAGCCGGGCAGGTTGCCATCGCGCTCGATGAGGGTGGGGATGGGACCTGTGCGCTCGATCACGCGTTGGTACAGCGCCCACACGGCGGGGGCCACCGGGGCGTCGTGGCTGTCGATGAGCAAGGCGTTGCCATGCACCGGGTCGGCGTGGTGGCCCGCCAGGTGGATCTCGGCCACGGCGTGCAGAGGGAACGCCTCCAGGTACGCCTGCGCGCAAAAGCCCAGGTTGCTCGCGCTGACATGGACGTTGTTCACGTCCAGCAGCAGGCCGCAGCCGGTGCGGCGCACCAGCTCGGCCAGGAATTCGGTTTCGGCCCAGTCGTGGCCGTCGATGTGCAGGTAGTGCGTGGGATTCTCGATGGCGATGGGCCGCTGCAGCACGTCCTGCGTGCGGGCGATGTTGCCAGCGATGCGGTGCAGCGCCGCGTGCGTGCGGGGAAACGGCAGCAGGTCGGGCAGGTACTGCCCGCGCCAGCGGGACCACGCCAGGTGTTCGGACACCAGGACGGGTTCCACGCGCCGCGCCAGTGCGGCCAGGCGGGCCAGGTGCGCTGTGTCGGGCGGTTCATCGGCAGCGAGCGACAGGGACACGCCATGCAGCGCCACGGGGTGGCGCGCGCGGATGGCTTCCAGCCAGGCCAGGCGCGGGCCGCCGTCGGCCAGGTAGTTCTCGGGGTGCACCTCCCACCACAGGCCGGGGGCGGTGCACCGCAGCGCCTCGTCGTAGTGCAGGGGCTTGAGGCCCAGGCCAGCGGTGGGAAGCGCCATGGCCTCAGGCCTTGGCGGGTGTCAGCGAACCCATGCCCTTGGGCGTCTTGATCGATGCGCAGGTGCCCGCGGGCACGAACTTCCAGGCGTTGCCCTGGTAGTCCATCTTCGAGGTGCCGGCGCAGGTGGTGCCGGGGCCGGCGGCGCAATCGTTCTTTCCGGCCATCGAGACGCCGTAGCACTTCTCCATGGCGGGCTTGGCGCCGTCCATCGGGGCGGTCTGGGCGATGGCGGCGCCAGAGGCCAGGGCGGCAAGGGCCAGGGCGCCGAGGCTGAGGGTGCGTGTGGTCATGGTGGGATCTCCAAGGGTTGAGGGTTGCATCCGACCGGGGCGCTGCACGAAGGTGGATTCCAGCTGCCCGATCTGCGTTGTAATTCGCGCAGTGCGGCGGGCCGGTTACGGTGCTGCGCAAAAAAATGCGGTGGCAGTGCAAGAAAATTTTTTGCGGTGCCTGTAACCCGTTGGCCCCGGCATACGAATTGCCTGCAGGGAGACGCCATGGAGATTGTGGAAGAGCGCCTGCGCGGTTTGCTGCTGCAGGGGCTGGATGCCGATGCAGCCGCTTACCAGCGCTTTCTGAAGGAGCTGAGCGCGCACCTGCGCGCCTTCCTGCGCCGCCGCCTGGCGCAGCGGCCCGATGAGGTGGAGGACCTGGTGCAGGAAACACTGCTGGCGGTGCACAACCAGCGCCACACCTACCGGCCCGAGATGCCGGTGACGGCCTGGGCGCATGCGATTGCGCGCTACAAGCTCATCGACTGGCTGCGTTCGCACGCCGTGAAGGAAGGGCGCAACGACCCGCTGGACGATGCCAGCGAGCTGTTTGCCAGCAGCGACAGCGAGGCCGCCGAAGCCCGGCGCGACCTGGGGCAGCTGCTGCGCACCTTGCCGGACAAGCAGCGCCTGCCGATCGAGTACGTGAAGCTGGAAGGTCTGTCGGTGGTCGAGACGGCGCGCCTCACGGGGCTGTCGGAGTCGGCCGTCAAGGTCGGCGTGCACCGGGGGCTCAAGGCCCTGGCCGCCAGGATCAGGGATATGACTCACGCAAAACAGGGCTTGCGCAAATCGCCCGCCACGGCCGACGGGTCGTTGGCGCGTCCTGATTTGCGCAAGTCCCAGGAGGAATGGCATGAAAACCGATGAATTGATCCACCTGCTGGCCGCTGATGGCGGACCGGTGCGGGCCACCGCGATAGAGCAACGGTTTGCCGTGGCCGCCGCCGTGGGCATTGCCGGTGCCGGGGTGCTGATGCTGGCCCTGTTCGGCCTGCGCCCCGACCTGCCGGCGACCCTGGCGCAGCCCATGTTCTGGGGCAAGCTGGTGTTTGCCGCTGCACTGGCCGCCGCCGGGCTGGCGCTGCTGCGCCGCATGGCCCGGCCGGGCATGGCGGTGCGGCCTGCGGCGCTGCTGCTGGCGGTGCCGCCGCTGCTGCTGTGGGCCCTGGCCCTGCTGGCCCTGTCGCAGGTGACGGCGGCGGAGCGGGTGCCGCTCATCCTGGGCAGCACCTGGCGCACCTGTCCGTTCAATATCGCCGCGCTGTCGGTGCCTGCGCTGGCCGCGGGCTTCTGGGCCCTCAGGGGTGCCGCACCCACGCGCCTGGCCTGGACGGGCGCGGGTGCCGGCCTGCTCGCGGGCGCGCTGGGCGCGCTGGTGTATGCCCTGCATTGCCCCGAGATGGCCGCGCCGTTCCTGGCGGTCTGGTACCTGGCGGGCATGGCCATCCCGACGGCGCTGGGGGCCGTGCTGGGGCCGCGCCTGCTGCGCTGGTAGCCGCTATCGGCGCAGGCCCGGCGGCGGGCCGCCGCTCAGGCCGCCACCCGCCTGTTGTAGGCGCGAAAGACCGTGTCCAGCGTCCACCCCAGCGATTCATACAGCGCCTGCGCGGCGGTGTTGGTGTGCGCCGTGGTCAGGTCCATGCGCACCTTGCCGTGGGCGCGGGCCGTGGCCTCGGCGGCCACCAGCAGGCTGCGCCCGGCGCCCGCCTTGCGCGCCGTGGGGGCCACGAACAGGTCGTACAGCGTGTAGATGGGCGCCGCCTCCACCGAGCAGAACGTGGGGTACAGCTGGCAAAAGCCCACTGCCGCCCGGGACGCGTCCTGCGCCAGCAGGATCACCGACTCTGCGCGCTCCAGCCGCTCCGCAATGAATGCCCGTGCTCCGGCGAGGTCCGGCGCCTGCTCGTAGAACTGCCGGTAGGCATCAAACAGCGGGGCGATGGTGTCGGTATCGGCCGGGGTGGCCAGGCGGATGTGCACAGTGGTCATGGAGGCGTGGAGAGGGCCGCGGGGCGCGAAAATGCGCCCCCGGGGCTGGCAAGAGGCGCACCCCGGAGGGGGTGCGAGCGGACGCGGATTGTAGGCAGGGTTCTGCCCGTGCTGTGGCGGCGCTTTGCGCGGGGTCAGTCAGCCTCGCTGCGGGTGTGTTGCCACCGCGCCACCGCCGCCACCCGCGCCTGGTGGATCAGCGTGCCCACCTGCGGGCCGCTCAGGCCCTTGGCCGCCGCCTGCGCGGCAATGTCGCGCGTGGCCACCGACTGCACGGCACCCAGCACGGCCAGGAGCCGGGGGCGTTGCGGGTAGGCCGATTCCTCGAACCCCAGGCGCCCGCGCGCATCGCATTCGCAGGCCAGCAGGATGTCGGCAAAGCGCGCAGGCTTGCGAATGGCGTCGCAGCGCTCCAGCAACCGCACCAGGGCGGCGGCCGACAGCTCGTTGCTGCGGTGGATGTGGCCGTGCTCGCGGGCCACTACCTCGGCCGTCTCGCGGCAGTCCACGGGCACGCGCAGACGCTCGGCCACGTCCTTGAGCAGCGCGGCGCTGCGCTCCTCGTGCCCGATGTGGCGCGGCAGCACGTCGGCGGGCGTAGTGCCCTTGCCCAGGTCGTGCGCCAGGCAGGCAAAGCGCACCGTCAACGGGGATTGCAGGCGGGCGGCCATGTCCAGCACCATCATCAGGTGCACGCCCGTGTCCACCTCGGGGTGGTACTCCGCCCGCTGGGGCACGCCCCACAGGCGCGCCACTTCGGGCAGCAGCACCTGCAGCGCGCCGCACTCGCGCAGCACCTCGAACATGCGCGACGGCTTTTCTTCCATCAGCCCGCGCGCCAGCTCCTGCCACACGCGCTCGGCCACCAGGTGGTCCGCCTCGCCATGCTGCACCATCTCGCGCATCAGCTGCATCGTCTCGGGCGCCACCGTGAAGTCGGTGAACCGCGCCGCAAACCGCGCCACGCGCAGGATGCGCACCGGGTCTTCGCGAAAGGCATCCGTCACGTGGCGCAGCACCCGCGCCGCGATGTCTCTGGCTCCCAGATAGGGATCAAATAGGCCTGTGGCGCTTGTCCCATCGGCGCTGCTAGCTATCGCATTGATAGTAAGGTCGCGGCGCGACAGGTCTTCTTCCAGTGTCACGTCGGGCGAGCTTTGCACCACAAAACCCCGGTAGCCCCGCCCGCTCTTGCGTTCGGTACGGGCCAGCGCGTATTCCTCGCGCGTCTCGGGGTGCAGGAACACGGGGAAGTCGCGCCCCACGGGCAGATAGCCCAGCTTCAGCATCTGCTCGGGCGTGGCGCCCACCACCACCCAGTCGTGGTCGTTCACGGGCCGGCCCAGCAGCTTGTCGCGGACGGCGCCGCCCACCATGTAGATTTGCATCGGTGTAGTTTAGGCCGGGCCCCCGGCCGTATATTCCAGCCCACCATGCCCCTATCGTCCGACCTCACAATTGCCCAGCTCAACCCCGACGGCAGCGTGCCCGTGCCCACGGCGCCCGACGCGGCCGCCAACGCGGCCGCCGAGGCCCTGCAGCGCGAGGCGCAGCTCGAAGCCCTGAAAGCCAAGGTGGACGACCTGCAGGAGATCCTGGCCAAGCCGCTGAACGAAATCCTGGCCGACCGCGACAAGTTCAAGGAAGCGATGGCCGCGTGGGATGCCTTTGGCGCGATGTGGATGCTGTCGCAGCGCGCCATGAAGCGCGTGGCGCTGGACCTGGCCGCGCAGCAGGGCGTGAGCGACGAAGAGGTGGTGGCGCGTGCGCTGGCCTATGCCAACCAGGTGCTCAACGCGCAAGAGGAGGACCTGGGCGGCACCGTCGCCCCGGCGCAGTTGGCGCACATCGCGCGGCACAAGCCGTTTTTGCGCAAGCAGTTCCGGTAGCGGGGGCGGGCTGCCCGCGCCCGTTCAGCTGAACACCGGCCTGAAAAAACTCCGCTCGTAGCTCACGATGCAGCCCGTTTCCTCGGCGTAGCGGAACGCCGCCTGGCAGTCCGCGTCCTGCATCGACTGCTGGCGGTACACCTCGTACGCCGCCAGGCTCTCGAACGTGAACAGCGCCAGCGCGATGTTGTTCGCGCCCTCGCTGGGCATGAAATAACCGTGGTGTTTACCGCCGAACTTCTCGACCAGCGGGATCCACAGTTTTCCGTAGTGCTCGAACTCTTTGAGCTTGCTGGTGTTGAGCACGTAGCGCAGGTAGATGGTGACGGCCATGGCGCTGCTCAGCCTTGCGTGTGGCGCAGGCGATAGGGTTCTTCGAAGTCCAGGAAGTCCTTCTCGGCCAGGGCCTCGTCGATCCAGTCCTTCACGCCGGGCAGGGCGCGCACGCGCTGCACGTAGTCGGCGATGTGGGGTGGCACGGGCAGGGCGTAGGTGTGCAGGCGCATGCACACGGGGGCGAAGTAGGCGTCGGCCACGGTGAATTGGCCGAACAGCATGGGGCCGCCGTGTTCCTGCAGCAGCGCGCTCCACATGTCCACCAGGCGCTGCACATCGGCGCGCACGCCGGCCTGGTCGCGCCATATCAAGGCGCCGGTGTCGGCCAGGTTCGCCTCGATGTTCATGGGGCAGTGGCTGCGCAGGGCGGTGAAGCCGCTGTGCATCTCGGCGCAGATGCTGCGGGCGCGTGCACGGGCCTTGGCATCGGCGGGCCAGAGCTTTTGGGCGGGGTGGGTTTCGGCCACGTATTCGGCAATCGCCAGGGTGTCCCACACCACCAGGTCGCCGTCGACCAGCACGGGCACCTTGCCCGTGGGGTTCACGGCGCCAATCGCGCGCTTGAATTCTGAATTGGCGTCGAAGCTGTCAAAGCGCACGCGCACTTCCTCGAACACGATGCCCGCCTGCTTGAGCAGCACCCAGGGGCGCATGGACCAGGACGAGTAGTTCTTGTTGCCGATATAGAGCTTGAGCATGAGGCACCTGCCGATGGAAATCAGAGAAAAGAAAGCCAGCCCGCCATGCTAGCGGCAGTGGCGCGCGCCAGCGATGTGAAAACACGGCCCCAATGATGCGCGGCACGCATCACGGGCCGTGCCGGCCCTGTTGGCGGCTCAGACCGGCCAGACCACGCCGTTGTCGTTCAGGATGGCATCGAGCGGCAGGTCGAACGCTTCGGGCTCGAAGTCGTCCAGGTAGCCATGGGTGAAGCCCAGGCCCACGGTGAACGGCTTGGGCTGCAGCGTGGCCAGGGTGCGGTCGTAGAAGCCGCCGCCATAGCCCAGCCGGTAGCCGCCCGGCGCGTAGCCCACGCAGGGCACGAAGAGCAGGGTGGGCACGATGACCTCGGTGTCCTTGGGCTTGGGGATGCCGTAGGCGTCTTCCTCCATGGGGCATCCGGGGTACCAGGCGTGGAAGGTGAGGGTCTTGTGCAGCTTGTTCACCACCGGCAGGCCGATGCGGCGCAGCTGGGGTTCATCGAGCAGCTCGCCGTCTTCCTTCCAGCGGTGCAGGGCGGGCAGGGGGTCGAATTCGCCCTTGATGGGCCAGTAGGCGCCGATCACGGTGTCGGGCCGGTTGACCAGCCAGATGCGCATCACCTGCTGTAACAGGTCGGCCCGCTGTAGGCGGTCGGGCAGGTTGAGGCGTTCTTCTATCAACGCGCGCCGAAGGGCTGCTTTGTCCATCAGATAATTCCCCCATGCAATTTCTCAGAGCGATTCTGACACCCCTTGTCGCGGCCAGCCTGCTGGCCGCCACCGCGCCCCTTGTCATGGCGCAAAACCGTGGTGACGATACCCTGCTCGAAATGCAGCAGGCCTTCCGCAAGGGAGACCGCAAGAAACTCGAGCAGCTCCTGCCCGCCGCACGCGGCCATGCGCTGGAGCCCTGGGCGGCCTATTGGGAGCTCAAGCTGCGCCTGGGCGAGGCGTCGCCATCGGAGATCCAGTCCTTCCTGCAGCGCTACGCGGGCAGCTACCAGGAAGACCGCCTGCGCAACGACTGGCTGCTGCTGCTGGGCCAGCGGCGCGACTGGGGCCAGTTCGCCGAGCAGCATCCCGGCTACCGCATGTCGGACGACCGCGAGGTGCGCTGCTACGCACTGCTGATCGACCAGATCAAGGGCACGGCCAGCCCCACGGTGGCCGAGGACGTGCGCAGCAACTGGTACGCCCAGCGCGATGGCGACGACGGCTGCACCCACGCCGCGCGGGAGCTGCATGGCTACAAGAAGCTGTCGGCCCTGGACATCTGGCGCAAGGCCCGCCTGGGCGTGGAGGCCAACCGCCCCCGCGTCGTGCGCACGGCGGTCGAGATCGTCTCGCCCGAATCGCTGCCGCAGGTCAAGGAGGTGCTCGACGCGCCCGCCAAATACCTGCTCTCGCGCGCCACGGCCGCCGGCAAGGCCAGGCAGGAACTGGTGCTGCTCGCGCTCCTGAAGCTGGCCACCACCGACCCGGAAGGCGCTGCCCACCAGCTCGACAGCAAGTGGGGCGTGCACCTTTCGTCCGAGGAGCGCAACTGGGCCTGGGCCGTGATCGGCAAGACCGCCGCGCAGAAGCTGGCCAGCAACGCCCACGGCTACTTCGCCAACGTGACGCGCGACAGCGACCTGAACGACGACCTGCTGGGCTGGAAGGTGCGGGCCGCGCTGCGCGCCGGCCAGTGGAAGACAGTGGGCAAGGCCGTGGACGCCATGGGCCCCGAGGCGCGCCAGGAAAGCACCTGGGTGTACTGGAAGGCGCGCTCGCTCCTGGCGGGCCGCGTGACCGACGCGGAGCGCGCCGAGGCGCGCCAGCTGCTAGAAGGTATTGCCAGCACGCGCGGTTTCTACGAGCAGCTGGCGCTGGAAGAACTGGGCCAGCGTATCACCGTGCCGCCCGCGCCCGCGCCGCTCACGCCGGAAGAAAAGGCGGCAGCCCGCGCCAACCCGGGCCTGAACCGCGCGCTGTACGCCATCCTGCTCGGCCTGCGCAGCGAGGGCGTGCGCGAGTGGAACTACACCACCAACCTGCACCAGAGCGGCGGCATGGCCGACCGCGAGCTGCTGGCCGCCGCCGACTTCGCGTGCCAGCGCGAGGTGTGGGACCGCTGCATCAACACCAGCGAGCGCACCAAGGCCGTCGTGGATACCACGCAGCGCTTTCCCACGCCGTTTCGCAGCGCCGTGGTGGAGCGCGCCACCGGCATCGGGCTGGACCCGGCCTACGTCTACGGCCTGATCCGCCAGGAAAGCCGCTTCATCATGGATGCGCGCTCCCACGTGGGCGCCTCGGGCCTGATGCAGGTGATGCCCGCCACCGCGCGCTGGACGGCCAAGAAGATCGGCCTCGCCAACTTCACGCCCGACCAGATCAACGACCGCGACACCAACATCACCATCGGCACGGCCTACCTCAAGCTCGCGCTGGACGATTTCGCGGGCTCCATGCCCATGGCGGCGGCCGCCTACAACGCCGGCCCGGGGCGCCCGCGCAGCTGGCGCAACGGCCCGGTGCTGGACGCCGCCATCTGGGCCGAAAACGTGCCCTTTGCCGAAACGCGCGACTATGTGAAGAAGGTGCTGTCCAACACCACCAACTACGCCGCCATGCTCACGGGCCAGCCCCAGTCGCTCAAGAGCCGCCTGGGCACCATCGGCCCGCGCGATGCGTCCGCGCCCGAGGTGAACAAGGACCTTCCCTGACACGGGGAGGGGGTGGCTGCCGCATGGGATTGCTATAAAAACATGAGCTGCCGGCGCTTTGGTGAAAAGCGGTGGAGCCCATTGGAATCAAAAACTACGGAGGGAAGCGAGATGAGAGATGCCAAAAAGATGGCGGCCCGTGCCGCCATGGCGGTGGCGGCGATGGCCATGGTCCTGGGCGCCGGTGCCCAGGCGCAGCCGGTCTACAAATGGGTGGATGCCGAGGGCAAGACCCACTATGGCTCCCAGCCGCCGCCGTCCAAGCAGGATGCCGAGCCGCTGAAGCTGCAGGGCACCAACGGAACCGGTGGCGCCGGTGCGAGCGGCAAAGGGGGCGGCAAGCCCGGCAGCGTCCAGTACAACGCGGACGGCACCAAGAAGATTCCCAAGGACGTGCAGGAGTTTGCCGAGGGGGCCACGAAGGCCCTGGGCACGGTCGACAGCAAGCAGGTGCCGCTGAACTGCCAGGCCGCCGTGGGCAACATCCACGACCAGGCCGACTCCATGCTGGAAGTGGGGCAGAAGAATGTGCGCGATGGCTACATGGCCCAGGCCGACTTCGACAAGACGGCGCCCAAGATCCGCGAGGCGAAGGGCAAGTACAGCGTGTCGGACTGCCAGGGTGCGTCGGGCAACAAGAAGTCGTTCTACCAGTGCATGTCCAGCAGCTACAACCACGTGATGGGGTGCGACAAGCAGTACAAGCATTGAGCCTGCCGTGAGGCGCCGCGCGCCTTCCCGCAGGGGGTGCCCGCGCTGGCCGGGTGCCGCCGGGCCGCGTGCGGTGGCGCGGCCGCCTGCAGCCGCCCCCGCGCGGCTTACACGTTGTGCAGCACCTCGCCCTGGCGCAGCGCGGCGCCGGAGCGCACCAGGTCATCGGCCAGGCTGCGCAGCCATTCGGCCTGCGTCTGCTCCGCGAAGTGGCGCTCGCGCAGCATCCCGAAATAGGGCGTGGCCTCGGCCCAGGCCGTGAGGTCGGCCATGCTGATCTGCTGCCACTCCAGCAGCTTGTACTTGAGCAGCACCTTCGCGGCGTAGAGCGCGTGCTTGGCCGGGTTGCGCACGAAGCCGTCCAGGCGCCGGCGCGCGCCGTCGATGGCGCGGGGCGCATCGGCAAACACCGGCCCGTGGCCGGGGATCACCACCTGGGGCGAGAGTTTCTCGATCACGTCCAGCGTGGCGCCCACCTCGGCAAAGGCATCGTCGCCTTCCAGCTCGGGAAACACCACGCCAAAGCCGCTTTCCCAGAGCGCATCGGCCGAGATCAGCACGCGGCCCTGGGGCTCGAACAGCACCACCGAATGCGGGTCGTGCCCCGGGGCGGCATGCACCTGCCAGGGCTTGTCGCCCAGCAGCACGCAGGAGCCGGGCGTGAGCAGCGTGTCGGCCCGAAAGGGCGGGCATTCCTGGCCCGTGGGGGTGTAGCTCAGCGCATAGGCGTCCCATTGGCGCACATGGTCCGCCTGGCCGGGCGGGATGGCCGTGAGCACGCCCGGCCAGGCCTTTTGCAGCGCGGCGTTGCCGCCGCAGTGGTCGCTGTGCAGGTGGGTGTTGAGCACGCGGTCCAGCGGGCGGCCGGCCAGCGCGTCACGCACCAGGGCGACGGTCTGCTCGGCATGGCTGCAGTAGCCCGTGTCCACCAGCGCGGTGTCGTGGTGGCCGATGAAGAGAATGTTGTTGGCCGACAGCCAGCCGCGTTCGAGGACGGTGATTTCGGGGGGCAGGAGGTCGTGGGGCGCGGTGGTGGGCATGGGGGCGGGAATTCGATGGCGTCGGTGGCGGGCATGCGTGCCGCGCCGTGGGCTGCTGCCCAGCGTACCGCAGGTGGGGGCCGCCCGAAGCCCTCCAAAACCCGCAAACAGCTTCTCCGCCTGGTGGCCCCGCAGGCCCAGGCTGTATCAGAACGTCACACCCGCCACCAGGATCACGTTGGCATACGGCGTGCACTCCCCCGTGCGCACCATCACGCGGGCCTGCTGGGTCAGGCGCTTGAAGTCGTCGTGGGGCACGGCCTGCGGCTCCACCGGGAGCTGGCACCAGCCGGGCAGATGGCCTGCGCCGCGCTCCACGGCCTCGGTGGCGATCACGGCCTTTTCCACCTGCATCTCCGACAGCACCACGCGCAGCACGTCGGCCACGGCCGGGATGCCCGGGGTGAGTGCCAGGTCGATGCGGCGGGGGCCGGGCGGGATGGGCAGGCCCACGTCGCCGATCACCAGCATGTCGCCGTGGCCCAGGCTGGCGATGGCGTGGGAGAGTTCGGCGTGCAGCAGGGTGGTGCGTTTCACAGGGCGATCCAGTCGGGAGGCAGGGGGCTGTGCGCCACGGCGGCGCGGGTGGGGATGGAGGGCTGGGCGCCCGGCTGCGTCACGCACAGCGCGGCGGCGCGGATGCCGTCGCGCACGCCGGCATCCAGGGGCTCGCCGCGCGCAAGCGCCACGGCCAGCGCGCCCAGGAAGGTGTCGCCCGCCGCCGTGGTGTCCACGGCCCGCACCACCCTGCCGGGGTGGTGGCGGCTGCCGGCAGCGTCGGCGGCCACGGCGCCTGCCGCGCCCAGCGTCACCACCACCTGGGCCGGGCCCTTGGCGCGCAGGGCTTGCGCGGCCTTGGCTGCTTCCACGGGCGTGGTCACGTTCTGGCCTGCCAGCGCCGTGGCTTCCAATTCGTTCACCACCAGCGTGTGCACCAGCGGCCACAGGGCTTCGGGCAGGGGCTGGATGGGCGAGGGGTTGAGCACCACAGGGTAACCAGCGGCATGCGCCATCTCGGCGGCGGCCAGCACCTGGGGCAGGGGCGTTTCAAACTGCAGCACCAGGCCGCCTGCGCCTTGCAGTGCGGTGCCCAGCGCGGCGGCATCCAGCACAAAGCGGCCATTGGCGCCCGGCACGACCACGATGCGGTTTTGCCCGCTGGCCTCCACGGTGATGGCGGCCACGCCGGTGGTGGTTTCTGTGTCGGTTTGCACGCCGCCGTGGTCGATGCCGTCGGCGTCAAGCCCCGCGCGCAGCGTGTGGCCGTAGCCATCGTCGCCCACGCGGCCAAACAAGGCCACCCGGGCGCCCTGGCGGGCGCAGGCCACGGCCTGGTTGCCGCCCTTGCCGCCGGGCACCAGGTGCAGGGCGTCGGCCAGCACGGTCTCGCCGGGGCCGGGGGCGTGTTGCACCTGCAGCACCAGGTCCATGTTCAGGCTGCCGACCACGGCGATGCGCGGCACGCGCGCGGCGGAGGCGCTCATGCGCGGGTCTCCAGGGCGGGCGGCGCGGTGGAGGCGCGCACGCGCAGCTCGGGCTGCAGCATCACCTTGCGCGCGTCCTGGCGCTTGCCGTCGATGCGTTCGAGCAGCATGTCCACCGCCAGCGCGCCGATGCGCTGCTTGGGCTGGGCCACGGTGGTCAGCGGCGGGCTGGTGAAGGCGGCCAGCTCGATGTCGTCGAAGCCCACGATGGACAGCGCCTCGGGCACGCGCAGGCCCCGTTCATGCGCGGCGCACAGCGCGCCCATGGCCATGAGGTCGTTGCAGACGAAGACGGCGGTGGGCGGCGTGTCCGCGCGCAGCAGGGCGTGCATGGCGTCGTAGCCGCCCTGGCTGGTGAAGTGGCCGTTGCACAGCATGAGCGCCTCGCCGCGGGCATCCGCAGCCGCGGACAGGGCGGCGCGCCAGCCCGCGATGCGCTGCTCGCTCGGCACCAGGCCCTCGGGCCCGCTGATGCAGGCGATGCGGCGGTGCCCCAGGTCCAGCAGGTGCTGCGTGGCGAGCTGCCCGCCTTGCATGTGCGCGGTCTCGACGAGGTCGCAGGGCTGCTCGGCGATCTCGATCTCGCGGTCCACCAGCACGGTGGGGATGGACAGGCCCGCCAGCTGTGTGGGCAGCGTGGCGTCATGCCCGGTGGAGACGACGATGAGTCCGTCGATGCGCCGCTCGGCCAGCACCTGCAGGTAGGTGCCCTGGCGGTGCGCCTCGTCGTTGGTGTTGCACAGGATTAGGTTGTAGCCCGCGCCGAAGCAGCGGTCTTCCACGCTGTGCACGATCTCGGCGAAGTAGGGGTTGGAGCTGTTGGGGATCAGCATGCCCAGCGTGCGCGTGTTGTTGCTCTTGAGGCTGCGCGCGATGGCGCTGGGCACGTAGCCCAGCGCGCGGATGGCTTTTTCGACGCGCTCGCGCCCCTCGGGGCTCACGCGGCGCGTGCCGTTGACCACGTGCGACACCGTGGTGACCGACACGTCGGCGTGGCGCGCAACGTCCTTGATAGTGGCCATGGGAAGAAGAAAAAAATTGGGAGGAGAGGAAGTCGGTGGGCAAGGAGGGAGGGGTGTCAGGCGGCGGCGCGGCGCTGGCGCAGCGTGTCCACGATGACGGCCGCCACGATCACGAACCCCGTGATGATGCGCTTGCTGGGCTCGCTCGCGCCCACCTGGGCCAGGCCCGCCTCCAGCACCGCGATGATGAGCACGCCAAACGCGGTGTTCACCACCGAACCGCGCCCGCCCATGAGGCTGGTGCCGCCAATCACCACGGCGGCGATCACCTGCAGTTCCATGCCGGTGCCGGCGTTGGGGTCGGCGGCTTCGAGCCGGGCCGACTGCATCAGCCCCGCCAGCCCCGCGAGCAGGCCGGTCATGGCAAACACGATGATGCGGATGGGGCGCGGGTCCACGCCCGCCAGGCGCATGGCTTCCTCGTTGGTGCCGATGCCCACCACGCAGCGGCCGAACACGGTGCGCGACAGTACCAGCTGCGCCACCACCACCAGCAGCACCGCCAGCAGAAAGGCGAACGAGATGCCGCCGAAAAACGGCGCCGACAGCCACGAGATCGCATCGCCGACGTACTGCGTGCGCGAGTCGGTGACCACGTACGCGCTGCCGCGCACGGCTTCGAGCATGCCCAGCGACACGATGAACGAGGGCAGCCGCCAGGCCACCGAGATGGCGCCCGTGATGGTGCCGCACACCAGGCCGGTGGCCAGCGCCAGGGCTGCGGCGGCGGGCACCGTCCAGCCCCATTGCAGGATGGCGGCGGCCGAGGTGGCGGCGGCCAGCGCCATCACCGAGCCCACCGACAGGTCGATGCCCGCGATGATGAGCACGAAGGTCATGCCCACCGCCATCACGGCCAGGGCCGGGATCTCGTTGGCGATGGTGATGAAGGTCTCGGCGCTCCAGAAGTAGTCGGACAGCGACGAGAACAGCGCCACCATGCCCGCCAGCACGGCCAGCAGGCCCAGGTAGGTGCCCAGCTGGCTGCGCCAGACGGAGGAGGCGGAAGGTGCCGCCGCGGGGGCGGCAGAGTGTGCGGGGGCGTTCATGCGGTGACAGGAGAGGGGGTGGAAGGGGTGGTGCCGGTACGGCCGCCGGGCTCGGAAAACGCGGCCGCCAGCAGCGATTGCTCGGACCACTCGCCGCGCTCGAACACGGCCACCAGGCGGCCCGCGCTCATCACGCCGATGCGGTCGGCCATGGCCATGAGTTCGCGCAGGTCGGACGACACCATGAGCAGCGCGCGGCCTTCCGAGGCCATGCGGTCGAGTTCGCCATACAGCTCGGCGCGCGCGCCCACGTCCACGCCGCGCGTGGGTTCGTCGAGCAGCAGCACGCGGCCCTGGCGGTGCAGCCAGCGGGCGAACACCACCTTTTGCTGGTTGCCGCCCGACAGCTGCCCCACGGGTTGCTCGGGGCTGCGGCAGCGGATGCCCAGCGTGCGCACAAAGCCCTGCACCAGCCGGCTTTCGAGCCCGCGCAGCAGCCAGCCGCCGCGCGAGACGGCCGACAGGTCGGACAGCGTGGCGTTGATGCGGATGGGCTGCGCCAGCAGCAGGCCCTGCGATTTGCGGTCTTCGGTGACCAGGCCCACGCCGGCGGCGATGGCCTGCAGGGGGGATGCGAAGCCACGCGCAATGGTGCGTGGTGTGGCGAGGGGCGCCTTGGCCCCCTGGTTTGCTATGTTTTGTGTAGCTGCTTGCGCTTGTCCATCAAGCGCTGGGGGCTGTTTTTGCTCAAATTCCGGGTGCAGCGTGATGCTGCCCCGGTCTGCCCGGTCGGCGCCAAACAGCAACCGGACCAGCTCGGTGCGGCCGGAGCCGACCAGCCCGGCAATGCCCAAGATCTCGCCCGCGCGCAGTTCCAGGCTCACGTCCTGCACGGCGGTGCCCCGGCCCAGGCCCCGGGCGCCCATCACCACCGGGCCGGCGGGGCGGCGCGGGCGGTGCTCCAGGTCGCTCACCGACCGGCCCACCATGCGCTGCACCAAGTCGTCCTCGCTCATTCCGGCCATGGGGCGCGCGTCCACCAGGCGGCCGTCGCGCAGCACGGCCACGCGGTCGGCGATGCGCCGCAGCTCTTCGAGCCGGTGCGACACGTAGATGATGGCCACGCCGCGCGCGGTGAGGTGCGCGATCTGCTCGAACAGGTAGTTGGTCTCGCGCGGCGTGAGCATGGCCGTGGGCTCGTCGAGCACCAGGATGCGCGTGTCGTCCTGCAGGTTGCGCGCGATCTCCACCATCTGCTGCTGGCCGATGCCCAGCTGCGACACCGGCGTGGCGGGGTCGATGCCGCGCAGGCCAATCTTGTCCAGCTGCGCGCGCGCGGCCGTGTGCAGCGCATCGCGCCGCAGCCAGCCCAGGCGGTGCGGCAGGCGGCCCATCAGCAGATTCTCGGCCACGGTGAGCGTGGGCACCAGGCCCAGCTCCTGCATCACCATGCGCACGCCCTGGCGTTCGGCGTCGCGGCGGGAGCCGGGGGTGTAGGTCTGCCCCGCCAGGCGCATGCCGCCCCGCGTGGGCGACTCCAGCCCGCAGATGATCTTGGAGAGCGTGCTCTTGCCCGCGCCGTTCTCGCCCGTCAGCGCCAGCACCTCGCCCGCGTTCAGCGCCAGCGTCACGCCGTCCAGCACCGTGGCCGTGTAGTCCTTGCCCACGGCGTCGATCGTGAGCAGGGGAGTGGCCAGGGCGGGGGCGGCGGTCGTGCGGGGCATGGCGGGCGAAGCGGGTGCGGCTGGGGTCGGGGTGCGTCTTACTTGCTGCCCTTGGTCACGAGCACCACGTCGGTCTTCACCAGGGCGGGCAGCTGCGCCTGGGGTGTCTTGGCGGCCAGGGCCTTCTGCGCCAGCTCGATGCCGAACACGGCCTGCTTGGCGGCGTACTGGTCGGCGGTGGCCAGCACGCGGCCGTCGGCCAGCATGGGCTTGATGGCGCCGATGTTGTCGTAGCCCACCACCTGCACTTTGCCGGTCTTGCCGGCGGCCTTCACGGCGGCCACGGCGCCCAGGGCCATGCTGTCGTTGCCGGCCAGCAGCGCCACCAAGTCGGGGTGCTCGCGCATCATGCCGGCGGCCACGGTGTTGCCCTTTTCAATTTCCCAGTTGCCGGACTGCACGCCCACCACGGTGATGTTGGCGGCCTTCATCGCGTCCTGGTAGCCCAGCGTGCGCTGCTGCGCATTGAAGGTGGTGGACACGCCTTCGATGATGCCCACCTTGTCGCCGGCCTTCAGTGTCTTGGCCAGGTGGTCGCCCACCAGCTTGGCGCCCGCGCGGTTGTCGGGGCCCACGAAGGGCACGGTGATGTTCTTTTCCTTCAGCGCGTCGGCATCGAGCTGGTTGTCGATGTTGACCACCAGGATGCCCTTGTCGATGGCGGACTTGACCACGGGCACCAGCGCCTTGGAGTCGGCCGGGGCCAGCACGATGGCGCTGACCTTCTGCGCCACGGCCTGCTCGATCATCTTGATCTGCGCGGCGGTGTCGGTCTCGTTCTTGATGCCGTTGGCCACCAGCGTGTATTCGCTGGCGTGCGCCTTCTGGTGCGCCTTGGCGCCGTCTTCCATGGTGCGGAAGAACTCGTTGGCCAGCGACTTCATGACCAGGGCGATCTTGGGCTTGTCCTGCGCGAACGCAGGGCTGGCCAGCAGGCTGCCCACAACGGCAAGGGCGGCGGCGGTCTGAACGGAACGGCGGGTGAACTGCATGGTGTCTCCTGTTGGAATGGGGCTTCAAGCGCCAGCGGCGCCCACAAAAACGCTTCGGGCGACCCGCCAAAGCGATGCCGCGGCGCGAATCATATCTAAAGCAAACGTTTGCGCAAACGTTTGCTAGTTGGTGAAAACCCTGAAATAGCACGCAATGGCCTAGCGGGGAGAAAGCCGGGAACGGCTCTGCCGCCGTGCCGCCCTGCGCGGAGCCCGGCCCCGCAGAGAAGAGCAAGGGCCGGGCCGTGGCGCCAGGGCGTGGAAACCTGCGCGCTGCCTTGCCAGAAACACCGCGCAAGGCCCGCCCCGCCGCGCCGGTGTTGTGCCCCCTTTCCCTGGCGCGAAGCGCGTGAGGAGAAGGGGGAAAGGAAGGAGAAGAGGAAAGGGGGCGGAGCCGCTCAGGCGGCGGTTCTCAACTCCCGCCGCAGGATCTTGCCCACGTTGCTCTTGGGCAGCTCGTCGCGGAACTCGATGTACTTGGGCCGCTTGTAGCCGGTGAGGTTCTCCTGGCAGTAGCGGGCCACGTCTTCCTCGCTGAGAGTGGGGTCGTTCTTGATGATGAACACCTTGATCGCCTCGCCCTGCTTTTCGTCGGGGATGCCGATGGCCGCGCATTCCACCACGCCGGGGCACAGGCTGATGACCTGCTCCAGCTCGTTGGGGAACACGTTGAAGCCGCTCACCAGGATCATGTCCTTCTTGCGGTCGATGATGCGCGTGTAGCCCTCGCTGTCCATGATGCCGATGTCGCCCGTGCGCATGAATCCATCGGGCGTGAAAGCCTTGGCGTTCTCCTCGGGCTGGTTGTAGTAGCCCGTCATCACGTTCGGGCCGCGGATGCAGATCTCGCCCGGGTCGCCCTGAGGCACGCTGTGGCCGGCGTCGTCCTTGATGGCGATGTCGATGCCCGGCAGCGGCAGGCCGATGGTGCCGCTGAAGGTGGTGTTGTTCACCGGGTTGTTGGTGCCGATGGCGCAGGTCTCGCTCATGCCCCAGCCTTCGATCATGGTGCTGCCCGTGACCTTTTGCCACTGCTTGGCCGTGCCTTCGCTGGCGGCCATGCCGCCGGCCTGCGACACGCACAGGTGCGAGAAGTCGAGCGTGCGGAACTGCGGGTTCTGCAGCAGCGCGTTGAACAAAGTGTTCACGGCGGGCAGCATGTGGAAGGGGCGCTTCTTGAGCTCGGCCACGAACTTGGGAATGTCGCGCGGGTTGGGGATCAGCGTGAGGCTGGAGCCCTGGCGGATGGCCAGCAGGCACAGCGTGAGCGCGAAGATGTGGTACAGCGGCAGCGCGGCGATGGAGTTGGCCTTGCTGATGTCGCCCACCTTCGACAGCGCGGGCGTGAACCAGGCCTCGGCCTGCAGCGTGGCGGCCACGATGTTGCGGTGGGTGAGCACCGCGCCCTTGGACAGGCCCGTGGTGCCGCCCGTGTACTGCAGGAAGGCGATGGAGTCGAGCGTGGCCTGGCTCGGGGCCAGGGACTTGTGCTCGCCCAGCGACAGCGCCTTCTTGAAGGTGACGAGCTTGCGGCCGCCGGTCAGGGGCAGCTCGTAGGCCGGCACCATCTTGGCCAGGTGGCGCACCGCGAAGGTGATCCAGGCGCCGAACGCGGCGCCCAGCAGGTCGCCCATCGAGGTCATCACCACGTGCTGGATGGCGGTGCGGTCCACCACCTCGGCCAGCGTGTGCGCGAAGTTCTCCAGGATCACGATGGCCGTGGCGCCCGAGTCCCTGAGCTGGTGCTCCAGCTCGCGCGCCGTGTACAGCGGGTTCACGTTCACGCAGGTGTAGCCCGCGCGCAGCACGGCCGCCATGGTCACGCCGAACTGCGGGATGTTGGGCAGCATGATGGCCACGCGCGCGCCGGGGGCCAGGCCCAGGCTCTGCAGGTAGGCGCCCAGCGCGGCCGAGCGGCGCTCCAGTTCGCCATAGGTCATCCACCGGTCCATGCAGACCGAGAAGGGGCTCTTTGCGTGCTTGCGGAAGGATTCCTCCAGCAGGTGGGCCACGGAGCGGTATTGCTCGGGCTGCACATCGTGCGGTACGCCCGGGGGGTAGCTCTTGAGCCAGATCTTTTCCATGCGCTTGTTTCCTTGTGCTCGCCAGTGAAAGGGTGGGCACAGATTGTGGAAGCGCGGGCGTGCAGTCAGCTACCGGGCTTGTCCTAGGGTGCGCGCCAGTTGGGTCTCGCAGGTGACAGGATCGGCATCGAACAGCTGCGCCATCAGCGCACCTTCGCGCTCCTGGATGGTGGCCAGGAACTGCTCGACCCCGCCGCGCTGGCGCGCGAGCTGGCCAAAGGTGTCGAAGCCCGCCTCCAGGAACCGCTGCAGCGCGCCCATGCCGGCCGCCTGGGCGGGCGCGCGCATCATGCGCAGCATCATGCGCAGGCCGGGGGTGCGGGTCAGGCGGGCGAGGTCGGTGCCCATGGCCAGCACGCGCTGCAGTTGCTGCTGGCGCGCATGGCGCTGCCCCACGGCGCGCCAGGCGGCGGTGTAGCGGGCGGCGTCCGGCATGCCGCCCCCGCCGGAGGCGTCGAGCCAGGCGCGGCCCATCTCCTGGTCGAGCCCCTCGGTCTGCGCATGCAGCACGGCCAGCGCCACGGCGGTGGCCACCACGGGCTGGGGGAACATGGTCTGCAGCGTGCCCGCGATGCGGCCGAACTGCAGGTCGCGCTCGGTGTAGTCGGTGTCGCTGTACAGCTCCTCGAGGAAGAACCGGGCCGCGGGGCCGAACGAGGGCGAGCCCATGAGGTCGGCATAGGTGCCCCTGAAGCGCCGTGCCTGCAGGGTCTTGACCTGGCCCACCGCCGCGCCCAGTGCGGCATCGCCGGTGCGGTGCAGGCGCAGGGCCGTGACGTCGGCGATGCAGTCGCGGATGGTCTGGGCGGCATCCATGGGGCGGGGTCCTTTCTACGTGCGGGGGGCGCCAGGGCAGGGCCCAGACCGCACAATGCGGCTGGTCAATTACAACATCTGCCCATCACCACCATGATCGCGCGCTGGCAACGAACCCTGCTCCTGTTCATCCTGCTGACCATGGCCGCCTGGCTGGTGTGGCAGTGGCCGCATTCGCCCTTGCGTGCCGTGCTGGGGGCGTTGCTGCCCCTGGGGATATACCTCGCGGTGATGGCGGTGGAGTTTGTGCTGATGCACCTCACCAACCGCCAGGACGCCGCGCCCCGTGCGCGCCTCTCCCAGGTGCTGGCCGCCTGGTGGGCCGAGGTGTGGGTGGCATTGATGGTCTTTGGCTGGCGCCAGCCGTTTCGCCACCAGTCATTGCCCGACTGGCTGCCTGCGCAGCCGACCGGAAAGCGCGGCGTGGTGCTGGTGCACGGCTTCATGTGCAACCGGGGCCTGTGGTTGCCGTGGTTCGCGCCATTGCAAGCCCGGGACCATGCCCATGTGGCGGTGAACCTGGAGCCGGTGATGGGCTCGATTGACGAGTACGCCGACATCATCGAAGAGGCCGTGCGCAAGGTGACGGCGGCCACGGGCCAGGCGCCGGTGTTGCTGTGCCACAGCATGGGCGGGCTGGCGGTGCGGGCCTGGCTGCGCGCGCACCAGGCGGACGGGCGGGTGCACCGGGTGCTGACGCTGGGCACGCCGCATGGGGGCACGTGGCTCGGGCGCTTCAGCCGGGCGGTGAATGGGCGGCAGATGAGTCTGGCGGGGGACTGGGTGGTGGCGCTGCAGCGGGCCGAGCCGGCGGGGCGGGCGGCGTTGTTCACGTGCTGGTACTCCAACTGCGACAACATCGTGTTCCCGGCGAGCACCGCAGCGTTGCCAGGGGCGGACAACCGGTTGGTGGAGGGCGTCGCGCATGTGCAGATGGCGTTTGACCCTGGGGTGATGGAGGCTTGTCTGGAGGAGATAGGTCGAGGGTGATTCTGTGAGTTTTTTTGACTGCTTGCGCTTTTCTATAAAGCGTTGATAGCTATCAATTTTGTAGTTTTTGTTAGGTGTGCTGATTTAGCCGTATGCCTTTGCTGAGGACGGGAGCCGGGTTGTCGCCCCGGCAGGCGAGTAACTTTCTTTTGCTTCGCCAAAAGAAAGTCACCAAAGAAAAGGCGACCCCCAGTCTGCGACCCCTGCGCTTTGCTCCGGGGCAAACCTGCGTCGTGTCGGTTGCGGGGTGCGCCGTGGAACTCGCTTTGCGCTGCGCGCGCCGCTCAGACAGCCACGGCGAGTCAGAGCACGAAGCATGGGCGCTGCGACGCCCATGCCACCCCGCAACCGCCCCGCCGCAGGCGCAGCCAGCAGGGGGTGGACAGCAGAACATCCAAACAACCGAACAGCCGGACATCCCTTCGGGCCATCGCTGCGCTCGGCCCAGTTTGCGCAGCGCGTGGCGCTTGCACCCGCGAGAGGGGGCCGAGCGAAGCAATGGCCCGTGTGGATGTCCGTTTCTGGGTTCCCTTCTGCGCGTGCCGAGAAGCGCAGGGCAGGGGGTGCGTGCGTGTGCCGAAGGACACACGCACTTCGTGTACTGACTTGCCGCAGTTGTTTGAACGGAGCGCGTAGCGCGCAGTGAGTTCTGCGGCGCACCCCCTGTCCGAGCATCGCAGGTTGCCCGTAGCGTAGCGAAGGGACGCGCGCAGTAGGGTCGCCCTTTCTTTGGTGACTTTCTTTCGGCGACGCGAAAGAAAGTTACTCGCATGCCGGGCGACTCCCGGCCTCCGCCCTCAACCCAGGCACGGAGACCGATACATCCACAACCTCCGACAGCCTCGGCCAAGTATTGCTGGGTGCAAAAGGGGTGCTATCAAAGACGTAGCTGTCAATGCATGATTCACTAGCGCTAGCAGCCAATATCACCAAAAATCAAGCCGCCACAGCCTCCCGCTCATCCGCCGCAAACTCCGGCAACCCCCGCAGCCGCTCATAGATCGGCGCAAAGTCCGCCGCCGTCATCTCGAACAGCTGCTCGAAACTGTCGATCACGAAATACGTCTGCTGGTACGTATCGATCTTGTAGCGCGTGCGCATGGTGCGCTCCAGTTGCAGCGCAATGCGCTGTGGCTCCGGGCTCTGCACGGAATACGCCAGTTCGCCCGAAGAACTCAGAATCCCCGCGCCGTACGCCCGCAACTGCCCCGCCTCGCGGATCAACCCGAACTCGATCGTGTACCAGTACAGGCGGCTCAGCATCTCGCACGACCCCAGCCCCTGCGCCTTCAGCCCGCCCTGGCCATAGCGCTGCACATAGTCCGCGAACACCGGGTTGAACAGCAGCGGCACGTGGCCGAACAGGTCATGAAAAATGTCTGGCTCGACGATGTACTCGAACTCCTCGGGCTTGCGGATCCAGTCCGTCACCGGGAACTTGCGGTGGGCCAGCAGCGTGAAGAAGGGCACCTCGGGGATCAGGCCGGGCACGCCCACCAGCTCCCAGCCCGTGGCCTTGTAAAGGCGCTCGTTGACTTCCTCAAAACGCGGAATGCGGTCGCTGGCGCCCAGCGAGGGCAGGGCGTCGATGAACGCCTGGCTCGCCAGGCCCGGCAGCAGGGCGCGCTGGCGCTCGTACAGGCGGCGGTAGGTGTCGTGGTCTGCGGCGGTATAGGCCGCGTAGTCCTGCGGGCAGGTGTAGTCCTCGCTGGCGCGCGAGTAGTCGCCCCGGGGTGGGCGGGTGGATTGGCCATAGACGACGGGGGCTTGTCCCATTTTGTGCTCCTTGGCCGTCCTGGTGCGGCGCGCCGGGTGGCGCGCACCTGCCCGGGCGGCGGCTATTCGATCTTGATTTTTGCGGCCCGGATCAGGAACTCGTACTTGCTGTTTTCCGAGCGCACGAATTGCGCGAACCCGTCGAGCGTCAGCTCTTCGGGCGTGATGCCCATCTTCTTGAACTTCTCCTTGCCAGCGGGCGACTGCATGGCCGCCGAGAACGCGTTGGCGTAGCGGCGCGCGTCGGCGTCCGGCAGCGAGGCGGGCGCGAACAGGCCAAACCAGGTGGACACGTTGAAGCCCTGCACGCTGTCGTTGATGCTGGGCACGCTGGGCAGCGACTCGTTGCGGCTGAGCGTGGTCACGCCCAGCGCCAGCAGCTTGCCCGACTGGATCTGCGGCAGCGCCGAGGCCAGGTTGTCGAACACCATCAGCACCTGCCCCGACTCCAGCGCCGCCAGGGCGGGCTTGGAGCCCTGGAACGGCGTGTGGCCCATGCGGGTGTTGGTGAGCGACTTGAACATCTCGGCCGAGATGTGGCCGATGCTGCCGTTGCCGCCCGAGCCGTACTTGGCCTGGTCCGGGTTCTTCTTGAGGTACTGCACCAGGTCCGGCGTTGTCTTGATGCCCAGCCTGGCGGCCTGCTCCGCGTTCACCACCAGCACATTGGGCGTGCGCGCCACCAGCACGAGGGGCTTGAAATCCTTGAGCGGGTTGTACGGGAAGTTCTTCTTGTACAGCCAGGGGTTGACGGCATGCGTGGCCACCGCGCCCATCAGGATCTGGTTGCTGGTCTTGGGTGCCTTGGCCACCTGGTCGGCCCCGGTGCCCCCGCCGGCGCCAGGCTTGTTCTCCACGGTGATGGAGCCCAGCTGGGCTGCGGCGCCTTCGGCCACGATGCGTGCCGAGGTGTCCAGCGGGCCGCCGGCAGGGTAGGGGACCACGATGGTGAGGGGGGCGGACGGGTTCTGCGCCTGCGCCGCCGTGGCGGCGCAGAGCAGGACGAGAACAACACTGGACAAGGTGCTACGGAGCGACATCGGGATCCTTTTGAGTTCCGGGGAGCGCGCAGTATAGGCATCTGGTCAGGGTTAACCCGGGATGTCTGATGTCTTAGGTGTTGAGCACCCCACGGCGGATCTGGTCGCGCTCCAGCGATTCGAACAGTGCCTTGAAGTTGCCTTCGCCGAATCCGTCGCGGTAGTCGCCTTCGCGCTGGATGAACTCAAAGAACACCGGGCCCAGCATGGGCGTGGAGAAGATCTGCAGCAAGAGGCGCGGCGTGCCGTCGGCCGTGGTGCCGTCGAGCAGGATGCCGCGCGACTGCAGCTCTGCCACCGGCTGGCCGTGGCCGGGCAGGCGGGTGTCCAGCATCTCGTAGTAGACGTCGTTGGGCGCGGTGGCCAGCGAGACGCCGGCCATGCCCAGCTTGTCCACCACGTCCTGCAGGTTGTCGCAGATCAGCGCGATGTGCTGGATGCCTTCGCCGTTGAACTGCATCAGGAATTCCTCGATCTGGCCGCCGCCCTGCTTGGACTCTTCGTTCAGCGGGATGCGGATCTTGCCGTCGGGCGCGGTCATGGCCTTCGACGTCAGGCCCGTGTACTCGCCCTGGATGTCGAAGTAGCGGATCTCGCGGAAGTTGAACAGCTTCTCGTAGAAATTGGCCCAGAAGCCCATGCGGCCCCGGTACACGTTGTGCGTGAGGTGGTCGATCAGGTTCAGACCGTGGCCCACGGGGCGGCGGTCCACGCCTTCGATGAATTCGAAGTCGATGTCGTAAATGGACTTGCCGTCCTCAAAGCGGTCGATCAGGTACAGCGGCGCGCCGCCGATGCCCTTGATCGCGGGCAGGCGCAGCTCCATGGGGCCGGTGGGGATCTCGATGGGCTGGGCGCCCAGCTCCAGCGCGCGGTTGTAGGCCTTGTGCGCATCCTTCACGCGAAAGGCGAGGCCGCAGGCCGACGGGCCATGCTCGGCGCCGAAGTAGGCCGCCTGGCTGTGGGGCTCGCGGTTGAGGATGAAGTTGATGCCGTTCTGGCGGTACAGCACCACGTCCTTGGAGCGGTGCTTGGCCACCAGGGTGAAGCCCAGCTTCTCGAACACGGCTTCCAGCACGCCGGGTGTGGGCGAGGTGAATTCGACGAACTCGAAGCCCATCAGGCCCATGGGGTTGTCCCAGGCTTCCAGCTGGGTGGCGGTTGTTGGGGGCAAGGCGGCGTTCATGGGGTGTCTCCGGCATTCGTTGAGGAATGCCATGGACTGTAGGCGTGCCCTGCCTCATGTTTCTGGCGAAATCAAGAGGCATTGGCCTTTGATTTGCAGGAATGTTGCGAATGGTCAAAAAATGGCGCAGGACAGGCGCGCCACCCGGGCGCGCCGTCGAATGACACCGGCGCCCTGCGCTCAGGAGCCCGGCGTGGCCGGCGGGAGCTTTCGCAGCGCCAGGGCGGCATCGAGGCGCTGCTGCTCCTGCGGTGAGAACAGCTGCTGGCGCAATGATTCCAGTGCCCTGCCGTCGCCCGGCTGGGCACGGGCCTGGCTGTACTGGTCCAGGCGCTGCTGCCAGCTTTGCTCCTCCCGGTCCAGCTGGGCCATGGCGTGGGCCGCGGCCTCGCCGTACTGCGCGCTGCGCGCGGCGTGGCGGGTGCGTTCGTCGGTGTTTTGTGCGTTGAACGCGGCGGTCTGGGCCGCCGCGCTCAGGTGTTCGGTGGCCGCTGCGCGCTCCGCGCGGCGCGCCTGGGGCAATTCGTTCTCTGCATCGCGCAAGGCCTGGGTGCGCTGTTCGGCGGTGAGCCGGGGGTTGCGCTCGATCTCCAGGCGCGCCAGCGTGTAGCGGTCCAGGTCCGCCTCGCGGGCGAACAGGGCGTCGTGCTCGGGGCCGTCAAAGAACTGCTGGCGCACCTTGTGGCGCGCCTCCAGCGCTTCGCGCAGCGCGCCGGGGTCGGTCGGGTCCGGGGGCGTGCGCAGCTGGCCCAGCGCCACGCGGTAGTCCACGTAGCGCTCGGCCAGTGCCAGCGCCCGGGTGGCCAGTGCCGCCGGGAAGTGCTTGCCCACCAGGCCCGCCAGGCGCTGCTTGAGCGTGGCGGGGTCCGCCGCGCCGCCGTCCTGCGCTTCCATCAGCAGCGCCTCCAGCGTATCGCGCAGGCCGTGCACCAGCAGGGGGTCTTCGTGGCGGTCCGGGCCGGCGGCGCGGCGGGCGGCGAAGAAGCTGCTCTCCATGGGCCGTGCCGAGCCCGACGGGTTCTGGCGCGCGCTGCCGGCCTGCGGGCCGGCGCCTGGATGCGGGTCCTCCGCGCCCTGCAGGCCGTGCGGGGCCGTCCACCAGACCACGGCGGCCGTGGCGGCGGCCAGGGCCACTGCGGCGGCGAAGGCGCGGGACCTTTTTTCCACGGCTTACAGGCCCTGCGCCTTGAGGCGGTTGGCGTGCTGGCGGTACAGCGTCACCGGGTCGGTGGAGAACCAGTCGCGCAGGCCCAGCAGCTGGTTCACTTCGTCCAGGTGGTTCTGCCGGTGGTCGCCCAGGTGTTTGCCCAGGCGCGACGAGCAGGCGGAGACCAGGCCGTCGTTGGCCTCGCCAAAGACCAGGCTGAGCACGCTCAGCAGGCCATCGCTGGCATCGAGCACGTTGGTCAGGGGCTGCGTGCCCGTCCAGGAGTAGTAGCGCACGCCGTTGGCCAGCTCCGCACCGCTGCCGCAGCCGCTGGGCAGGGCCTGCGGAAAGCGGCGGTTGAAGTCCGCGAGCCCGGCGGTGGTCAGCGAATCGAGCGCGGCGGTCGGCATCTGGGGCAGGGCCGAACCTCCGGATGTGAGGTTGATCAGGCTGACCAGCGCCCTGGCCGCGCCGCTGGCCACGGCCTCCGACACCGAACCGGCGGGGGCCACGCCCCGCAGGATGTCCGCCACGCGCGATCCCTTGTTGACCCCGCCCACCGAGGTGACCGACGCCACCAGCTGCGGCGCGACGCCCGCCACATAGCGCGTGGTGGGTCCGCCATGGGAGTGGCCCACGAGGTTGACCTTGGCCGCTCCGGTGATCGCCAGGATGGTCTTGACCTGCGCCAGCAGCTGCTCGCCCCGGACCTCGGTGCTGTTCGCGGCGGACACCTGCGCCACGTAGACCTTCGCGCCGCCCTGGCGCAAGGCGTCGGGAATGCCATAGAAGTAGTCGATGCCCAGGGCCGAGTCGAAGCCGAAAAGGCCGTGCACCAGCACGATGGGGTAGCGCGTCTGGGTGTAGCCGCTCTGGGCCTGGGCGCTGGCCCCCAGGAGCAAGAGCCCGGCGCTGGCCGCCAGCGCGAGGCGCCGCAGAATGCGGCTGAGGAATCCGGTCATGTGGTTGTCTCCGTTGGATATGGTTTTTGTGCCTGCAAAAAACGAACGACCGTGCGTTTTTGCGGGATTCATTCTTCTGGTCCGGGCGTGGTGTCACTATCGGGACATACCCCAGCATGCAATCGGGCAAGCGAAAAATGCGCGGATTCCATAAAATCCTGCGCTATGCAAGCCTCAAGCGCACTCGACAAGCTGGACAGGGCCATATTGCGCCGTCTGCAAGAAAATGGCCGGGAGACGTATGACGTCATCGGTGAGCAGGTGGGCCTGTCGCCCAGCGCGGTGCTG